>PXRA01000091.1:9356-43573 GCA_003021725.1 Halobacteriales archaeon QH_8_64_26
TACGAGGAGGCCGGCTACGCCACGCTGCGCAGCGACGAGCGGACCGAAACCGGTTTCATCCACTCGACGGGCCACGGCGTCGGCCTGGACGTCCACGAACCCCCCCGGCTCTCGGCGGGCGGGGGCGACCTCGAAGCCGGCCAGGTGATCACGATCGAGCCGGGCTTGTACGATCCAGCTATCGGCGGCGTCCGCATCGAGGATCTCGTTGTGGTGACCGAGGAGGGCTACGAGAACCTCACCGAGTACCCGAAGTCACTGGTCGTCGACTGAAGCGAGGAAGGTGACGGCCGCCGACGACGAACGGAGGCCTCCTGTCCCGATCGGATCGCTCTTCGTTCCTGCTATCCCCGAACCGAATCGGCCGTCTCGCTCGCGAGCCGGCGGAGACGTGCACCCAGTACCGCACAGCCCGCGCCGTACAGGCCGACGAACGGAATCGCGAGCATGAAGCCCAAGATCCCGAGAATCAGGCCGCCGAACATCCCGCCGACGAAGATCGGCGGGAGAGCGCTCGGCCGGAACTGCGCGAGGGCGAGCAGACCGCCGACCACGACGACCGTCCCGACCAAGAGGGTGGCCGCGCCGTCGAACCGCGCCCGCGGCGGGTCGCGACTGGCGATCCCTGCGACGACCCCGCCGGCCGAGAGAACCGCGAGCACCGCCGGCACCGTGATGGCGAACTCGCTGTACCGGAGCGCGGCGAGCAACGCTACCTGTGCGAACACGCCGATCGGAACGGTTCGCGAGTCCATACCACGCTATCGGCCCGGCCCCCCTTGTAGGTTCCCCGCGAGCGAGGCCCTCCTCGATGCCCATCGGCCGACCGGTCGGTTCCCCGTCGATCGACCGACCTCGGTATCCCCGCCGAGTGCGATCGGAGCGAACCCCTTTTGCGAGACCGCACGGTACTGCCCTCCCATGACGCCGCCCTTTTTCGGCTGCGCCACCCCCCGAGTTCGGTCCGGTCCCGTGGCGATACCGAGGCCGGCTACCACACACGTCGAACCCGGGAGGCTACCGTGCCAAGCGAGCTGAACGATACGACCAAGCCGAGCACCGCCACGGACGCGAACGACGCGGCCGAACCGGGCGCTGAGGCCGGAAGCGACAGCGACGCCGAGACCGACCGAGCGGTAGCCGGGTTCGACGGCGCTGCGACCGGAGGCGGTACCGAGGGGTCGCTGCTGGTCGTCGGTGCCGGCGCGGTCGGGCGGTGGATCGCGGGCGTTCTGGACTGTGAGGACACCGCCTTCTGTGATATCGATCCCCAGGTCGCGATCGAGGCCGCGGCGGCCGTCGGCGGGCGAGTGGTCGAACCCGATCCGGCGGAGCGCTTCGACGTCGTCGCGGTCGCCGTCCCGATCCCGGCCACGACCGACGCGATCGCGACCCACGCGCCGAGAGCGAAGCGGGCGGTCTTCGACGTCACCGGAACGATGGACGAACCGGTAGCCGCAATGATAGAACACGCCCCCGATCTCGAGCGGCTGAGCCTCCACCCGCTGTTCGCGCCCGAGCACGCCCCCGGGACCGTCGCGATGGTCACCGACGCCGCCGAGTCGCCGGGAGAGGACACCGACGACCTGGAGAACGAGCGCGAGAGCGACGCCGACTCGGTGACCGCGGGGATCGAGGCTGCGCTGCGGGCCGCGGGCAACGAGCCCTTCGTGACCACTCCCGAGGAACACGACCGGGCGATGCGGACCGTCCAGGCCCGGACCCACGCGGCCGTGCTGGCCTTCGCGCTCGCGGCCGAGCCGATCGACGAGCGCTTTCACACGCCCGTCTCGCGGGCGCTTTCGGAGGTCGCCGCCCGTGTGACGAGCGGCGACCCGGAGATCTACGCCGAGATCCAGACCGCCCTCGAGGGGAGCGAGGACGTCGCGGCCGCGGCCGCCCGGATCGCCGACGCCGATCCCCGAGAGTTCGAAGCACTCTACCGCGAGGCGGGGGAGTCCCTGTGACCGTGCCCGTGCCGGTCCCCTCTCGGCGGGTGGGACAGCTCTCGTTTCCTCTCGTCTCTGGTGATCGACGGTGTTCTCCATGGGAACCGGCCGGGGGGAGCGTGCGATGACCCCCGAGCAGCGCGAGGCGATCTACGAGAACGCCCAATACCTCCGACAGGTGCGTCCGATCGACCCCGAGGAGATCGACGAGTACGTTCCCGGCAGGCCCCACCCCGCGGTCGTACGGGAGGTCCTCCGGGGGCTGGCTTCCGATCTCGGGCTCCTCGAACGCGAGGACGGCACCTTCGTCCCGGTCCCCGAAGGTACCCTCGATTCCTCCAGCTTCGGCCTCAGTGTCGGGAGCGTCGAGACCTTCCCCGAGTCACATTCCCGCCGGCTCGAAGACCGCCTCGTCGCCCGCTATGGACCGGGCTGGCCGGAAGGCGAGTCGGGTGATCGATTACGAGCCCGGATTCGGGAGCTGAAAGCGGCCTACTTCGCGGGCGAGTCGGTCGCGTACGACGCCGAGACCGTTCTCGCCTACGCGATCTATCACCTACCCGATTACTACGCCGCGACGACATACCTGCTGGAGGAGTTGGCGGCCGACGGACTGTTGCCGACCCACCTACGAGCCCTCGACGTCGGCGCGGGGGTCGGCGGGCCGGCCCTCGCCCTCTTCGACCGTCTTCCCGACGACGCTCTCTGTGAGTATCACGCGATCGAGCCCAGTCCCGCCGCCGATCTCTCGGAGCAGCTGCTCGCCGACGCCGGCCGGAACAAGTACCCGAAGATCCACCGCGAGCGTGCGGAGGACTTCGAGCCTGTCGGCGCGAGTGCTGCCACGGACACGAGCACCGAGGCAGCGGATGGCGCGTACGACCTGCTCGTCTTCGCGAACGTGCTGAGCGAACTCGACGACCCAGTAGGGGTAGTCGAGCGCTACCTCGAAGGCCTCGCGCCCGACGGTACCGTCCTGTTGCTGGCACCGGCCGACCGGGAGACGGCGATCGGGCTGCGCGCGGTGGAACGCGCGCTCGCGAGCAGGGAGGACGCCACGATCTACGCACCGACGGTCGAGCTGTGGCCCGGCGAACGCCCTGCCGATCGGTGCTGGTCATTCGACGTGAAACCCGACCTGGGGGTACCGGGCTTCCAGCGCCGCCTCGATAGCGCGGCCACGGGCCCCGACCACACGCCGGGGGAGTTCCTGAACGTGGACGTGCAGTACGCCTACTCGATACTCAGAACGGACGGCAAGCAGAAGATCGACTTCGAGCCCGACGAGCGCCGCGTCGCGAAGCTGGCAGATTCGGACGCACACGTCTCCGAGCGTATCGACGCGACCGCGATCAAGCTCAGTCGCTCCCTGAGCGAGGAGACGGAAGGAGCGAACCCCCTCTTTCTGATCGGCGACGGGAGCCAAGGCGTCGATCACTACGCGGTACTGACCCGCGAGACGGTTCTCAATCGCGATCTCCAGGATGCGGAGTACGGTTCGCTACTGGCTTTCGAGAACGTGCTGGTGCTCTGGAACGACGACGAGGAAGCCTACAATCTCGTGGTGGACGACGAGACGATCGTCGATCGCTTGAGCGGATAAGGTCTGAGGAAAGCTCACACGGAGGAGGTCTCTCGGTCGCGGAGGAGTCACACGAGCAACGGGTCTACTAACTGATGAGCGACACGAGAGGCGACGATCCTCCGCTGAAGGGGTGAACTCCCGTGGCTGTGGTGGTATCTCTTCTGTCGAGCCTGTTCGTTCGCGGTCCGGGTCCTACTACCGACGGCCGACAGCGGTGTGTTTTTGCAACGGGCGATTGCAGGTCTCGTATGCAGGTCCTGCTGACGAACGACGACGGGATCGATGCTACCGGGATCCGCGTTCTCGCCGAGGCGTTCTCGGAAATCGCGACGGTCACTGTCGTCGCGCCCGCCGAGGATCAAAGCGCCGTCGGACGAACCCTCTCCGATACCGTCGAGGTCGAGGAACGCGACTCAGGTAGGCCCTACGCGGAGTACGCCGTTACCGGCACGCCCGCTGACTGTACGGTCGCGGGCCTCTACTCGCTGTGTCCCGATACCGATCTCGTCGTCGCTGGCTGCAATCGGGGTGCGAACCTGAGTGCCTACACGCTCGGTCGCTCCGGGACGGTGAGTGCGGCCGTCGAGGCGACCTTCTTCGACGTGCCCGCGATGGCCGTTTCCCTCTATATCCCCGGCGACCGGGACTTCGAGACGCTCGCTACCGCTCCGGAGGCCTACGCCGAGGCCGCCCGGGCGACGACCTATCTCGCCGAACACACCGCCGCGGACGGCGTGTTCGAGCGGGCCGATTACCTCAACGTCAACGCCCCGTTGCCCGAGGAGGGAAACGCGGGTGGGAGCCGGGAGGAAGAATCGATGGGGAACGGAGACGGAACCGGGGCCTCGATGGTCGTCACCCACCCCTCGCGGGTCTGTGATATGAACGCCGTTCGCGAGGGCGATTCGATCACCATCCGCGATCGGATCTGGGATCGGATGGTCGACGACGACATCCCCGACGACCCCGGCAGCGATCGACGAACCGTGATGAACGGCGACGTCAGCGTCTCCCCGCTAACCGCTCCCCACACCACCGAGCGTCACGACGCGCTCGACGCCCTCGCCGACTCCTACTCCGACTGACAGGTCACTTTCGTTCGCCGCCCGCTCGACCCCCTTCCTAGCCGCCTCTCCTGGAAGTTCTTTCTCCATCCTGGAGAAGGTTCGGTCCTCACGTGATCCGCCGCACGATCGAGCGGTCGAGCGCCGCTTCGCTCACAGCACGAGGAACAGCGCGATCGTCAACATAAGCGTAATGATGAGGATGCTCGTACCGATACCCGCTCGCAGGCGTACTCGGGGCACCCCACCGTCGGTACGGCCCTGCCGTTCGACCAGCGCGTCCGGTAGGGCTCGTAGCGCTCGGGCGACCGTCCGATCGGGACCGGTGACCGCCCGCGCGAACTCCTCGGCGAACCGGACGGCGAGCCGATCGACCGCCGCGTAGGCTCCGGTGACTCCCCTGGTCAACCCCCGCGTGCCGTAGAACAGGAGCGGGTTGTAGATCCGATCGATATCGGGTACGCGGCCGACCTTGCTGAGGGGGTTTTTGAGGAGATAAAAACCCACGAGCCCCGCTCCGGCGAGCGCGAACCCCTTCTGGAGGTGGCTGATAGTGAAGGGATGGGCCTTAGCTGCGCCGGTACCCGGCAGGATCGTAAAGAGCGCCTGTGGGTAAACCCCATAGAGCACACAGAGCGCGCCGACAACGACTATCGCGAGGCTCTGGCCGCGATTCGCATCCCGGACCTCGACATCGCTCTCGCCGTGGAAGAAAGCATAGTACCCTAGTTTGATAAAGGACATGAACGTGCCGACCCCGCCGATCATCAACAGCCACCAGAGTCCCTGGAGGTGTGCGTCCTCGGCGGCGGCGGTAACCATCCCCTTCGAGACGAACCCGTTGAAGCCGGGGAAGCCGGCGATCGAGAGCGCCGCGACGGCGAAAACGACCGTAGCAAGTGGCATCTCGTGGCGCAATCCTCCGAGGTCCTTTAGCTTCTCCTCGCCCGTCCGATAGATGATGATGCCGACGATCATGAATAACAGGCTCTTGTAGAGGAAATTGTTGAACAGGTGGGCGAACGCACCCGCCGTGGCGAGCGCGGAACTGATCCCGATACCGGCGATCATGTAGCCGGCCTGTGACTGGATGTGATAGGAAAGCAAGCGACGCATATCGTCCTGGAGCAATGCGAGCGTGACGCCGAAGATCGCCATCGCTCCGCCCATGTACGCGAGCGCGAGGCTTCCCTCCGGAAAGGCCCGGTACATCGCGTAGACGCCGGTCTTACTGGTATAGACGCTCAGAAAGACGCTCGCGGCGATGTGTGGGCGCGGATAGGTGTCGGGGAGCCAGGCGTGAAGCCCGACGAACCCGACGTTCACGCCGATCCCGAGCGCCGCGAGCACGGCCGGAACGCTCGGTACGATCCCCTGGGTAGCACTGAAGAGAAAGGAGCCGACCGCGACGTACTGCCAGGTTATCGCGGCCATGAGCAAACTGCCGCCGATTCCGTGAAAGAGGGCGTACCGAAAGCCCGCCCGCACGGCCCGACCACCGTAGTGCCACACGAGGACGGTACTCGTGACGGCCATGAGCTCCCAGAAGAACAGTAGAGTGAGCCAATCGCCCGCGAAGACGGCCCCGAGGCTCACGCCGACGTAGGAGAGGGCATACGCCGTCTGGGTGGCCTCCGCAGCGCTCGCATAGGAGTACAGCACGGCGGCGGCACCGATCAGGCCGAAGACGATGCCCATCAACTGCGAGAAGCCGTCGACGTTGAACAGCACGGCCTCGAAGCCGAGGAACTTGACGGGGAGATAGGTGCCGGCGGGCACCAGATACGACCAGACCGCGACCAGCGCCGCCGCGCCGGTCCCGAGCGCGTGACCGAGGCCCCGCGGGAGCAGGGCAACGAGCAGCGCCGCACCCAGAGCGACGAAAGCCGGCGGAAAGGCAGTGAGCACCGCGCTCGATACGTTCAGGCCGCCCGACTGTAGCGGCGTCAGGAACGGGAAGAGCGCGGGCGACCCGCCCGCCGCGAGCGTCGTGAGGACCGCGGCGAGCGCGGCGGGTACTGAGAGCTCCATCAGCCGACCACCCTCGGGGTGCCGGTAACGCCGGCGACGATCAGTTCGACGACCCGGAGGAAGATCGCCCAGTAGGGAACGATCCCGAGGACGACCGCGCCGGCCACTACGGTGAGGATCGGGCCGAGCACGAACCAGGAGCTCTCCTCCCCGAACGCACGCTGCTCCCAGCCCCCGGCAGGCGGGCCGTGGGGTTCGTCATAAGCGTGATCGTGGAACGTGCTGTGTTCGGAGCTTTCCCTGTCCTCCCCGGGACCGGCTGTTTCGTTCTTCGAGTCGGCTGTGTTCTCGTCCCGTTCGCGATCGTCCCCCGGAAGCGCGTGATCGCTCGGGTAGCGATCGACCGCCTGCTCGCCCTCGCTTTGGACCGCGTCGGTCTCGGTCGGGCTATCCTGGGTTTCGGGCGGCGGTGTCTCGCCCGCTGCTTCCGAGTCCGTCTCGCGTGTCGTCCCGCTACCAAGGGGAGTTTCGGTCGCGGCGGTGTCGTTCCGATCGCTCTCCGATCGGTCCCCTTTCGGGTCTTCGTCGCGTCCGTCCCCGGGCCGACCGCCGTCGGCTCTGGTGGCGGCCGGTCCGTCGCCGTAGCGACCGCCGAGCGGGCTCTCGACGAGGGGTTTCCTGTCGCTTGCCTCGGGCGTCTCGAAGAAGGCCTGATAGACGATCGGCCAGAAATAGGCGATGTTGAGCACGCCCGAGAGCAGGAGCACGACGGCGAAGATGGCCTGGCCGGACCCGACACTGCCGATCAACAGGTACCACTTGCTGACGAAGCCGGCGACGAGGGGAATGCCGGCCATGCCGGCGCTCGCGACGGCAAAGGCCAGCATCGTCACCGGCATCCGCCGGCCGATCCCGGCCATGTCGCTGATGTCGTCGGTATGGGTCTCGACGTGGATCGCCCCGGCACAGAAAAAGAGGGTGAGCTTCATAAAGGCATGCGCGGGGATGTGAAGCAGGCCCCCGACCATCGATGCCGGGCTGAGGATCGCGAGCCCGAGGACGATGTAGGAGAGCTGGCTGATCGTCGAGTACGCGAGCCGCCGTTTCAGGTTGTCCTTCCGGAGGGCGATCACGCTCGCGGTCAACAAGGTGAACGCGGCGATCGCCGCGAGCGGGAGCCCTACCCCGAGATCACCCATGAGGCCGGGGCCATAGACGTCGAGGACGACGCGGGCGATCCCGAAGACGCCCGATTTGACGACCGCCACTGCATGCAGCAGTCCCGAGACAGGGGTGGGAGCGACCATCGCGTCGGGCAGCCAGGAGTGAAGCGGCATCAGCGCGGCCTTGACGCCGAAGCCGGTGAGCAGTAGCGCGAAGACCGCGCGTGCGAGCACGGGATCGGCCTCGGCGAGCGCGGCGATCCCGCCGGGCGTGAAGGCGGTGGTCCCGGTCAGGACGTACAGCAACACGGTGCCCGCGAGCACCGCGACCCCGCCGCCGAAGGTATACGCCAGGTACTTCCGGCCAGCGGCGCGGGCTTCCCCGGTCTCGTCGTGGGTCACCAGCGGGTAGGTCGCGACGGTCAACAGCTCGTAGAAGACGAACAGTACCAGGAGATTGCGGGCGAACGCGACCCCGACGGCGGCGGCCACGCTCGCGGCGAAAGCGGCGAAATACCGGGTCTGGGCGTGTTCGTCGAGCCCGCGCATGTACCCGATGCTGTAGAACGTGGTAATCACCCACAGCAGGCTCGCGAGCAGTCCAAATAGGAGACCGAGCGGATCGACCCGGAGGGCAAAGCGTACCCCCGGAACGAAGGTTCCGAGGTCGGTTACGTACGCCTGACCGGCGAGCACACCGGGGACCATGCTGGCGATGACGGCGACGGTCCCGAGCGCGCCGAGAACCGACCAGCCCTCCCGAACGTTCGGCCGCGCCCGAAAGACGACGATCCCGACGATCGACAGCGCGGCAACGAGTACGGCCCCGAGCGGCCTGAGCGAGCCGGTCTCGATCATGATAGTAGTACCTCCAGCGTCGGCCGGAGCAGCGCTTCGAGTTCCGTCGCGAGCAATCCGAGGGCGACGGCCACGATCGCGGCGAGCACTACAACGGCGGTCATACCGGCCGTGACCTCGCGACCGCTGGGATCGTCGGTGACGGGATCGAGTTCGGCACTCCCGGCGTCGCCGTCGGTATCGGCCCCGGCACTGGTGTCGGCCTCGACATCGCTATCGTTTCGAGTATCACGGGTGTCTTCGGCGTTCCGATCGACCGTAGCCGCGTCCGTTCCTGCCGAACCACCGTCGGCGACCGCGCTCTCCGACTCCCGGCCGTCACGGCCGGCACTCGACTCCCCGCCGTCGGCGACGGTTCCGGCCGGGCCGGTCGAATCGGTCACGGGGCTGAAGTACATCCGCTCGATCAGCCGCGCGAAATACGCAAGCGTAAGCAAGGTACTGGCGACGACGACGAGCGCGACGACCGGTTCGCCGGCTTCGACCGCACCCAAGAGGATGTACCACTTCCCGACGAACCCGACCGCGGGCGGCACGCCGATCATAGCGAAGGCGAGTACGGCGAAGGCGGCGCTCGCGACCGGCACGCGCCTGGCGAGCCCGGCGTACTCCTCGATCGTGCGAGCATCGGTTCGGATGGCGATGATCCCGACGGCCAGAAAGAGGCTGCCTTTCATGACCGCGTGGCCCAGTAGGTGGATGATTCCCCCCACGAGGCCGGCGCGGTTCGTGAGCGCGAAGCCCACGGCCACGAGGCCGAACTGCGAGACCGAGGAGTACGCGAGGGTGCGTTTGACCTCCCGCTGGGTGACCGCAAGCGTGCTGCCGGCGATCACGCTGAGGGCCGCCCCGTATAGCAGGAGATCGCGGGCGAGGGGGTTCGCTGCGAAGAACTCGACGGTAAAGACCGAGTAGACCACCCGGACGAGGGCATACGCCGAGACCGTCGAGACCAGCGCCGAGATAAAGGCACTCACGCCGTCCGGCGAGGCCGAGTACGCGTCGGGCTGCCAGGTGTGGAGGGGAAAGAGGGCGATCTTCACCCCGAGGCCGACGGTCATAAAGGCGAAGGCCGCTCTGACGGGCGTCGACTGGTAGCCGACTTCGGCGAGACGCACCGCCAGATCGGCCATCGTGAGCGTCCCGGTGGCGATCAGGGCGTAGCCCACGCCTAAAAGGAACAATGAGGCACCGACGGTGCCGAGCATCAGGTACTTGAGCGCGGCGACGGCCGCTAGCCCCGAGTCGCCGCTCGCGACGAGCGCGTAGGCCGCCAGGCCGGTGATCTCGAGGAAGACGTACATATTGAACACGTCACCGGTGGTCCCGAGGCCCCGCGGGCCGGCCTGCCGGAGGTAGACGAGCACGCCGACGGTCACGACCGCGATCAGCAGTGCGACCAGCGCCGAGAGGCCGTCGACGACGAGGACGATCCCGAAGGGAGGCACGAACCCCCCCAAGACGTGGATCACCCGGCCGGCGGTGACGACCCGCCAGGCGAGCGTCCCGGCGATCGCCACCTGGAGTACTGCACCGATCGCCGCGATCGACCACGCCGCGCGATCGAAGCGGTAGCCGACCGCGAGCGTCGCGATCGAGACGAGCAGCGGCACCGCGACCAACAGCGGCGGGAGCGGGCTGTTCGCGCTCGTCGCCAATAGCTGCTCGACCGAGGCTGGGCCGACGCCGCTGAGAAGCGCTGCGACGACGCCGGTGAGAGGAGCAGTCCCGGTTACCGCCACCGTCGGAATCACTCGCCGGTCACCTCCCGCAGGGCCTCCTCGTCGAGAGTACCGTACTCCGCGTAGATCCGGACGATGAGTGCGAGCGCGACGGCGGTGAGGCTCACGCCGACGACGATCGCGGTGAGGATCAGTACCTGTGGGAGGGGACTGACGTAGGGCCCACCCCCACCCCCACCGCCGCTTTCGAGGATCGCCGGGGCCCCACCCTCGACGTAGGCCGTCGTGATGAAAAACAGGAATATCGCGGTCTGGAAGACGTTCATTCCGATAACTTTCTTGACAAGATTGCGGTTCTCGATCATCATGTACATCCCGATCCCCGAAAGGACCACGACGGCGAGGTAGTTATACCGGGTGAGCAGCAGATCGGTAACGGCGCTCATCGCGGTTCGCCCTCCTCCGATTCGAGCTCGAAGCCCGCGGCGATCAGGAAAAAGAGGCCGGTGAGCACGCCCGCGACGATCCCGCCGATGGCGAGTTCGACGAGTTCGATGCCGTACTTGCTCGCGTGCGGGATCGGATAGACGCTGTACTCGAGGAAGGAGGCCTCGACGAGGAGCGGGACGAGCCCGATCGAAGCGAAGAGGAAAACGCCACCGGCGATCGCGGCCGTGAGCACCGCGCCGTTGAGCCACTCGCGGGTCGGCGCGATGCCGAAGGCGATCGCGAACATCAGTAGCATCGCGCTCGCGATCGCCCCACCTTGAAACCCCCCGCCGGGCGAACTCGCGCCGTGGAACATGACGAACAGCCCGAGGGTGAAGACGAACGGTGCGACGACCCTGACGGTGGTCATGATGATCGTGCTCTCGACGTAGGGGCCCCGGTCCGCGACTTCCTCCGTGCCGCCGTCCGGTACCGTGCGATCGGAGGCTCCCTCCTCTCGGGCCTCTCGCGGTCCGGGTTCGCTCGCACCGCCACCGTCGGCATTGCCCACGCCCTCGGCATCGGTCGCGCTCTCGGGGTCGCTCACACGAACCCCTCCTTGCGGAGCACGACCAGGACGGCGATTCCGGCCGCGAAGACGACGGTTGCCTCCCCGAGCGTATCGAACCCGCGGTAGGCCGCGAGCACCGCCGTCACGGCGTTTTTCACGCCGGTCTGGGCGTAGGTGTTCGCGATGTAGTACTCCGTGACCCGGTAGTCGATCACCGGGGCGCTGGGGCTCCCGATCGCCGGCAGCGAGGGGATGGTCGTCCCGAGAACGAGGACGAACGCGCCGACGACCCCGGCTGTTCGAAGCCGGATCGACTCGGTGAAGGCTTCGTGGGAGGGCCGGACGGTACGGGCGATCGTGAGCAGTAATAACAAGCTCATGACGCCCGCGCCGACGGCCGCCTCAGTGAGGGCGACGTCCGGGGCCCGGAGGATCACCCAGAACATCGCCATCCCCAAACTATAGGCCGCGAAGGCAATGATCGAGGAGAGGACGTCCTTGAGCAGGGCGGTCGTGAGCCCACAGACGAGAACGAACCCGAGCAGCCCGGCTTCGAGGAAGGTAAGGCTCACCTCTGCTCACTCCCGGTACGATCACGGTCACCATCCGGATCGGGGTCGGTCCCGCCACCGGCATCGGGGTCAGCCCCGGCGGCCCCTTCGCGGTCGGTCGCCCCGTCGTCGGCCGTTTCGCTGTCTATCGCTTCACCGTCGCTCGCCGTCGGGTCGGTTCGTGTCGGTTCGGTCGACTCGGCGTCCGGCGCAGTAACCTCCGAGCTCGCGCCGTCGCCGGACGTTCCCCCGTCGGTCGCGGGCTCCGAGACGGTTCCCTCGGTGCTTTCGCCGCCCGCCGCGGGCCCGACTTCGGTCTCGCGGTCGGCGACCGTCCAGGGTTCGATCCCCTGGTCGTGGGCCGCCCGGACGATCGCATGGGCGGCCGTCGGGTTGGTGACGAACATAAAGGCGATCAAGAAGGCCGCCTTTACGGTCGTGACGTCCGTGCCGAAGACCAGCGCGACGGCCGCTAAGGACAGCACTGCCCCGAGCGTGTCGCTTTTCGAGGCCGCGTGTGCCCGCGTGTAGAGGTCGGGTAGTCGGAGCAATCCAACGGCGGCGACGAACGCGAAAAAGACCCCGCCGACGAGGAGGGCGACGACCGCGATCTCGCCGATCGAGACCACTCAGAACACCTCCCCGCGTTCGACGGTGAACTTGGAGATGGCGATGCTCATCAGGAAATTCAAGAGGGCATAGACGAGCGCGACGTCGAGGAACGTCGGCCGGCCGAAGGCCGCCGCGAGCAGCGCGATCACGATCACGGTGTTCGAGCCGACGATGTTGACCCCGATCACGCGGTCCTGGACCGTCGGCCCCCGATAGACACGATAGAAGACGACGATCCCCAGGAGGACGAACGCCCCTGCCGCCGCGAACAAGGCCCCCGAGATCAGCGGGCTCACGGCGGAGCCGGCAGCACTCACGCCGCTCCCTCCCGGCGTTCGGTGCCGTCGTGGCTATCGGTATCACCATCGCCCGCGCCAGCACTGCCGGCCCGGGTAGCGTTCGCTGTGCGTTCGATCGGGCTCGGAATCCTCGCTCCTGCCCGACCATAGAAGACGAACCGCACGGCGCGTTCGAGCGCGCCGTCGAGCAGTTCCGCCCGCGAGTCGGCGGTGAGTGCGTGTACCTGAAAGTCCCGCTGGGCGGCGTCGACGGTGAGCGTACCGGGTGTGAGCGTGATGCTGTTGGCAAGCGTCGTCACCGAGAGATCGCCGAAGACAGCGGCCTCGAAACGGACCATCCGCGGATCGATCGGCAATCGGGGATGGAGCACGACGTAAGCGATCGCGACGTTCGCCTTTGCGATCTTCCAGAGGAGATAGGGCAGGTAGATCGCGAACCGAGCGAGGCGCTTCGCGGCATCGAGGGGATCGACCGAGTGCCGCACCGTGACCCGCCAGGTCAGCCCCGCGACGATCGCCGCCGAGAGCGCCCCGGTCGCGAGTTCGTAGCTATCGGTTACGGCAAAGCCGCCGAGTGCGAGATAGAAGGCGTACGCGAGGCCGAACACGCCGATGAATCGCAACGCACTCCCGGGGCTGGATAGCCTCCCTCGACGCGTTGGGCGCTCGACCGGCGCTTCCTCGACCGCGAGATCCATCCCACCGAGTTCGAACTCTAGCGGTCGGAGCATCGGCGCGCTGCCTGCCGGCTCGTACTCGGGATCGATTATCACGCGTTCGAGGCCGTTCTCGCGGGCGTACCTCCCGAGCACGCGGGCGAAATCGCCGGGGCTAAACAGGTATTCCTCGGTGCCGATCAACGCCGTCTCGACGGTGAGACCCGCCCGTTCGATTGGTTCGGCGTCCTCGGTATCCCAGTTCTCGGGAGCGTCCGAGGCCCCGATCCCGAGGTCCTCGCACACCCAGATCGCGACCCGATCGAGCAACTGCTGGGCGCGCTCGGCCCGTCTTTCGGTCGTCGGATCGAGCGCTCGCCAGCTGGCAGGATAGACGAAATGCAACGCGACGGAGCCCGCGGGGTCCCCGCTGCTTTCGCCCGCCGCGGGCTCTCGGGTCGTGTTGTCCGCGGCGTCTTCGGCGGTTCCGGCACCCGGGCTCGAGACGGTCTCGGAACCCTCGCCGATGGCGGCTTCGGCTTCGTCCACGGCGTACGCGACGGTCTCCCGTAGCGTCACCGACTCGCCGACCGGCACCAAGATTCCCTCACTGCGCTCAGGTGCCACGCCCGCGCCCTCCCTGTTCTGTCATCGTCTCGTCGATGCTATGCTCGGGGGTCTTATAGCACTGTCCTCCTTTAGCAGGCCACGAGCCGAGTCGGATCGGGAGATCGAATCGACTCGACCGAAGGGAGAAAGCGGGGGCGTACATGGGTGAGCGTGACCGACGGGCGGAAAAGAAGGTTCTTGTGCGCCGGCGTCGGTAGGCCGGACATGGGTCTGTTCGACCGCCTCCGCAACGACGACGGTCCGCGCGTCGCCTTCTTCGGCATCGATGGGGTGCCCTATAGCCTCATCGAGGACAACCCCGAGACCTTCCCGAACCTCTATGACATGGGAACGGAGGGCTCGGCGGGCGCGATCGACTCGATCGTCCCGCCCGAATCGAGCGCCTGTTGGCCCTCCCTAACGACCGGCAAAAATCCCGGCGAGACGGGAGTCTATGGCTTCCAGGACCGGGAGAACGGCTCATATGACACCTACGTCCCGATGGGTCGGGACGTCCAAGCCACGCGGGTCTGGGATCGAGTCCAGGAAGCGAACCGATCGGCGACGGTGATGAACGTCCCTGTGACATTCCCACCCCAACGGGACGTCCAGCGGATGGTCTCTGGCTTTCTCTCGCCCGGCGTCGAGGAAGCCTCCTATCCCGACGAGTTGCGCGAGAACCTCAACGGGATCGACTACCGGATCGACGTCAACGCCCGGCTGGGCCACGAGGAGGACAAAAGCGAGTTCGTCGAGGACGCCCACGCGACGATCGACGGCCGCTACGAGGCCTTCTCCCATTACGTCGAGCAGGACGACTGGGACCTCTTCTTCGGCGTGTTCATGACGACCGACCGAGTGAATCACTTCCTGTTCGAGGACTACGAGCGCGACGGCGAGTACAAAGAGGAGTTCCTCGAATTCTACGCGAAGGTCGACGACTACCTCGGGCAACTCCGCGAACAGCTCGCCGACGACGTGACCATGGTCGTCGCGAGCGATCACGGCTTCACGACCCTCGATCACGAGGTCCACTGTAATGCCTGGCTCGAAGCGGAGGGCTGGCTCTCTTATGAGGGAGAGGACCACGAGGAACTCGGCGACATCGCCGCCGAGACCGAGGCGTACTCGCTCATCCCGGGCCGATTCTACCTCAACTTGGAAGGCCGCGAACCCCGTGGCAGCGTTCCCGAAGACGAATACGACGAGAAACGCGACGAACTCAAAGCGGACTTAGAGAACTTGGAAGGACCGAACGGCGAGCCGGTCTGTGAGCGGGTCATCGAGAAGGAAGCGGCCTTCGGCGGCGCGCACGACGATATTGCACCTGACCTGGTGGCGATCCCGGCACACGGCTTCGATCTCAAATCCGGCTTCAAGAGTCACGGGGAGGTCTTCGGGACCGGCCCGCGAAACGGGATGCACAGCTTCGACAACGCGAGCCTATTGATCGACGAGGGCGCTCGCGTGCGCGATGACGTCGATCTCTTCGATATCGCGCCGACGATCCTCGATCTGATGGATATCGAGCACGAGCGCGGCGAGTTCGACGGTCAGTCGCTGGCAGACTAGCACCTATCGGAAACCAGGGGCTGGAGATAGTATCGTCCGATTCATGACCGAGGGTAATATTGCTCGAACCCACAACTCATCGATTCGCCGTACCGGGTGTCACCTACTATTGTAGCTATTGATTCTATAGATTTATGTGTGGTTAGCCGGATACCGAACGTAGATGAGTGACGACCGTACTACGATCTGGGTTTCGAGGGAAACCAAGCAGCGTCTCCGGAAGCGCGGAGAGATGGGAATGACCTTCGACGAGTTGCTACAAGACGTACTCGATAGGATAGACGAATTAGAGCGTGAGGGGAACGAGGATGACTGATCACAGTATCGTCTTTGGCGATGCGCGCGACATGCGGGACTTAGACGACGAGAGCGTAGAACTCGCGGTTACTAGCCCGCCATACGTTACGACTAAAATGGAGGAAGGCCAGGATTTCCAATACACGGATCATCTCGAACTCTGTGAGGAGGTCTTCGAAGAGGTGTACCGCACCCTGATCCCGGATGGGCGCTTCGTTCTCAACGTGGGTGATATCTACACCAAATATCTTCACGATGATGAGAAACTGCATAAAGTACCGCTCGCGATCGACACGTTCCAGCGTGCGCGGGAGGCAGGGTTCCGTCAGTTCGATCAAATAATCTGGGACAAGGGATTCACTAGGAACTTCGGTGGACCGCTACTCGGAACGTATCCGTATCCACCGAGTATGTTCTTCAATAACTACTACGAATACATATTCGTTCTCAGAAAACCCGGCGAACGTCCGGCTAAGAGCCGCGAACAGCGGGACGAAAGCAAACTCGATAAGTCCACATGGCAGAGATATATGCAGAACTGGTGGCGAATCGAATCGACTACTGAACGATTCGATGGTCACCATGCGGTCTTCCCGATCGAGCTGCCTAAGAGAGCGATCGAACTCTATAGTTTCAATAACGACACAGTAATCGATCCGTTTGGAGGGAGTTGTACGACAGCTCTCGCCGCAGCCAGAACTGGACGCAACAGTGTCTGTTATGAAATCGATGACGAACTCGAGAAGATAATAAGAGCGAGGCTCAAACCCGATCAGACGACGCTTGGAGACGTAGACAAGAGTCCGACGTATGAATTCATACACCGAGATGATATCCATCCTGGAATGAGTCAAATGACTAAGGAGGAAAACGAATCACAAGAACTCGAGCAGAGTTAGTCGTCGGTGCCTAATGAACTGCTGACGTCGAGGTTGAGTCCGGAGATGGTGTCACTTAGTTCGGCTCGCAACTCGGGCAATGTCTTCACTTGATAGATACCATCGATTATACCTTGATCTCGCAATTCGAAGATTTCTACTAAGTCCGAGACCCTTCTCCTCCACATCGGGCCGTCGAGTACCATGTAGAGTTGAACACCCTTTCGAGCGACATAGCTCAGTTTCTCGATATCTCCGAGAACATCAGTCTGCTTGCTCCCTGTAGAACTAACGTAAGCTTTTGCTTCGATCATGATCCGGGCATCGTCGAGACCGGGGATCACGTAATCAGGGCCCTTCCTGAACGTGAGTGTTTCATTATCCACGGTGACTTCTGCTCGGCCACCAATGTGAGAGAAGTGTTTGTTTTCTTTCAGTCCGAGGGCTTCTAACACGTCAACCTTGACCTTGTCCTCCAGCCAGTCGCCGGATGCTTGCCCTCGATACGCCGACCCTGTTCCGGTCACGTATCTAGCCTCGAGAACGTCCCAGTGCGTGAACTCATCGCGATCACCTCGGAGGTCGTCTCCTAAGAGATCTACTGCGAACTCGAAGAACGTCGTCCTGAATGCAGCATCTCCTTTCACCCGACGCTGTATCTCGTTTACGATAGCGTTTTTAGACGTGCGCTTGAGCGGAAGTTCGACTTGCAAGAGCGTGGTCCACGAATCGAGGCTATGGAAGCTAGCTGATAGCCGAAGCACCTCTCGAACGACCGTCTTGTCTGCTACGATGGCTTCCGCTAGTGTATCCTCCGTTACGTTGGTGAAATCGTCCGTCACGTCCTGCAAGGTAGCGTATGCGCTTTCAATGCCTTCCGTGCCCACAGCAAAATCGTGCGTAGAGAGGTTATCGAGGAATTCGTCGATCTCTCGTTCTGCCACACACCGCTACTGCAGCGGGCACTGTATGTATCTAATTTCCAAGTGAGTAGCTATAGCAATGGTTGCATACAGATGGTTTCATGTTCCGGTGATAGTCTCTATTCTGGTGCTGTAGTATGGTCATTGACGGTGACGCAAGCCAAACTCTACCAAATCTCTGACGGACGATTTATACGCTCTCCGACCGAACCACGTCGGTATGAGTCTCTCCGAGGCCGAGCGCGAGGACTTAGAGAACCTCCGGCTTCGACTGCGAACGATGAGCGGGATCGAGAAGTTAGAAGCGATCGAGAACGACGAGTGGGACGAAGCAGAGGCCACAGAGGCCCTCGGAAAGAGCGTCGCGTATGGCACCGCCGCCGATCACGTCGCCGCGATCCTCGATGGCGGCTACGAGCGCATGAGCGTCCAGGAGACGATCGAGGAACTCCCACAGGAGTGGACGCTGAACCTGCTTCGCTACGCCGCCTATAGCGAACGCGAGGAGGACTGATCCCCCGCTGGGTGCCTACCGGCAAACGCACAGCGCACCGACCGTTCCCTCGGTACGTCGGCTCGGGACGGAGCCGTTATAGGACTCGGGGACTGATCTCGACCTATGGTAAAAGGCACGGTAAGCTTCTTCAACCAGCAAGGAAGCTACGGGTTCATCACGGTCGAAGAGAACGACGGGGAAAAGGGCGAAAGCGACGGCGACGATGACGACGTGTTCTTTCACATGGCCGATCTCACCGGCCCCGATCTTCAGGAGGGCCAGGAGGTCGAATTCGAGATCGAGCAGTCCGAGAAAGGACCGCGCGCGAACAATCTCACGCGCCTCGGCGACGCCGCCGTCGAGGAAGAAGAAGACGGCCGACGCCGGGACGACGGCGTGATCGTCGACGAGGACGGCACGCACTGGGTGAGCATCAACGACATGTAACGGCCCCACCGCGTAGGGGTAAGGCGGGCCGGAGCGTTGCGATCACGTTTCTCACAGTAGGCGAGTTATCGGCTACCAGCCCCCGCTGAAGCTACTCGCGTCGCTGTACTGGACGCGGTAGTTCGATCGATTCGAGCAGCGGTGATTGATCGTCGACACCCTTGGTTCATATTCGGTCAAAAGAGTCACTTCGCCGCTTCCGACCACTGGTCGCTGTCGTCGTCCGGTCCTAGTCGTTACAGCAGCCGCCGATATTGTCGCCGAAATCGAGCGCGAGCGGCGCGGAGATGGCGTCGTCGAGCGCTTCGAGGCGGGCCTGGAGTTCGTTCTGCGCTTCCAGGAAGTCGGCCATCACTGGAATCGAGTGTAGTTCCTGTTGGGTTCCCTGGAGTTCCTGGAGGTCTGCCTGGGTGGCCTCGCCGGACTGGCGGGCGAGCATGAACTCCTGGCGCGTGGACTCGAACTCCTCGATTTTCGACTGGGCTTCCTCGCTTTCCTGTACCGCACGGCGCGCGTCCTCGAAGGCCTCGTGTTCGGGGGTCTCGGCGATCGCTTCTCCGAGGTCACTCGCCACGTCCTCGACTGTGGTCCGGTCGTCAGCACTCGCCGCGTTCGCGTCGGTCTCGATGCTCATATTGATACTAGTAGCCGAGCCGGTTTAGTCCTGCCGACCGCACTCGATCTCGCGCCGGTAAGCCTCCGGTAGACGTCCTCTGCCCCCGAAATAACCGGTATTCAGATGGTCGATAGAAAATCGAGAACGCCGACCGTCGGGGTTCCTTGGGGTCTTCGACCTCATGGGCTCATCCGTTCATCCGATCGACCGTTTCGCGGGCCGCCTCGAAGTGGGTGGGCTCGATGCGGATCTCGTCCGCTCGCTCGCTGGCTTCCTCGGGGCCGAGGTCGGTGGCGAACTCGCGGATGGCACGCATCGAGGCTTCCCGCACCAGAGCTTCTAAGCCCGCGCCCGAGTAGCCCTCCGTTCCGGCGGCCAGCGCGTCGATATCGACGCCCTCGGCGAGAGGCTTATCGCCGCTGTGAACGTTCAGAATGGCCCGCCTGGCCTCGGCGTCGGGATCGGGCACCTCGACGTGTGACTCGAACCGGCCCGGCCGGAGGAGCGCCGGATCGAGAACGTCCCGGCGATTGGTCGCGGCGAGCACTACCAGATTAGGGTTCTCGGCCAGTCCGTCGAGTTCGGTCAGTAGCTGGGAGACCACCCGCTCGGCCGCGTCCGAGTCGCCGCTCGTCCCCCGCTCGCGCGCGATGGCGTCGATCTCGTCGAAGAAGACGATCGCCGGGGCGGCCTGCCGCGCGCGATCGAAGACGTCCCTGACCGCCTTTTCGGATTCGCCGACGTAGCGATCGAGCAACTCGGGGCCGGCGACATGTATAAAATTCACCTCGCTCTCGCCGGCGAGAGCGCGGGCGAGCAAGGTCTTGCCGGTGCCCGGCGGCCCGTACAGAAGGACACCCGACGGCGGGTCGGTCGCCGTCGCCTCGAAGAGGGGGCCGTACGCTAGTGGCCACTCGACCGCCTCCGTCAAGGTCTGTTTGGCCTCCTCCAGGCCGCCGACATCCGTGAACCCGGTATCGGGGGTCTCGGCGACGTACTCGCGCATCGCGGAGGGATCGACCGCCGCCATCGCCGCCTCGAAGTCCGCGCTTCCGATCTCGCAACGCCCTCGGCCAGTGGCATTCGGCGGGTGTGAACCTCCAGGATCTCCCGGCGGCCGGCGACCCCCGGGACGCCGATCTCTACCTCCCGGTCGAAGCGGCCGCCCCGCCGGAGGGCCGGATCGACCGTATCCACTCTATTCGTCGCGCCGATGACGACCACCTCCCCTCGCGGGTCGAGGCCGTCCATCAGCGTGAGCAGTTGGGCGACCACGCGGTTCTCGGCGTCGGCCTCCTCGTCCCGAGCGCCCGCGATCGAGTCGATCTCGTCGAGGAAGACGATCGCCGGGGCATTCTCGCGAGCGCGCTCGAACCCCTCGCGGAGGCGCTCTTCGGACTCGCCTTTGTACTTCGACATGATCTCCGGTCCCGAGATCGTTACGAAGCCGGCGTCGACCTCGTTCGCGACCGCGCGGGCGATGAGGGTCTTTCCGGTGCCCGGTGGCCCATAGAGCAGGACGCCTTTCGGCGGATCGATCCCCAGCCGACGGAAGCGCTCGGGTTCGGCGAGGGGCAGTTCGATCGTCTCTCGCACTTGTTCTAATTCCTCGTCGAGGCCGCCGATGTCCTCGTAGGTGACGCGACCGGCCGACTCGGCCCCGGTGTCCTCGGACGCCTCGCTATCACCGGCTCCCGATGACGGTATCGGGTCGGCGGCCGACTTCCCCTCGGTGTCGCCGGAACCAGGCGACGATCCCGAGCCGGCCGACGATTCCGTTCCCGGCGTGTCCGCTCCCGTCCCCGTACTCGCCTCCTCCGCGCCACCCGGGGCCCCCTCGCCGCCGATGTCGGTTCCGGTGACGCGGACGTTCGTTCGGTCGGTAACCTTTACCGTGCCCTCCGGGTCCGTCTCCCTGACTTCCACGCTTCCGATACCGAAGCGCTCGATGCGAACCTGCTCCCCCGCCCTGAGAGGCCGATCGGACAGTGCGCGTTTGATCGCGTCTTCGAGTCCGTCTACCGTCGCCGGGATCGACAGCGAAACAGTGACCGAGCGGGCGTCCTCGACGGTTACCGGCCGGACGCCCACGCTATCGCCGACGGTTACGTCCGCGTTCGCCCGCGTGTCGGCGTCGATACGGACCGCGTCACCAGCGATGTCGCCGGCCGGCCAGACCTTCGCGACCGCTTCGTTCCCTCCGGGGCCTTCTATCACGACCGTATCGCCGCTTAGCACGCCGAGCGTTCGACGCGCCTCGCCCGAGAGGCGGGCGACCCCGCGACCGGCGTCGCGCTTCCTGGCACCCCTCGCGGTCAGCGTCACGGCCGCTCGATCGTTCATACAGTCGGTGGAGGGACGTGTAGCCTTGACTGTTCGGCTCTCCCGTTTCCGGCCGCGGTCTCCCGATCGGTCGCCGGGTTCCCGACTCCCGGCCGAACCCTCCTCGATCGGACCTCCTGCCGCGGTTCGGGGTAACACATTTGTGAGCCGACGGTCCAGTTCGGGTATGGTCGTCGAGACCGAACGCGACGACGGGGTCTGGTACGAGTGCGAGGAGTGTGGCATGTTGCTCGAAACGAACGGGGAGGCCGAACAACACGAGCAACGCTGCGACGCCGAGGAGCCGAGTTACGTCCAGTAGTCACGATCGATAGCGAGGGCTGTCTCCGAGGAGCCAGGTCGAGACACGAGACCGAGCGGCCGATCCGACGAGGGGTTTTCGAGCGGCTGTTCGGTCGGCGGTAGCGCGAGGCGTGTGAGAACGAGTGCACGGGAAACGAGCGACACGACGGCACGATACTTCCGACTCGATCGACGGCACCGAGTACAGGGACCTACGCCGACTCGTTTTCGGTCGCTCCGGGTTCTCGATCGGCGCGTTCGGCGTTTTCCGTGTGCTCGGCGTCGTCGGCTCCCTCGGCCGCCTCGCCGTCTCCTGCCGTTTCGGCCCCGTCGGTTGCTTCGCTCGCGTTGCCTTCTTCTGGCGGGGCAACGAGTTCATAGGAGCGTTCGGAGATCCCGTCCTCCTCGAAGACGAACACCCGTCCGCGAGCGGTCTCGGGATCGGCTTCGATCTCGACGCGGGGATTGGTATCCCTGACGAGAACGCCGGGAAAGATCGAGGTCTCCTCGCCCGGATCCAGTACCACCCGTCCGACGCCGGTCGATTCGAGGATCTCGGCGTGGGTGTTCAGGTCGTTGACGTAGATCATCACACCCTCGGTCTCGGTCGGATCGGTCACGAGGACCTGGACCTGTTTGCCGGGTGCGGTCCTGAGCGTCCCCTCGATTGCCGCGGGAACGCCGTGATAGAACGCTTCCCGGTCGTCGGCGTAGGTCACGACGATACCCTCCTCCCGGAGTTCGATGCCAAGCGTGTCGGGCGAGACGTCGCTGCGCGTGCTCATACCCGTACTACCGGCGGCAGGCGAAAAAGCGTCGCGCTCCGGGCTCTCGACCGCGGAGCGACCGGAGACCGGGGTGTTTAACCTCTGGGACGGCTCCTTCGAAGCCATGCAGGCGTTCGCACCGGGAAGCGTCACGACCGTCTTCGTCCCGTCGGCGAACGGCAGCGGGTCGGGCGGCGTGAGCGTCGCGACCGCCGATGGGGTTCGTGCGACGGTCACCCCGGCGGCGGAGTCGTCGATCACCCTGGACGGCACCCGCACCGAGTTCGAACCGGTTTCCCGCCTGCTCGACGCGCTCGGCGTCTCGGCGACCGTCGCGCTCGATGCGGGGGTGCCGGTCGGCTGTGGGTTCGGTGCCAGCGGCGCGGCGACGCTAGGGAGTGCGTTCGCGGCGAACGCCGAGTTCGGTCTCGATCGGCGACGGGACGCCCTCGTCGAGGCCGCCCATCGCGCGGAGGTCGCGGCCGGCACCGGGCTGGGCGACGTGTTCGTTCAGGACGCCGGTGGGTTGGTCTACGACGTCGGCGAGGGCCGCGGGCGAACCGACTGTGAGAAGCGAGTGGGCTATACCGCCTTCGGCGGCATCGACACCGCGAGCGTGCTCGGCGACGAGGAACTGCTCGATCGCATCCACACGGGGGGTATCGCCGCGCTGGCTGACCTGCCCGCGACGCCGACGCTCGCGGACGCCCTTGCCCGGTCCTGGACGTTCGCGCGGCAAGTCGGCCTCCCGACCGATCGGCTCCGCGATGTCGTCGAGGACGTCGAGGCGGCCGGCGGGATCGCGACGATGGCGATGGTCGGCGAGACGGTCGTCGGGCTCGGTGCCGGGGACGTACTGGCGAACGAGACGTCCGTCTCGAACGCGGGCGCACGGGTTCTGTGATGTAGCGCGGTCGTGGTGGTGTAGTCCTGTCCTCACGGTCCCGGCAGTCGACGGAGCCGAGAGGCTGACGAGTGGCCCCCGACACCGAACTCGACGGCTGACCCACCAGCCGATCCCCTCGTCGAGCGCCCGGATAACAGGGCGATCAGCCGGTTGGACGGCTGGACCGCCATGCGTAAGTACCGTCCCCGGACAATCGATCGGTATGGAACGCCGAGGCCGGGCGCGCGCGCCCGCAGCGGGAACGATCCTCAATGCCCTCGCGACGGGGACGGGCGCGGCCTTCGCGATCGGCCGGTACACCAAGGCGACAGTGGAACTCTCCGCGGAGCCACTCGACTCGGGGACGGAGGACCGACCGGAATCGAACGAGTCGAACGGATCGAGCACGTCGGCAGTCACCGGCGAAATCGCAAACGCCCCCGACGCCGACACTCGGCTGATCGAGCGGTGTGTCGAGCTGGTCGTCGCGGAACTCGCGAGCCCCGGGACCGAAATCGAGTACGGACGCATCGAGACCGACAGCGAGGTAGCGATGGCCGCGGGCTTGAAGAGTTCCAGCGCCGCGGCGAACGCAGCGGTGCTTGCGACCCTCGATGCGCTCGACGTCCCGATCGCCGACTCGAGAGCGGCGAACGGCCAGGAGGCGATCGGGACGACCGAGGGAACGACTTCGGCTGACGGAACCGGCAGGACCGGGATGACCGAACACGAAATCGAACCGCCGGTGACGCGTATCGAGGCCTGCCGGCTCGGGGTGCGGGCGGCCCGGCAGGTCGGCGTCACGGTAACGGGGGCGTTCGACGACGCCACGGCGAGCATGCTCGGGGGCGTCACGGTAACGGACAACTCGGAGGATCGCCTGCTTACCCACAACACCGGCTTCGGGCGCGACGTGCTGGTCTGGACGCCACCGGAGAGAGCTTACAGCGCGGCTGCCGACGTCGATCGGTGCCGGCGGGTCGCGCCCGTGGCCGAGGTGGTCGCGGATCGTGCGCTCGCCGGGGAGTACGAGCGAGCGATGACGACGAACGGTTTCGCGTACTGCGGGGCGCTCGGCTACTCGGCCGAACCCATGATAGAGGCCCTCGCGGAGGTACGGGGCGTCTCGCTCTCGGGGACCGGCCCGAGCGTGGTCGCCGTCGGCGACCGGGCGCCACTCGAAAGGGTGAACGAGGACTGGAGCAACAGGGAGGGTAAGACGTGGCTAACGAGAACCGATACGAGCGGAGCGGGAGTAACGTGACGCCGACCGAACCGGAGGAGATGACCATCGAGGAGTTACGCGAGGAGATCGAGACGATCGATCGCGAACTCGTCGAACTGATCGCCCGGCGGACCTACGTCGCCGATACGGTCGCGGAAGTGAAAGCCGAAGAGGACCTGGCGACGACCGACGAGGACCAGGAGCAGGCGGTGATGGAGCGGGCCGGCGAGAACGCCGAACGCTTCGAGGTCGATGCCAACATGGTCAAAGCCATCTTCAGATTGCTCATCGAACTCAACAAGATCGAACAGCGCGAGCGACGATAGGACCAGCACCGAGGAGGGGGAACGCTCGATAGCCCGCTTGTTCACTGACCAGCGGCTGGCAGCCGGTTTTATCCCGACCTGGGCGAGAACGTGGAGCATGATCGATCCTAAGCCGAGGATTTCCCTGCGGGGATCGGTCTCGCCCGGGAGGAAGTGCAGGCGATAACCCACGCCGGCACGCACGTCGATGCCCCCTGGCACTACGGCCCGCAGTCGGGCGGCGCTCGATCGAAGACGATCGATGAGATACCCCTGGAGTGGTGTTTCGGCGAGGCGTGCGTGCTCGATTTCCGGGAGTTCGATCCCGGCACGGAGATCGGTACCGGGGACGTCGCCGAGCGCCTCGACGCGCTCGATCACGACCTCTCGCCGGGCGAGATCGTCCTGCTCGAAACCGGTGCCGACGAGCTGTGGGGCACCCCCGAGTACCTCACCGACTTCCCCGGGATGAGTAGCGAGGCCACGAACTACCTCCTCGAAGCGGGCGTCCGGGTGATCGGCACGGACGCCTATGGCTTCGATAAGCCCTTCGCCGAGATGGGTCGACGGTTCGCCGAGACGGGCAGTAGTGAGGAACTCTGGCCGGCACACCTCGCCGGTCGCGAACGCGAGTACTGCCAGATCGAGAAGCTGGCGAACTTGGATAGGCTGCCCCGCAGAACGAACGTTCCGCTGGTGGCCTTTCCCGTCCGGATCGAGAACGCGAGCGCCGGCTGGGTCAGTCCGGTCGCCTTCGCCGAACCCGAATAACGATCCCGTTCGTCGTGGGGCTGTCAGGCCGGTTCGATCGTTTCCGACCGCTCTGCGGGTGCTCGGGAGTCGATCTCAGAACTCAGCGGCGAGTTCCGCAGCGACCCGCGCTCCGAGATCGGCTTTCGAGCCGGTGAAGGAGGCGACGTCCTCGCTGCGGACGAGCAGCGCCCTGGTCTCCCCTTCGCCCATCACGCTCGCGTCGTTCGCGACGACGAAGTTCAGGGCTACCCGTTCGAGGAGGGCCCGAGCCCGTTCGACCATTGTCTCCTCGTCGCCCGCAGTCTCGGCTTTGAACCCGACGATCGGCAGATCGGGGTAGCGCTCCCGAATCTCGTCGAGGAGCTTCGGCGTCGGCGTGAGATCGAGGGTAAGCTCGCCGCCCGAGCGGATCTTCTCGCTCGCGGCGTCGGTCGTGTAGTCGGCAATCGCTGCCGCCGAGAGCAGCGCGTCGGCGTCCTCGGCGCTTGCCTCGACCGCGTCGAACATCTCGGCGGCGCTCTCGACCGGCTTCGTCGTCGCGTAGGACAGGTGCTCGGATTCGGAATCGAGTCCGCCCTGGACGAGCGTGACTGCCGCGCCCCGGACGTAACACGCCCGTGCGATCGCCCTCCCGGTCCGTCCCGACGCCCGGTTCGTCAGTACTCGGATGGGATCGATTGACTCGACGGTAGCCCCGCTCGTCACTACCAGGTGCTTGCCTTCAAGGGGACGATCGCCGGCCGCACGAGCGGTCGCGAGACAGATCGCATCGGCGGTCGCGATCTTCGCTTTCTCCTCCTCGACCCGCGGCGGGACGAACGACACTCCCCAGGACTCGACGCGGGAAATCGCTTCGACGACCCCCGGGTGATCGTACATCGGCTCGTGCATGGCCGGGGCGATCACCACCGGCATTTCGGTACCTAGAGCCGTCGTCGCACATGTAGTGACGGGCGTGTCGTCGATCGCCGCGGCGATCTTTCCGACCGAATTGGCCGTTGCGGGCGCGAGAAGGAGAACGTCCGCCCAACCCTCCCGGCCACAGAGTTCGACGTGTTCGATATCGCCGGTTATCTCGGTGACAACTGGCTCGTCGGTGGCGAACTCGACGGCCCAGGGGTGGACGATCCCCTGAGCGGCCTCGGTCATCACGCCCCGGACCGTTGCGCCCCGGCGGCGCAGCTCGTGGGCGAGTTCGGTAGTCTTGACCGCCGCGATCGAGCCCGAGACACAGAGCGCGACGTTGACGCCCGCTAACATTCGAGTCGGTATCGGGCTCGAAACGCTAAAAAGCCGTTCGTCGATTGCCCGTCACTCTCCTGGAATAGGTCGCCGGGGATCGATCGAAGAGGCCCGGTCGGTAACGGGACCCTCAGCGATCTCCCTTCCGGCGCGTTGCGAGCAACGCCGCCGCCAGAACGGCGATCAGCGCCACGACGAGGCCGAAGCCCGGTCCGGTCGTCTCGGTCGTCGTCCCGGCGTCGGTACCACCAGTGCCGGTCGTACTCGTCCCCGTCGTCCCATCCATCGACGTGCTGGTCTCGGTCGCCGCCGAATCGGTCGTCGTACTCGCCTCGCTGGTCGTGCTCTCGGCGGTCGTGTCCATTGCGGTGCTCGTTTCGGTCGTCGTCGTGCCGGTAGCCGTGCTCGTGGTCGCTGTAGTCGTCGCCATCGAGCGCTGGGTGAGCGTCGGACGAGACACATCGAGACTCACTGGCTGGGCGTTCGTTTCCTCCGCCCCGAAGGCCGCGAACGTCCCGAACTCGGTCACGTCGCTGGTCGAAACCACCTCGTCGGCCGGCCGCACGGTGCTGTCGAGTTCCGTCCAAGAGCCCCCGTCGGAGCGGTAGATCGCAAGCGAGGACGCGTTCCCGCCCCCGGAACGGTAGTGAACGCTCAGCGAGGCGATCGACGGTTCGAGGTCCTCGCTGCTCGCGCCGACGACCTCGACTGCACTATCCGGACCCGTCCGGCCGTCCGGCGCATCGAGGGTCGCGTCCGTGCCCTTCAGCGCGACGTTCGTCGAGACGAGCGAGAACGTCCCGGACCCGACGTCGAGCCGTGAGACGACGTTGTTCGAGGAGTCGAGACGCGAGATGAGATCCCAGTTCGAGTTGTTCTGTGCGATATTGTCGACGACCCGGTTGTCCTTCGCGCGGTACTCGAGGTGAATGCCCCACTTGTTCTCGTTCGCGACGTTCCGCCGCACGAGATTCCCCTCGGCGTTGCGAAGGTGAATCCCGAGTGCGTTGTCGTAGGCGTAGTTCCGTCTCACTGTGACGTCGGTGCTCTCCTGGACGAGATAGCCCTCGATGCTTCCGGTCGCGGTGGTGTTCTCGACCGTTCCTCCGGTAGCGTTCATGAACGAAATACCGCGCACCCAGCGATCGACCGCGACGTTTCGTACCGTGACGTTCGACTGGGCTCTATCGCCGTTGTCGATCCGGATCCCGTAGTTCGACCTGTTGCCCGCAAGGGTGTGACCACCACCGTCGAAGACGACGTCGCCCGCGGTGATCGCGATACAGGGGTCGGCGCTCGTGTTCGTGACGTTCGTCGTCAGTGCGTACGTCCCCGGCTCGTCGATCGTCCCACAGCCGTCGATCGGCGTCGGGCCGGACCCGCTGGCCTGTGCACCCGCGACGCCCGTCCCGACCCCCATCGCGGCGGTCGCGAGAACGACCAACAGCGCCGTCGTGAGCGCGCTCGCGCTTAGCTTCGTTCCTGTTCCGACCCGTCCGTTTCCGGTCCGTCCGCGTTCCTTCCCCGTCATCCGTATATTGCAAGCCACGTCAAAGGTGCATATAAGTTTGGTAATGACGAAATAACATCGACTATCGCGGTTCGACCATCGACAGGGGGTTCGAGCGATCAGCAACCGAAGCTTTAGGTCCTGGCGCGGGGTATGGAACCCGTGGACGCAGTCGAGGTCAGCACGGTCGTCTATCTACCGCCGGAGGAGATCTACGACTTCCTGATCGACTTCCCGCGGTACGCCGATTACTCGAAGTACCTGACCGATGTCTCCCGGGAGGGCGACGGCTCGCCCGGCACCGAGTACGACCTCCGGTTCGAGTGGTGGAAACTCGCGTATACCGCTCGCTCGCGGGTCACCGGTACCACGCCGCCGACGCGGATCGACTGGGAGATAATCAAAGACGTCTCCGCACAGGGCTTTTGGTACGTCGAATCGGTCCCCGGGGAGGCACCGCCGGAGCGCGAGACGGCCTCCCGGGTGGGCCTTCGCGTTACCTTCGACGCCGACTCGGTGGACGAGGGCGCGATCGACCTTCCAGCCCTCGTCTCGCTGGGCTGGGTCGTCAAAAAGGTGATCCCGCTCGTCGAGAGCGAAGCCGAACGGGTCGTCTCCCGGATCGTCGCCGACCTCGAAGGCCAGCGCCGAGAGGTCGAGTTGACGATCCACGACGCGCCCGATACGATCTAGAAGTCACCTTTTCACGGCCCCTCGCTCGCCCGTGGTTCGAGGCGGCGGAGCCGTCTCGTCGTCCGCTAACGGTGGGTCAGTCAGTGGGCGACGACGACTGCCGGATCCGGCATGGTGGTCGGCGCGCCCTCGTACCAGCCGTACGTCCCGGCGGCGTAGCCCAACTCGCCGAGCGAGTCGGCGATCGTCCCCTCGTCGAAGAACGTGAGGGTATGGGTATCGGTGAACCACTCCTCGCCGAGGAACACGAGCGCGTTCATCCGGGTCCGGTTACCCCTACCGTGGCGGTACTGGTAGAGCCGGGCGCAGTCGCGGTCGGCCGCCGGCGGGACTTGGAGCGTCGGACCGTCCATGCTCGGGAAGTCACCGACGTCCAGTATTCGAGGCCCGGCAACCCCCCCGATAGAAAGGTCCCGTCCGATCGCTCGCGTGCCCGGTCGAGCATCGCCGGATTCGGATCGACGCCCGTAACCTCGAATCCCCGCTCGCGGAGGAAAACGCTGTGCCGGCCGGTCCCACAGCCGACCAGCAGCGCCCGCTCTCCGTCGTTGCCGTGAGCGTCGAACCGATCGATCGCGAAATCCACCTCGCTCTCGTAGTCCTTACTCGCGTAGAGAGCATCGTAGACCTCGGGCCGGTCGTACAGCGCCTGTTCCATATCGAGTATCGAACCGTTGGTGTGAAAAGTTCGCGGTCGAAGCGAGAAAGCGCCGATCGTTCAGCGTTCGAGGGCATTGAACCGTATTCAGAGCTGTATTTGGACGGTGAGGTCGAGGAAGTATCGATCACTCCTCCGACCCTGGGGTCTCGTTCCGAGTTGCGGTCCCGACCCATCGCTCGGAACGCTCGACGAACGAAGACTCGTCGGCCGCCAGTTATCGGTACTGCTCCCAGTCGATCCAGTTCTGTTCCCAGCCCCGTTTCCGTTCGGCCGCCCGCTCGGCGAACTCCCGGTCCTCGCGGGCAGTGCGATTGCGCTCGACGGTATCGGCACGCTCGCTCTCGACGAGCATCGGCGCGAACGCGACGGTGCCGTGGCGCTTCACGACCTCGCCGTCTTCGATCGCGACGAGGCTCTGTTCGCCCAGTCCCATCGGCATCACGAGCCGACCGTCGGGGGCGAGTTGGGCGAGGAGTTCGGTCGGCGGGCGGACGGCAGCGGCTTCGAGTACGATACGATCGAAGGGGGCGTACTCGGGCAGGCCCCGATCACCGTTGCGCCGGTCGACGAGGACGGCACCGTAGCCCGCACGACCCAAGTTCTCGCGGGCTTCCCAGACCAGCCGGCGCGCGATGTCGACCGCGTGGACGTTCTGTACGCCGACGAGTTCCGCACACACTGCCGCGGTGTAGCCGACGCCAGCCCCGACGATCAGTACCGAATCGCCCTCCCGGGGGGCGAGGGCTTCGAGCAACCGAGCGACCGTGCTCGGTGCGAGTACTCGGGTCCCGTGCTGTTCGAAGGGGCGATCGGCGTAAGCACCCCGTTCGTCGGGAACGAAGCTCTCGCGAGGGACGCTACGGAACGCGACGCTCAGAGCCTCGCTGCGGAGCACCCGCTTGGACTCGTGTTCGAGGCTCGCGACCATGTCGTCGCGCAGCACCGCGGGGTTCATACGGCGATTGAGCGGTCGAGGCTAATGAATCGCGCGCCTGGGATCGACTCACGGCGGACCGTCCCCTAGAGGTACGCGTCCCGCCTGCCCGGAGCGCTCAGGAGGAGCCCCGCATCCGGACGAACCGGACGCTGCCGTGGCGCTCGCGATCGAGCGACCCATCGGGGCGTTTCGTCGCGCGGACGAGCGTCTGGCCGTCCCGGCCGAGAACCGAGTCGGTCTCGATCGGGGCGACGATCCGACCGCCGGGGCGAACCTGTTCGATCACGCTGCCGGGAATCGCACCTGCCCCACAGGTCAGGTACGCCGCGTCGTAGGGAGTACCCTCGGGCAGGCCTTCGTGACCGTCGCCCGCCTGTACCTCGACGTTCTCGTAGCCCAGTTCAGCCAAGCGGTCGCGGGCCGCCTCGGCGAGATTCGCGTGGTACTCGACGCTTCGTACCTCGTCGGCGAGTTCGGCCGTGACGGCGGCGTGATACCCACAGCCGGTACCGATCTCGAGAACGCGGTCGTCCGACGCGGGCGCAAGTAAGTCGGTCATCCAGCCGACCATGTGGGGCGCACTGATCGTCTGGCCCGCGCCGATCGGGAGGGGCCGATCGTCGTAGGCCGCCCCGCGGCGGGCCGGCGGGACGAACGCGTGGCGCGGTACCGCCCGCAGTGCCACAGCGGTCCCCTCGCGTTCGATCCGGCCCCGATCGAGGAGGCGGGCAACGAGGTCTTCGCGCTCCTCGCGGCGGTTGTCCCGGTCGGTTCCGTCCACCGCGTCGTTATTCGCGTCGTCTCGTTTGCCGTCGGTCTCGCCGCGACTCGGATCGCCGCTCGGGGTCATGTGAGCAGTAAAACACCGGTGTTCATGCGGTCGGAAGGGGTGTTACCAGCCCGACCAGGCCGTCGTCGGGGACGATTCCTCGTGGGCGTAGACTCGCTTGAGGTCCTTCGCGAAGGCCATGTCGCCGTCGTGATCGAGCTTCTCGAAGCCATAGCCCCGGGCGTCCTCACGGACCTGGAGCCCGGTAACGACGAAGCGGTCCTCGCCCGCCTTCTCCTCCTCGCCGACGGTGAACTCGTAGTCCCCGGGCACGTACATCTCGATGCTACGGGTCGTGTCGTGGCGGCCATCACTGGGATGGAGGGTGACGTCGGTTCGGACGTTATCGACCACCCGCGTCCAGATCGTCTCGATTTCGGGGACCGGTGCGCTCTCGGCGCGAGCCTCGGTGTCGATCTCCAAGCTCGTGATACGGACGGTGAGGATCGCTTCCTCGGTGTCGACGATGAACTCCTCGCCGACCGCGAGGGCTTCCTCCATTGGGGCCTCGACGGTGGTTCTCGTCGAGTCGCCGTCCTGGGAGACGATCACCGTCCGTTCGATCGTCTCGGGGTCGGGGAGCCGGGTCTTGTGGACGTGCTGGCAGTCCGTACAGCGAACGGTCGCCTGTCCGCCGGGCGCGAGGACCTCGTGGGCGACCGCGGTCTCGGGCGAACAGACCGGACAGGTGAGTCCAACGCGCTCCGCGCTGTTGCTCATGGGAGCCCCTATCAGTCCGCTTCCGAAAGCCCTAACGGACGCTGCCGGACCCGGCGAGTAGCGATAGGGAGCTCGACGGGCAAGCACCCGAGCAGGTCGCCGACGAAGGGACCGGGATCGGTCGCCGAGAGGAGATCGAAGGACGGTTGGGCGACGACCGAGGAGAGTACGTCCCCGAGCGCGTCGCGAAAGCGCGGCGGTTCGACGTGAGCGTACTCCTCGGCGAGCACGCTATAGAGGTACGAACACTCGCCCCGCAGGAGATGGGTTCCCGCACCGACCTCGTAGTTTCCGTCGGGTAGAGCCGACTCGCCGGTCGCAAGTCCCCAGTACTGACGAGGGAAATCGACGCCCGCATCGATATCACAGGGAAGCGTCGCCCAGAAGCGGGGGTTCATTTCGAGCAGGTAGTACTCGCCGGTCGAGGCCTCGCGGACGAAGCTCACCTCCGCGGGGCCGTGCCACTCCAGGGAATCGAGCAGTGCTCGCCCCGCCGCTTCGAGCCCGGACCGATCGACCGATCGGTGATAGACGCTCGGCCCGCGGGCGTACTTGAACCCGCGAATCCCCCGTTTCTGGGTGGTGACGATCGCCTCGCCGTGATCGTATAGGGCTCGAAAGGAGTACTCGGTGCCGGAAACGTGGTCCTGGACGATCGGGGTGTGGCCCAACTCGGCTTCGATCGCCGCCCGATCGGGCTCGACGCCGACCGCGGGAAAGGAGGGTTTGCCCATCTCGCGGGACTCGCCCTCGGGAATCGAGGGGACGTACGCCTCGGCGAGCACCGCATAGCGGGCTTTGATCACCGACTCGCGATCCCAGGTCGCGATGCTCTCGAGCGACCGCGTGTTCGGTTCGGCGACGCCGGCGGCCCGCGCGGCCCCCGCGAGGGCGATCCGGTCCTGGGCGATGCGAAGCGTTTCGGGGACGGGCCACAGCGGGGCGAGGTGTCGGGCGAACGCCGAGCGATAGGTCGAGAGTACGTAAACGTCTACCTCCCGGACCGGGACGATCGCCCGGACGTCCCGTCGGCGCGCGAGCGACAGCAGCGCGTCCCTGTATCCGAGCAGGTCCGCGAAGGGGGAGGGCACGCGAACCGATTCGTCGCAGTACCGCGACCAGAACACCGGCACGCTCGCTTGCTCGGCGGCCGCGATCGTGTGTACCCCCCGGCGACCGAGCGACCGCAGAAAGGCCGTTGAACTCGCCGCCCCCGTCGCTACGACGACGACCGACGCTTTCGACGATCTCAGTGAGTCCGACGCCCTCGACGACCCCGACGGCCGAGGCGACGTAGTCACCGGAGATCCTCCTCAGTGACTCCTACGTCGAGGAAATCGCCCCCAACCGTATAGTAGAACTGCGGAGCGATCTCGGTTCCCGCCCGACCGGAGCCCCGCCGAGGGATCGAACCGAGCGCCGTCCGCGAGACCGCTATCGGCGGACCCGTCGCCGGACTACTCCCGAGAGAGGGTTCCATACCGTCCGTACGGGACTAATTCGGTATTAACATCCGCTTCCTTCTCTCGTTAAGCAGCGCATACGAACCGAGTGCGGGTGCAGCGACGGCGCTACCCGACTGTCGGGAGGTCTACGACCGCTCCGTTTCACGGTTTCACCGTCTCCTCGCGGACTCGGTCACTCCCGCTGGCCACGCTCGCCCCCCGCGCCCTGCTCTCGTTCGCTACGCTCACGAGAGCTTCGCCGGCCCGAACGGTCCGCGGGACCTTCGGTCCCGCGCTATTCGACTGCCGGAAGGTCTAGGACTTCCCCGTCGGCGTAGACGGTCGGGTCCCGGAGCACCCCGTCGGTGTGGATCGGCGCGGAGACGTCCCC
>PXRA01000092.1 GCA_003021725.1 Halobacteriales archaeon QH_8_64_26
CCGGTGCGATCGAGACGGTGATCCCCGCGCTGCCGGTCTACGCCGCGACCGTCGACGCGACCGGGCGGCGGGCGTTTCGCTGACCTGATAGGCAGTGCGTCGGCCATCGATACGTCGCTTGCCACCGGGATCACCCGACGCGGCGTCTCGCGCCCCACTGTAGGCGGACGATCAGGCGGGCTCGAAGACGTGCAGCGGCCACTCTCCCTCGTGATCGAGCGCGAACTCCTTCTCTCGGTCGGTGAGTTCCCGGACGGTCAACTCGACGGGCGTTCCGATTTCCACCGCCTCGTAGTCGGCCGCGACCCGCCCGGTGAGCCTGGCACCGGAATCGAGTTCGATGACCGCGATCGTAAGCGGGGCGTCGGCCGCGAAGGCAGGGGCCGGCCGGGCGACTTCGGTGTCGGCGACGATCGTCCCCTCTCTCGGCTGTTCTTCGACGGCGATCTCGCGGCTCCCACACGCGTAACACGCCGGTCGCGGCGGGACGAACGCCTGCTCACACTCGTCGCATCGACCGCCGAGCAGCCGTCCGTCCGACAGCGCCGCGAAGAAGCCGGGCAAGGTAAGCGGGCTCTCGGCGGTGAGTTCCTCGGGCCTGACCCGCTTCGGTGATCCGTCCCCGCGTCCCGCCATTTCAGGCCACCTCCAGGACGTGGGCGACGGTCACGGCGTCGGCGACGCCGCCTTCGTTCACCAGCAGTGCTCGCTCGGCGTCCTCCACCTGACGGTCGCCGGCCCGGCCGGTGAGCTGTTCGTAGGCCTCGACCGCTTGATACAGTCCCGTCGCGCCGATCGGGTGGCCCCGCGCTTTGAGCCCGCCGCTCGAACTCACCTGCACGTCGCTCCAGCCATCCGAACGGTCGCCGGGGTCGAGCGCGCACTGAACGCCCGTTCCCCGCGGCGCGAACCCGACGGCCTCGGCTAGCAGCGGTTCACAGACTGTAAAGGCGTCGTGGACCTCCGCGATGTCGATTTCGGAGGCTTCGATCCCGGCCTCCTCGTAGGCCTGGGTCGCCGCTCGGTGGGCTCCTTCGACGAACGTGAGGTCGCGCTCGGCGACCGCGAGATTATTGCTCCCCGCGCCGACGCCGCTCGCACGCACCGTCTCCTCGCTATCGACGAGCGTTTCGGCGGCCTCGGCGCTTGCGACGACGACGACCGCGGCGCCATCGCTCACGGGCGCGCAGTCGAAGAGCTTGAGCGGGCGGGCGACGTAGCTCGAATCGAGGACGGTCTCGGCGTCGATTTCGGACTGATACTGTGCTCGGGGATTCTTCGTGGCGTTCGCGTGGTTCTTGACCGCGACGCGGGCCAGGTCCTCCTCGCTCGCTCCGGTCTCGTGGCAGTAGCGCTTCGCGAGCAGTGCGTACTGGCTGGGGGCGGTGATCCCCGAGCGTTGTTCGAGCGCGCGGTCGAACGCCGCTGAGAGCGCGTCGGTGGCTCCGGCAGTACCACCGGCGGTCATCTTCTCGACCCCGCAGGCGAGCACGACGTCACATTCCCCCGACCGGACGTCCCGTACCGCGTGGCGCAATGCGAGTGCCCCGGCGGCCGCACAGCCCTCGACCCGCTCCGCGGGGGTGTGTCGGAGACCGGCCCACTCCGCGAGCAGGGTGCCGTACATGATCTGGTGCTCGTAGGACTCGGATTGATTACCCACATACAGCGCGTCGACGATCTCCGCGGGGTCGGGCAGGTCCGCGAAGGCCTCCGCGAGCGCGACCGAAAAGAGGTCCCGACCGGTCAACTCGCTTTCGCCGACCGGCGAGGCACCGACCGAGAGGATCACGGGTTCTGGCATACGATCAGTACTCGCACGGAGGTGTTAAACGTTCACTCGGCAAGCACCGACGACTGTGGCACCGACCGGAGTTCGGCTATCGGTCTACCGGCCGTTGCTCACTTGAGGAGACGAAGCGCAACGCCCGCGATGATGACGAGCAGCCCTGCGATCGTCGCGAAGGGCGGGATCGGAACGAACAACAGTACGACACCGGCGAGGATGACCCACGTCGATCGCTGAACCATGTTCCTGTTTCTTCGCCCTCCGAGACATAGGCATTGTGCCTGCTCGTGCGTCGCGATGACCGGTGAGTGGGGGGACCTGATCACCAACGACCGGGGGCTTAGGGATCGACCGTCGATCGCCGCGATCGGCGAGCGGCGGACGGTTCATCCGCCGCCGGCCCCGCCGTCCGGTATGGTTCGAAACGACCGCGATGCGGCCATCGTCGCATTGATCGACCGCGATATCGAGCGCGCGGCGAACACCTACACGCGTGCTGCCCACGCTACCGTCGCCGGCCTGGAAAACGAGGGCGAGAACCGGGACCTCCTCGGCGCGGACGCGCGCTGGGCAGGACATGCCCTCTCGTACCTGCTGCTCTCGGCGGCCTGTTACCGTGTGGGCGGTGCCCCGGATCGCGGGACCGCCCGGTGTCAGGAGGGTATCGCCCTCGCCGGTGACCTGCGCGATGCCGTCCTCACCGATCCCTTCGATCGTGCCTGCTGTGTGGAGTTCGTCGCCGACTTCGAGGCCGTTGGAGGCCTCGACAGCGCCGACACCGGCGGCGGTGCCGACGGCGGCGAGGACGCCGCCCCCGGTGGAAGCGAGGGCGGGGAAGGGAACGGAAACGGAAACGCGAGCGGGGACGACTACGATCGCGCGATCGCGGCTTACGAGGCGGTAAGCAACGGTTCTACGGACCCGATGTCCTGGGCGACCTCGCCGATGGCCGAGGCCGCCCGCCGGGGCTCCCAGCAGATCGCCCGGAACACCCCACATGCCTTCGCCTGGGACGACCTCCATGGCTCGAACCCCGATTCGATCGCCTATCTCACCCACCGCTCCCGATGCAAGCGCTCACAGCTTCCCCTGTCTATCGAGCACGCCACGGACGAGGGGTACGTCCACCCGCCGCGGGGGACGACCGAGCACAACAACGCGACGTGGCGCTGTCCGAACTGTGGCCACAGCGAAGTGAACCGGATCGCCGGTGAGGTGATCTGTCTCGACTGTAGCGTCCGTATGGAACGAGCGTAACGATCGATGGTGCGGCCGGCAGACGACGACCGATCGCCGACCGCGGTCCCGATCGTCGGACGACCCCGGGCCGATAGGACCGGTCGCGACCGGACTACACGTTCCCGAGCGGGACGTCCGCCACGCCGATCGTCGTCGGTTCGGGAACTTTCCCATCGCCCGCGACGACCGCGAGGTCCCCCTCCGTCCCGCTATCGGGAACTACGATCGTCCCGTCGGAGGCGAGCGGTGCGAGGACTCCGACGACGGCACGAACGTCGGCCAGGGGTGCACGCACTACGACCTCGGTGCCTGGGTCGAGGCTCCGTTCGCCGACGATTCGCTCCGCCGCGACCACTATCTCGCGATGCGTGTAGCTCTCATCGCTCGTCTCGATCGCGACCGTTTCTCCCTCTATGTCGCTCGGCGGAAATGTCGGGTTCTCGCTCCAGACCTCCCGCTCGAAGTACGCGGTCTCGGGATCGTCGGGAGCCCGCCCGTAGCCGAGGCGCTTCGTCGCTGCGGTCGTTGAAATCCCTTCGAGGCGGTCGGTCGGTCCGACCAGTACTCGCGCGTCGATCCCTCCCGACGCTTCGGTATCGGAACCGTCCTGAGGAACGTATCGGGCACGTCCACCCAGGAGTGCCGTGCCGAACAGCGAGAGGATCGATTCGGGCCTCGGCCGGTCGGCGATCGCGACCGTGCGGCCGGGACCGACGCCGAGCTGTCGCAGGAAGTTCCCGGTCTTCCGGGAATCGGCGCGCAGGCGGGCGGCGTCGTAGCACCGCTCCGGGTCGCCCGGCGCGCGGAGCGCGGCCCCCGGGTCGTCCAGGTCCCCGTCGGCTGCTGCCCGCTCTTCGAGGAGATCGCCGAGCGTGGTCGCGTCCATATCGGTTCTAGCGGCCGCGCGAGCAAAAACGCGCCGCCGTTCAAAGAACGAGGCTGAGAACTAACAGCGCCGCGCCGACCCACGCAGCAACGACGATAGCCAACGGTAGTTCGGTATCCGATGACCGGTAAGCCGTCCGCGCGCTTCCGAGAATCACTACCACGCTTCCGATCACTGCCAGTCCGGATTCGGACGGGAATCCCCACGCGCTCCCCGACTCAACGATCATAGCTGGCAGGGGCTCGAGCAACACCGCTATGCCATAGACGGGAAGACCTACGGCGACGAGGCGCTCGTGGTTCATATTTCTGCATTGGAGGATATGTAATCGTAATCGTTCCGCTGATATCGGTCCACGACGGCGACCGTACCTGCTTCCCCCTTTTGTCGATCGACTAAGGATTGTCGAGAGATTTATCAGCGTCGCCATCGGCCTCTGCCATGTTACAGTATATCATGGCAGTCGCACGATCGATACAACGACTCGGTGAGACCTTCGCCGACCTCGCGCTCAAGTACATCCCCGATCCCTACGTGTTGGTGATCGGACTCACGGTACTCGCGTTCGTCGGCGCGCTCGCCGCCGGTGCGGGCGTCCAGGGAATACTCGACGCCTGGTTCGGCGGCCTCTGGTCCTTTCTGGAGATCATGGCACAGTTCTCGATCATTCTCATGACCGGCGACGCGATCGCCAAGTCGCCGACGGTCACCCGCCTGTTGAAACGGATCGCGAGTTTCCCCGACTCGCAGGCGAGTGCCGTCGCGTTCGTCGTGGTCGTCTCGATGTTCGCGGCGCTGATCTCCTGGGGACTGGGGCTGATCGTCGGCGCGGTCATCGCCCGGCAAGTCGCTTACCAGGGCAAGCAACGCGACCTGAAGCTACACTATCCCCTGCTCGCCGCAGCGGGCTACACCGGGCTCATGATCTGGCACTCGGGGCTGACGACCTCCTCGGGGTTGATCATGGCGACGCCCTCCAGTCTCCCCCAATCGTTCCAGCAATACACCCCTAGTGGCATCCCGCTCTCCCAAACCATCGGCAGCACGGTCAACCTCGTGACAGTGGTGTTGCTGCTACTGGTCATCCCGCCGATCATGGCCGCGTTGCATCCAGATAGCGATAGCGACATCCGCGAACTCCCCGAGCGCCTCGCCGAGCGGATGTCGGCAAGCAGCGAGTCGGGCTCGGAATCGGGAACGGGCGAAGGTGTCGCTGCCGACGGCGGAACGGAATCGACCGATCGCGAAGCGGCGTCGGCCGACAGCGAGGCCGAAGCGATCGACGAACCGGTCGAGGCGGGCCACCAGGACCCCGCCGAGCCGGGGCTGAACGAGCGCGAGTCGGTCGCCGACCGCCTCAATCGGTCGGTGATCCTCACGATCCTCATCGCGATCTTCCCGGCGTACTACGTCGTCAACGCCTGGATCTTGGAGGGTCAAGGGATAACGAGCCTGTCCCTAAATAGCATCAATGCCTTCTTTTTGCTCTTCGCGATCGTGCTCTGGCGCACCCCGATCGGGGTCGTCGAGCAGATGGAAGAGTCCGTCGAGAACGTCGCCGGAATTATCTTCCAGTTCCCCTTCTACGCCGGGATCTCCGGTATCCTCACCGCAACCGCACTCGGCGCGGCGATCGCCGATGCCTTCGCGAGCGTCGCGACGCCGCTCACCTGGCCGGTGCTGGGGCTGATCAGTGCCGGCATCGTCAACGTCTTCGTTCCCTCCGGGGGCGGTCAGTGGCTCGCCCAGGGGCCGATCCTCTTAGAGACGACTCAGCAACTGGGAATGCCGCTGTACACCGCCGTCGTCATCGAGATGATGGGCGATCAGCTCACTAATATGATCCAGCCGTTTTGGGCCCTGCCACTGCTGGCGCTGACGAACCTTCGCGCCCGGGACATCATCGGCTACTCGACGGTCGCGATGGTTGCGGCTTTCGTCGTGATGGCGATCACGATGACGCTCTTTCTCGGCGTCGGGGTCTGAACTCCGATCGGGGCGTCGAATCGTCCTTGCTACTGGCTCCGGCCCGCTTCCTTCGAGGTTCGGTCCCTCGACGACAACTTTATTGAGCTATCGCGCGCGATCCTACTATCGTGACTGCGGGCGAACCGTCCTCCGGAGCCGACGGAAGCAGTGCCGACCCAGCAGGCCGAGTCGACCTGGCCCCAACCGACCGATCGGCGACGGGGAGTGAGACCTCGCCTCCCGCCGAACCGATGGGCAGTGGACGAGCAGTCAGTCCCACGGGCATCGGCGAGTTCGTCCGCCTCAATGGTTGTCCCCAGTACCACGACTACGAGTTCACCCCCGGCGCAAAGGAGCGAGAGCGCGAACACAAGGACTGGAAGGAAGCCTTCGAGCCGCTGTCCCCACTGCTCGCCGTTGAGGGCGAGGTCTTCGAGCGCGACCGACAGGAACGCCTGGCGGCCGGCGCGAGCGAGCTGTTCGACCACGCCGAGTATGAGGATCACGACGGGACGGTCGCCGCACTCGAAGCAGTTCTCGATCGCGTCCGCTCGCGGCTGCCGGGCACCGACCCGATCGTCACCGCCCAGACGTATCTCGACGGCGAGATCGGCGCGTGGGCGGTCGCCGGCAACGCCGATTTCCTGCTCTTTTGGCCCACTTCCGAGGGCGTGCATATCCGGGTTCTCGACGCGAAAGCCGCCCACGAACAGAAGACCTACCAGCAGGTCCAGGTCGCGACCTACACCCTCCTGCTTCGGGACCTCCTCGAGGAGATCGACCTCCCCTATGAGGTAGCGGTCTCCGGTGGCGTCCTCACCAGGGACGAGGAGATCGATAGCTTGGATTCCGACGCGCTGCCGGCTTTCGACCTCGCACCCCGGGAGACCGACGTCCGACGACTGCTGGTCGCGGGCGGCGTTTTCGACCGGCTCGGCGAGCGCGACCCGGACTACCAGTTGGGCCCGAAATGCCAGGGCTGTACGTACAAGGAAGCCTGCTATACGAACGCGATCGAAGGCCAGGACGTCGCGCTACTCGGACTCACCCGCGGCGAGCAGGCGACGCTGGCCGCCGAAGGGATCGAGACCCTCGCCGGCCTCGCTGCACTCTGTCACCCGCCCGACGATCCCCGCCCCTTCGAGTACGATCGACTCGAACCGGCTCCCGAGCGCCGCGAGACCTATCGCCGCCTCGTCGAGGAGCCGGGGCTCGGCGAACGCCTCCCGGGCTACGTCCAGCGCGCTCAGTCGATGCTCGGCCGCTTCGATCCCGATCACTTCTACGGGCGCGCGGAGCGCGAAGCGCCCTGGCTGCTGGGCGCGGGCGAGGGCACCCTGCCCGCGGACGACCCCCCCTTCGAGCCCGACGACGGCATGCCGATCCCCCGTCGGTCGCTCTGTCGGATCTACATCCACGTCGTCTACGATCACCGCCGCGACCGGATCGCGATGGCGAGTGCCTACCTCACGAGTTCGCGCCACGCCGACCGGGGCTATGACCCGATCCGGGTCGCCGAACTCTCCGAAAGCGTCCCCGACGATCCCGAAGCGGCCGACGCCGCCGAAGCCGCGCTGCTCGAATCGTTTCTCGATGGGGTCTTCGAAGGTGCTCGTACCGTCGCCGCCCGTACTGACCTGTTCGATCGAGCGCCGCTGCACTGCTATTTCTACAGCGAGCGCGAGCGCGAAGCCCTGATCGAAGCCACGAAGCGCCACCCCGAAGCGGGGGGCGTCCCCGCGCTACGGGACCTGCTCGGCCTTCGGGGCGCGATCGCCGACGATCCGGACGACGGCGAGAACGAAACTGAAGGGGGGCTCGGAGGTGGCGGTCCCGGTACCGACATGGAAAGGACCGGGAGCGTCGCCGACCAGCCGATGGTCTCGATCGTCGGCAGCGAGTTCACGGCCCGGAAAGCCCCCAAAGTACCCAATTCCGGGCTCGTAGCGGCGATTTCCCAGCTCACCCCGGAGGAAGACACCCTCCGTCCGCGGGACTGGACCTACACGCGCGCGGACGGCACCGAGGTAGACCTACGCGAGGCCTTTGGCCACCGGCTGTTCGACTTCGAGGTACCCTATCGCGACCGGGAGAGCGGAGACGGGGATGGAGCCGAAACCGGAGCCGAGGGAGGGCCGGAACTGCTCTGTGATCCTGTCGAAGCCGAGGACTACTACCCCTCCCGAGTTCGCCAGGGGGCGACGGTTCCCCTGGAGTACGTCTGGGCGGCGACCGGCCGGCTCACCGACAGGGTCGTCGAGCGGATCACCAGCGGCGAGGGCCACGGTCCGGTCGAACCCTTCCGGTGGGTCGACGCCGACCAAAGGATCCGTATCACACGGGAGGACTTAGAGGAACTCGGAAAAACTCTCGCCGCGGGCGTCGCCCACGTCGAACGCGGCCTGGAGTATCGCAGCACCGACCTCACCGAGCGAAAACGACCGATCGACCTGGATTCTTTGGAGCACTTTTCACTGGGCGACGCGGACGTTGCCCGCACGGCCCGTGAGTTCCTCGATCTCGAGTATGCCACCGGCCGGCGCGAGACGCTTTCCCACTACTCGCTGCCGGTCGTCCAGCGCGTTCGAGCCGGCGAGTCGGTCCCGGTCGTCGTTACTCGGGTTGCCGATGTCGACGGCGAGTTGCGGGTCGAGGGCCGCCTGCCCTACGACGGCCTCTTCGACGATGGCGATCGGGTCGCCCGCTCGTGTCGCGCGAAGGGGGCCGACGACTCGGGCGGCGGAAGTTGGATGGTGGCAAACGAACTCGACCGGACCGGCGAACCCGTCGGTTCCACGAGTCCCCACGCGATCGAACAGGGCGTGCCGGTGACGATCGAGCACATAGATACCGACGTTCGCGAGATCGCTTTCAGCGCGAGCAGCCGGTTTAGCCGTTCGAGCCGGTATGAAAGCTGGCATCGCGGCTGGACGACCGACCCGACCGAAGTCGACGACTATACTACCCTCTTCGAGGAGGAGACCGTCTTCGTCCTCGATCCCCAGACCGACGATATCAACGGCCAACGCGCGTTCGACGCCCTCTCGGGTTCGGGCCGCGAGGCGAACGCGCTCCAGGGGCTGCTTGATGACCTGGCCGTTGGGGCTCTCGACGAACCGACGACCGATACGGTGAGTCCGGAAGCGGTCGAGACCTATCTCGACTGGCTCGATAGCTCGCCGGGACTGTCGCCCAACGCCGAGCAGCAGGCATTCGTCCGGGAGACCGACGGGCAGATCAGTCTGCTCCAGGGTCCCCCAGGGACCGGCAAGACCGGCGGCGCACTCGCACCCGCGATACTCTCTCGCGTACTGGCCTTTGGGGCCGCCGACCGGCCGTTCGCGGGTCTGGTCGTCGGCGAGTCCCACAAGGCCGTCGACGAGGTGGCCGCCGACGTCGCGAGCGCCGCCGAGCGCCACCGGGACGATCCCGACGCGCCCGGCTCGTTGGATGACCTCGATATCGTTCGTCTCCGGGAGGCCGCACCCGGCGAGGACGACTCGGCGATCGAGTATCTCGACTACCACGACGATCCCGACCGGGTCGAGGAGCTCGCGGGCCGCCTCTTGAGCGCCCAGCAGGGCCCCCAGCGAACCTTCGGCGATCTCGGCGGGGCGTCGAACGCGACCGATGCCGATCCACTGCTCGTCTTCGCGACGCCGGGTCGGTTGTACGGGTTGATGGGGGCGATCGGCCGGGCCGCACGCGACGCATCGAGCACGACCATCCTCGAAGAGGGGCGATCGTTCTTCGATCTGCTCGCGGTCGACGAGGCGAGCATGATGCGCCTGCCGAGCTTCCTGCTGTGTGGGGCGTTCGTCCACGACGACGCCCAGATCCTCGTCGCGGGCGATCACCGCCAGATGCCCCCCGTCCGCCTCCACGACTGGGATCAGGAGGACCGACGCACGGTCGAGCAGCTCGCCCCCCACTGCTCGGCGCTCGATTTCTGTCGATTGCTGCGGGGCGAGGCGGTCGCCGGCGTCGAGGAGGAAGACCTCACGATTGCCCGTGGGGCTGACCTACCGGTGACCCGCCTCGAGGAGACCTACCGGTGTCACGCTACCGTCGCCGAGTTCCTCTCGCGACACGTCTATCGTCACGATAGGATCGACTACCGCTCGGACATCGATGCGACGCTCGGAGGAGTCGAGGCAACGAGCGAAGCCGATGGCCTCGCCGAAGCCCTCGATAGCGCGCCGCTGACCCTCGTACTCCACGAGGAGAGCGAGAGTCAGCAGGCAAACCCCACCGAAGCCGAACTGACCGCCGCGATCGCCGCCGAACTCGACGAAGTGGGGGTCGTCACCCCGCACAACGCTCAGAAAGGGCTACTGGGATCGCGACTCGACGAGGGAGCCGACGTCGATACGGTCGAGCGCTTCCAGGGGGGCGAGCGCGAATCGATCGTGGTCTCGGCGACCGCGAGCGATCCCGACTTCCTGGAAGCCGAGCGCGATTTCATCCTCAATCCCAACCGCCTCACCGTGGCGATGAGCCGAATGGAAAAGAAACTCGTCGTCGTCGCGAGCGAGTCGGTCTTCGAGGTCGTCCCGCCCGATACCGAGGGCTACGAGCGCGCCCGCCTCTGGAA
>PXRA01000093.1 GCA_003021725.1 Halobacteriales archaeon QH_8_64_26
CGCGTCTCGGCGTTCGACGAGAGAACACGGCCGTTCACGCCACCGGGAACTAAGCGGCTGGCCGACGGGAGCGGCGTATGACCTGGGAGTTCGAGGCGGTGGCCGGCCCCTGCGAGTTCACCGAGGGCCCGGTTCGGGCCTGGAAGAGAAAGGTAGTCTTCTTTACCGACATCCCGATGAGTCTCATCCTGCGCTACGACCCCGATAGCGGCGACTGCACGGGGTGAGCGACCGATACGAACCGAGGCAACGGGCTGGCGCTCGGACCATGTAGGAAGACCTACTGCTGTGAGATGGACACCGATCAGGCGATACGCCGTCGGCGACATTGGAACGGATTCGAGAGGTACTCTTTCGGGATGGCGTTTCGCACCGTCACAAGCGGATCGACGACCTGGCTGACTTCCAGACCGCCGACCAGGCTCGAAAAGAGGTAGGCGGCCGTTTCGAAGTCGTGTTCGCGTTCGAGCGGTCCTAGCATATCGTAGTTAGCTAACTTGGCTGCCCTCTCTACGGTCCTCGCGCTCGCGATCGTCTTCCAGGACTCGTCGGTTTCGACCCTTCGAATCGTCCATCGCCAGCATCGCCCCGTCCTGGAACACCGGGAAGTACGCCGTCGTTCCCGCCGTCATATCCGTCGTATCGAGGTTGCCACCGTGGTCGTGCGGAACGAGGGTCGTATAGGACTCCTCGGCCGGAGCCACATCGATGGTACCGATCACCGGCCGAATATCGACCTCGATTCCTTCGAAGACGACGGTATCTCCCTTGATGGGGGTGATACGCGTGAAGGGGTGGTCGATGGACTCTTCATCGTGTAAGAGACCGAACCCGGGCGTCGTGAGCACTCGGCCGTACTCCTCGGTGATGCGAACGTCCTCGATTTCTATCTTCAGTACGTCCCCCGGCGTCACCGCCCGCACCTCGATCGGGCCGGTCGCTGCGTTCACTTCCTCGGGCATCGCTTCGAGGAGGTCGTCGTTCGTCTGTATTGCACCGCTCAGTCCGTCGATGGTCTCGATCGTGAGTGTCTCGCCGCTTCGGGCGCTGTAGGCCGGTTCCATCCCCGGCGTGAACTCGAATACGTGGTTGTCCTCGTAGGAAATCGTGGGTCGTGGCATACGTAGTGGTTATCGTGGCCACAATGGCGCTGCCGACGGTATAGCTATCCGGCCATCCGTGCCGGATCCTCGAATCAACCGTGGGGAAAACGAACGCGCACCACAGTCTTTACGGGCTAGCCGGAAGGTATGGCGGGCGTTCTCCTCGCTTCCCCTCAGTGTCGGTTTAGTGACTGATTCGTCGGTAGTGCGACTCATTGACAGCCATTTGATTATATGTAGCTCCGTAGAAGTAAATGTCTAGCCCGAGCGAGCACCACTGGAGACTCGCAGCGAAAGCCGACGATTATGTCGGTATATGCGCTCAGCTGACTGGCTGGTATGTCTTAGCTACACATTACGGATCACCACCAGCGATCGATCGTAGGTCGTCTCGAAACCCGTGTCGCCATCTGTTCGTTCTCTTAGTCGTGACGTCCCGACCTCCTGCTCGTGCTCACTGGTAGAGATCAGAGTACCGCCGCCTCCGACCGAGAAGCACAAGAGAGGGGTCGATCAGTGCTCCAGCCCTCCTTTGCCGTGTTCGATCGTATTCCGGACAGGTGCTGCGTGTCGAGACTACTCGACTCGCGCTTCCTCGCCGGCCAGGTCCTCGATGACCTGCATCACGCCGGAGTTGTCGTCCTTGCCCCGCCCGGTGGTCTCCATTGCCTTGTAGAGTTCGTGGGCGACCGCCGTCTGGGCCATCGGCGAACCGAAGTCCTCGCCCGCGTCCATCGCGATCCGGAGGTCCTTGTACTGATAGGAGGCGAAAAAGCCGGGATCGAACTCGCCTTCGATCATGCTCGGCGCGCGATTATCGAGCGTCCAACAGCCCGCCGCCCCGCCCGAAATGGCATCGACCACACTCTTTAGATCCGCGCCGGCCTGGTTCGCGAAGACCAGCGCCTCGCTCACGCCGACCATCTGGGCGGCGACGACGATCTGATTGCAGGCTTTGGTCGTCTGGCCCGCGCCGCTCGGTCCACAGTGGGTGATCGTCTCGCCCATCACCTCCAGTAGCTCCCGGTTGTTCTCTACGACCGACTCCTCGCCGCCGACCATGATCGAGAGGCTCCCCTCGATCGCGCCCTCCTCGCCGCCCGAGATCGGCGCGTCCAACATTTCCCCGCCGCGTTCGTTCACTTCCCCAGCGAGGTCCTCGGTGACCGTCGGGGAGATCGTCGACATGTCGATCAGAACGGTGCCTGCCGAGACCCCCGCCAGGACACCGTCATCCCGCCGGAGAACGTCCTCGACGACCGGCGAATCGGGCAGGCAGGTAATCACGACGTCTCCCCGCTCGGCGACGTCTTGGGGACTATCACCACGCTCGCCGCCGGACTCGACGTGTTCGTCGACCGGTTCCTGCGAGCGATTGTACCCCACCACGTCGTAGCCCGCATCCAGCAGGTTCTTCGCCATCGGTGCGCCCATGATGCCGAGGCCGATGAAGCCGATCGTTCTATCGGACATGCGAGAGGCCACACCGCACGCTCTCAAAGTTCTATGGGTCACCGGTCTGATTCCATCGAAGCGAGGGAAGCGGCTCTCGGTCGTGTGGTATTCGAAGCCGGCGGCGATAGGGACGGTAATGAGCACGATCCGTCGTTGCCCGGAACACGGCCTCTTCGACGCCGACACGGGCGGGAGCAATGGAAACGATCGAAGCGAGGGAGACGACGGAAACGACGAGTCCTGTCCGGTCTGCGGGGCGAGCGGTGAGGTCGTCCTCAACGGCGGGAAGCGGGTCCGGCTCTCGAAGTTCCTGAGCGGGGCGCTTCGACACTTCCCCGGGGATCTCGGGCTCGCGCTCGATGAGCGCGGCTGGGCGTCCTACGAGGCCCTTCTCGATATCGCGACCGAGCGCTACCCCTGGGCCGATCGCGAGACCGTCGATGCCGTCCTCTCGACCGACCCGAAGGGCCGCTTCGAGCGCGAGAACGGGGACGGAGCCGGAAGCGAAGGCAAGCGAGTACGAGCGTCGTACGGCCACTCGATCGACGTTACCCTCGACGACGATGGGAGCGGCGAGACCGGCGGAAGCGAGTCGATCCCAGGTCGGCTCTATCACGGTACTGCCCCGGACAACCGCGAGACGATCGTGGCGGAAGGACTGTTCTCAATGAGCAGACGGGAGGTCCATCTCTCGGGCTCCCCGGGAGAAGCCCGGACGGTCGGCGCGCGCCACGCGAGCGACCCGATCGTCTTCGCCATCGACACCGAAGAGCTGATCACGAACGGCCACCCGGTCACCGAGCGCGGTCGCGGCGTCTACACGACCGATCGCGTGCCGCCCGAATACCTCGCCGAGTACGACGGGAGCGAGTAGCGCCGAAACGGAAGCAGGAAAACGGAAATAGGACCGGAGAGGAAGCGGGCGAGCGACCCGTCCGGAACGCACGACCGGGGGTCTCATATGTCCGGGCGTGCAAGTATTTCCTATTCCCATGTACGACCGCCGAGTCGGGGTGATCGGGAACCGATGAGCTATAGCGACGAGAGCAGGGGAAGTCCCTTCGCGCCCCATACCGACGGCGAGACCGACGCGATGTTAGCGGCGATCGGTGCGGAGAGCGAGGCGGCGCTGTTCGACATTCCCGAGGCGATCCGCTTCGAGGACGCCTTCGGTATCGAAGCCCGAAGCGAGCGGCAGGTCAATGAGGAAATAGGAGAACTGCTCGGCCGAAACGCCGATCTCACGGAGTTCCTCGGCCGGGGGACCTACGACCACTACGTGCCCTCCGCGGTCGATCACCTAGCCGATCGCTCGGAGTTCCTTTCCTCCTACACTCAGTACCAACCCGAGGTCGCCCAGGGGTTCCTCCAGGCGTTGTTCGAGTACCAGTCGATGCTCGTCGAACTCACGGGACTGCCGGTCGCGAACTGTTCGATGTACGACGCCGCGACTGCACTCGGCGAGACCGCGACGCTCGCCTCACGCGTGCGGGAGACCTCCGGCGATCGCGTGCTGGTCCCGGATCTCATTCAGGGGGGTCGCCGTGGCGTGCTGGAGAACTACGCCGCGGGCGCGGATCTGACCGTCGAGAGCTACCCACACGACGACGGGAACGCCGATCTCGACGCGCTCTCCGAGCAAGTCGACGAGGACGTCGTCTGTGTTTACGCCGAGAGCCCTACCGTTCGCGGGACGATCGAGGAGGAGTTAGCGGAGATCGGCCGTGTCGCCGACGCACACGACGCGCTTTCCTGTATCGGGTCGGACCCGGTGGCGCTGTCGGTGCTCGAAGCGCCCGCGGACGCGGGTGCGGACGTCGTTATCGGCGAGGCCGGCTCGCTCGGCTTGCCGACGAGCTACGGGATGGGACTGGGCCTCTTCGCGACCAGAGAGGAGTACCTCCGGCAGGTTCCGGGACGACTCGTCGGTGCGGGCACCGACAGCGAGGACAAGCGAGCCTACACCCTCACGCTTCAGACGAGGGAACAACACATCCGCCGCGAGCGCGCGACCTCCAATATCTGCACTAATCAGGCGTGGGTCGCCCTGCGCGCGGCGATCCATATCGCGACGTTGGGTCCCGACGGCCTTCTCTCGCTTGCGAACGACTGTGTGACCCGGGCACAGGACCTCGCGGCCCGGCTCGACGAACTCGACGGGATCGAAGCCCCACTCCACGACCGCCATCACCTCCGGGAGTTCGTCGCGCGTACCGACCGCCCCGCGGGAACGATAGCCGGCGAACTCGAGGACCACGGCTTTGCCGTCCACGCGATCGACGATCACCTCCTTCAGTTCTGTACGACCGAGACGAACGAGCGCCACACCGACGGGCTACTCGCGGCCTGCGAGGAGGTACTGTAGCAATGAAATATGACCAGGCGCGCTGGACGCGCGAAAACGGCGAGAATCCAAGCAGTGAGGGCGAAGGAGAGGGCGTCTACGAGCCGCTGCTCGCCGAGAAGAAATCCCGGGAAGTCGAGGTCGATTCGCCCCTGCCCGACGACCTCACCCGCGACTCGCTTGCCCTGCCCGATCCCGCTGAACCGGAACTCGCCCGCCATTACACCCGGCTCTCCCAGATGAACTACGGAATCGAGACCGGCCCCTTCCCGCTGGGGTCCTGTACGATGAAGTACAACCCCAAGTTCACCGAGGACGTCGCCACGCTGCCGGGTGTAAGCGTTCATCCCGATCGCTCGCCCGCAAGTGCTCAGGGCACCCTCGAACTAACCCATCGACTCCAGGACTACCTCGCGCGGATCGGCGGAATGAGCGAGGTGACCCTCCAGCCCCCGGCGGGCGCGGCGGGCGAACTCACGGGCATCCTGATCGCGAAGGCCTATCACGCCGATCACGGTCGTGATCGATCGGAGGTGATCGTTACCGAGAGTGCCCACGGGACGAACTTCGCGTCGGCGGCGATGGCCGGGTTCGACGTACTCTCCCTGCCGAGCGGCGACGATGGGCGAGTCGATCTCGACGCGCTGCGAGCGGCGGTAAGCGAGGACACCGCAGCGTTGATGCTCACCAATCCCAACACGCTCGGCCTCTTCGAGCGCGACATCGAGGCGATCGCCGATATCGTCCACGACGTTGATGGAGTGTTGTATTACGACGGCGCAAACTTGAACGCCCTGTTAGGCCAGGCGCGGCCGGGCGACATGGGCTTCGACGTGATGCACTACAATGTGCACAAGACCTTCGCGACCCCACACGGCGGCGGTGGGCCGGGTGCCGGCCCCGTCGGCGTGAGCGAGGACCTCGCGCCCTACCTCCCCGATCCACACGTCCGGCAGGTCGGCGCGGACGGCGGGAGCGCAACCGCCGATCGCGCCGCGGGATCGCCCTCCTCCGACACACCGACTGAGGTCGGGAACAGCGGCGAGAAGGGAACCGACACCGGAACGGACTACGAGTTCTACACTCCCGCCGAGACGATCGGTAAGGTCCATGGCTTCTATGGCAACTGGCTCGTACTCGTGAAGACCTATGCCTACCTCTGTCGGCTCGGCGATTCCGGGCTCCGCGATGCGAGCGCCAAGGCGGTGTTGAACGCGAACTACCTCGCCGACCGGATCGACTTGGAGGTGCCCTACGGGCCCTTCCACCACGAGTTCGTCGCGAGCGCCGATCGGGACGCCGCGGACGTCGCGAAGCGAATGCTCGATCACGGGGTCCATCCCCCCACGACGAAGTGGCCCGAGATCGTTCCCGAGGCGCTGATGACCGAACCCACCGAGGCCGAATCGAAAGCCGCGCTCGACCAGTTGGCGAGTGCGTTCAACGCCGTGGCCGAGGAGGACGATCCGGTGCTCGAAAAGGCCCCCGAGCGGACGAGCACGCGCCGGATCGACCAGGCCGACGCGGCGCGCAACCCGCGCCTGTCCTGGCACGCACTGGACGGCGAGGACTGACTCGATAGCCCTAGAAGGTCGGGAGAACCGGCGGCCAAGCGAGACCGAACTACCTTTCGTCCCCCTCGTGCAGACTCGCAGCTACCGTCCGCTCGGCGATTTCGTCGGCGACGCCCGTATATTCGATCGGATCGGTGAGTGCCTCGATCTCGCTCTCCGAGAGCACGTCGGTCACCCGGTCGTCGGCGAGCAGGTTCTCCTCGAAGGAGCGCTCGGAGTCGAGTGCGTCCCTGGCGGCTTCGCCGACGACCTCGTGGGCGCTCTGGCGACCGATAGCCTCGGCGAGGACCATCATCACCGCCTCGCTGGCGAGCAATCGGCCGTGATCTCCAGGTTCGGCGCCATGTCCTCGGGATGGACCTCTGCCGTTTCGAGGACCTCCTGCTATTACGAAGTACGCGGCTCAGGTAAACGAAGGTTTCGGGGACGAGGCCGTACTCGACATACCAGAAGCCGGCGTCCCGCTCGTCGTAGGTCTCGGTGACGGCGTTCACAGTGGCGGCGTGGCGGATCATCGCCGCGAGCCCGATGATTCGCCCGCTTCGCACGGGGTTTTCCTTGTGGGGCATCGTACTGGAGCCGACCGCCTCCTCGGAGACGTGTTCCTCGATCTCGCCGATCTCCTCGCGGCCGAGCATGAGGACGTGGCAGGCGATCTCCGCGAGCATGCTCGCGATCGTCGCGAAAACATCGAGCAGTTCGGCGAGGCGATCCCGCGCGGCGAATCAGGCCGTCCTTGGCACATCGAGATCGAGTTCCTCGGCGAAGTGCTCCTGAACCTCTGGACCCTTTTCGCCGAGCGAGGCGAGCGTCCCGACCGCGCCGAAGAACTCGAGGGCGAAGAGGCGCTCGCGGAGTTCCGTTAGTCGATCGAGCCCGCGATCGACCTCGTCGAGCCATCCCGCGGCCTTCAGCCCGAAGGTCGTCGGGATGGCATAGACGTGATGGGTTCGGCCGACCATCGGCGTCTCGGCGTACGTCTCTGCCAACCTGGCGAGTTCGTCCCGAACTCCTTGGAGATCGCGCTCGACGATCGCGTAGCCTTCCCGGATCAGTAGTACCATCGCCGTGTCGGCGACGTCCTGGCTGGTCGCCCCCTAGTGAATGTACTCGCCCGCCTCGCCGATGGCTTCCTGCCAGGTCTCGATTATCGCGACGGTAAAGAGGTCGATCTCCGCGACCCGCTCTTCGAGGCCCTCGAGATCGAGATACTCGATCGCAGCCGTCTCGCTGATTTCCGCGGCCGCCTCCTCGGGAATCAGGCCGGCGCGGGCCTCCGCACGCGCGAGTGCCGCCTCGATTTCCATGAACGCCTCGATGTAGGCCTCTTCGGTGAACACTGCCCGCATCTCCTCGGTGCCGAAGGCATCCTCGAACAGCACGCCCTGGGTGTGGAACATCGTCCGCACGTCGTTCGCCGGGATCTAACGGTTGTGTCGTCGGTAGCTACTTCGATTCTCGACCGTAGCTCACTCTCTTCTTCCGTCGCCCTCCAGTCCCGAATTTCAGAGCTTAGGTAGCTGTGGTGGTTCTCACCCGTCCTAACATACCGAACTCTTGACTTGTTCTTTCGGATGACGTCGCCGCGGAGCATATCAGATAAATCATCAGAATCGAGATGCCGTCACACCAGACTGATGGGGAACGAATCGGTCGCATGAAGGCCGTCCTCGACGAGATGCGTCTCTGTCTGCTGCAGCAGAGTCTTGCCCACGACAGCGGCGTGCTGTCCGTTGAGGAGTTGGACTACCGCAACACGGACATCAAGAAACAGACGATCAACTATCAACAGGATAAGTGTAATCGAACTAATAAAAAATATAGACGAGATTGGTTACGTAGAACTGCAATCAAGCGCTCCGCCGGAAACAGAGGTTGCTATCGGCAGGTACGATGGCTGGATCGACGCGAGCGATTACGTGCCGCTGTTGGTAACGATCTAAGACCAGCCGCTCATCGAACGCCGAACACGGGGTGATAGGACGCATTGCTGGCGTCCACCAGTAGGTACCGCGAGTTGCCGACCGTGACCTCGTCCATCCACGCGTCCGGGTCGGTGTTGATTTGCGCCCCTGGATGTCTCCCTATATTGCCCGCGTTCGGATCGCCGCCGAGCAGGTCGGCCCGCTCCTCGTCGATGAGGCCGGCGACCACGTCCTCGTAGTCCTCGATCTCCTCGATCAGGTGTTCGCCCTCCAGTTCGGACATCGACGCCGAGGAGACGGCGTCTGCGAGCCGCTCGTCGCCGGGTTCCAGTTCCCCGTCGAATAGCGACTCGTAGAACTCGCCCACGGTGTCGGAGACCATTGTCGACTCGTTGATACAGCCGTCTTCTGCGTGTCTTCGCAGGACGTATCCGGTCTCTCGAAGGAGTGGCAGCGCGTCGCCGCCGTGACCGCCGTGAATCACCAGCGAGGGAATGGCGCTTCCATCCTCGGGCTCGGCGAGTCGCCAGATGACCACGTCGCCGGTCTCGCCGCCGAACGAGCGGTTGCACCGGCCGCCTGACTGGACTATATTGGGAATAGGCGCGTAGTCGCGGAACACGGTGTCGAAGCTCACGTCCACGCCGGCCTCGACGACGCTCGTGGAGACGAGGATGACCGACACGTCGCCGTCGAGGAGCGGGTCGAGGTCGTCCTCGTCACCCGCCTCGTCGTCGTAGAGGGTGTCGATGAGCAGCTTGCGGTCGTCGGGGCGCACGTCGCCCGAGAGGAACGCGTAGACGGTGTCGGCGTCCTGCTCGGCCACGACGTCGAGTGCGAGTCGCCGGAGTTCGACGGGACTTGGCAACTCGCCGGTCTCGTCCACATAGTCGTGGAGGAGGCGACCGAGTTCGACCGGTGCGTTCTCTTCCACACCGACCATCGGCGTGACGTACTGGTAGAGTTCTTCGGCGCTCGCCCGCGTGTTACAGACGGCAAGAACGTTCTGTCCGTCTCTTGCTGCCTCGGTCATCCGGACGCCTGCAGTGGGGTAGTCGAGCGTCGCGTACTCGTCACCTATATCCGTTCGAACGGTGTCGTGCAGTCGGTACGTGACCCTCGGATGTTCGGCGAGGAAGTCGGTGTACTGGTCGGTATCGTCGGTGAGTTCTCGCGTGGTGAGTTCGTCCGACCCGTACTCGACGAGGCCGGGCTGTGTGGCCGTCATCAGGATCACGGTGGCGCCGTAGGTGCCGGCGAGCAGCTCGATGAGGGCGGGGACTATCTGCCACCAGTTCTCGGGAAATCGCCTGTGGCTCGTCGATCACGACGACGGACTTGCGGAGGGACGGCACGCGGGTCGCCTGCCGTGCCGTCGGCGCGGCCAGCGACTCGAAGAGCTGGACGGTGGTGGTGAGAGTGAGACCGCTGAGCCATGACTCCGCGTGCAGGGCGCCCGGCGAGCGGCCGATGTCGGCGTCCGTGTAATGTTCACCGAGTCCAGTGTAGGTGTTCGAGAGGTGGTGGTGGAGGGTGAACGCCTTGCTGTAGGGACTGACGCCGAAGACGGACTGGATCTCGCTCGCGGTCTGGTCGAGGATGCTTGTGTACGGGAGGACGTATACCAGCCTGCTGTCGTTGATGTCGGCTGCCCGGAGGCCCGCAGAGAGCCCGGCATACGTCTTGCCGAATCCGGTCGGGAGCGTGATCAGGCCCACGTCGCCGGACTCGACGAGGCCCTCGACGTTCTCCGTCGCGTCTCGTCTGGCACGGTCGCGGAGACGGTTGAGATCCGCCAGAACGCCCTCTCCCTCGCTGAGGTCGTCGATGTGCTGGTCGAGGGCGTCTCGGTCGGGGAGCGTCCCGCCGATGTCGTCGTCTTCGAGCCCACTCGCGGCGGTCTGGTCGGCCAGTTTGAGTGCCGTCCAGAGTCGAATTACATCTCCGTAGTAGCCAACCCCGGCGTCTCTCTTTCCCATTTGGGCGAAGTACACCAGATGGTCGTGGGCGCCGTCGATTGGTTCGGTGCGGTCGCCGTGCCACTCGCGGAAGCCATCCCACGACCCCGCACCGTCGGTCGCCACGCTGATGATGCGGTCGGCCCGCTCCGGCACGTCGTCCTCGATGTCGTCGAACTGCTCGCCGACGCGCTCGTACGTCTCTTCGACGTCGACGGTGGTTCGGCCGTAGTTCTCCGCCAGCTTGGACGGTTCCGGTGGCGACTGCGTGTCGTGGTGGCTCGCGACCACGAGCGTGGCCACCTCGGCCGCGTGGTCGCTGACTTCGTCGCGGCACTCAAGCAGGCAGTACAGGGTGACGAGGGCGCCCGGGAAGGCGTGGTACCGGTACTCGTCCGAGTGCTGGAAGGGCTGGTCGCGGAGGTGCTTCTGCGCCCAGCGGGTCAGCTTGGCGAAGTCGTGGGTG
>PXRA01000094.1 GCA_003021725.1 Halobacteriales archaeon QH_8_64_26
GAGCGCGATCGAGACGGCCGAGGGCGAGACGGTCGAAACTGATATAGTGGTGAACGCGGCCGGACCGTGGGCACCGGAGATAAACGACCTGGTTGATCTCTCGCTCCCGCTGGGGCACACGCGCGGGCCGATCCTCGACGTACAGGCACGGGCCCCGGACTTTCCCTTTACGCTGTTCGAGCGCGCGGACGGCCCGGCACACTACCTCCGACCCCACGAGAGCGGTGTCTATGCCGGTCGGTACGCGACGGACTCCGAGGGAAGCGAGGCGCTCGACCCCGATCGGGAGTACACGACCGGCGAGGCGTTCGAGAGCGCGGTCGAAACCCTGCTCGAAACCACCGTCCCGAAGCTGGCGGGCGCGGATCTCGAAGAGGGGTGGGTCGGCTTGCGTACTGTATCGCCGGACGGATTTCCGCTGGTCGGAGCGGTCGGCCCGACGGGCTTTCTCGCAGCCTGAGGCCCGAGCGGGCTGGGCGTGACCCGAGCCCCGGCGATCGCCGACCTGCTGGGTAGTTACCTCGAAACCGGGCGAGCGTCCGAGGACCTGGAGGCGCTCTCGCCGACGCGCTTCGGATGAGGACGTGAGAAACGCTTCCCAGAGAAAGTAACGGAATCGGACGATCGGAAAGAATCGACGTTTTCGGGGCCCCGACCCGCTCGCGGTTCGGGCCGTGGGCCATGTCGGAGGGGAGTGTTTTAGATATCGTAGGAGTAAGTAGTGACATGATCCCGCCTATTGCGAGCGATTTCGTCGCTGGAGAGTCGCCGGCCGAAGCCATCTCTCACGTCAGGCACATCAATCGGGGTGGGGTCGGCGGGATCGTGAACCTGCTCGGCGAACACTACGAGAAGCGCCCGCCCGCCGACGCCGATCGGGACGCATACCTCGCGCTGCTCACCGACCTCGGCCGCGAGGACGTAAGCGGATCGATTTCGGTCAAGCCCTCACAGATCGGCCTCGACGTCGGCGAGGGGGTCTTCGAGGAGAACCTCGCACCCATCATCGAGCGCGCCGAGGAGGAGGGGGTCTTCTGCTGGATCGACATGGAGGACCACGCCACCACCGACGTCACCGTAGACGCCTACGAGCGCCACGCGACCGCAACCGACGGCGGGGTCGGGGTCTGCCTCCAGGCGAACCTGAAGCGAACCCCCGAGGACCTACAGCGACTCGCCGCCCTCCCGGGGAAAGTTCGTCTGGTCAAAGGAGCCTACCCCCCGCCGAAGGGACTGAGCTATCGGGACCGCGAGCGGGTGAGCGAGGCCTACGAGGAGCTACTCGGGTTCATGTTTCGGGAGTTCGATGCGGGCGTCGCCGTTGGCAGCCACGACCCCCGGATGATCGACCGGGCGAAGGAGCTCTACGAGGAGTATCGAACGCCCTTCGAGATCCAGATGCTGATGGGCGTGCGAACCGACGCCCAGTTCGAGCTGGCGAAGGAGGGGTATGCCGTCGAGCAGTACCTGCCCTACGGGAACCGATGGCCCTCCTATTTCTACCGGCGGATGCGCGAGCGCAAGGAAAACGCCGCCTTTGCGCTGCGCGCGATCGCCGGGAGCTAAGCGAGCCGAGCGGGCCGAGCGAGCTAGCGAGGGAAGCGGTTCGACACGTCGACGGACCCACCTCATGGGAATGCCCGGGCAGCGTCCGGTCGCTCGTCAGGGACACCGTTAAGAACCGACGCCTGCTCCGGACGAGTCATGGCAGATACTGACGCGCGTACCGTTCGCGAGCAATGGGGGAGTCGCTTCGGCTTCCTGATGGCGATGATGGGCGCGATGGTCGGGGCGGGCAACATCTGGCGACTACCATACATCACCGGCGAGAACGGCGGCGGGGCCTTTCTGCTAGCCTACATTCTGTTGCTGTTCGTAATCGCCGTCCCGGGCTTGATGGCCGAAAGCGTTCTCGGGCGCTTTACGAATCAGGGAGTGATCGGCTCCTTTCGCTCGGTCTTCGGCCGGGGTCGGGCGGAGGGCCTGGGACTCGTCGTCGTTCTCGTGAACGTCGCGCTCATGTCCTATTACGCGCCGATCATCGGGTGGACGATCTACTACGCGGCGAACTCGCTACTGCTACGATTTTCCCAGCCCGGGTTCGCCTCCGAGGCGTTCTGGAACGCCTTCTCGAGTTCGCCGGCCCTTACCGTCGGGATGCACACCCTCGCGATGGGGCTCGTCGGGGGCGTGTTGCTCTTCGGCGTCAAGGACGGCATCGAACGCGTCGTGAAGTGGATGATCCCCCTCTTGGTGCTTGCCCTCGCCGCGGTCGCCGCCGTCGGCCTCACCTTGGAGGGCGCGATGGAGGGGCTTGCCTTTGCCTTCACGCCCGAGTGGGCGGCGCTCACGCGGGGGTCAACCTGGATCACTGCGCTCGGCCAGGCCCTGTTCTCGACGGGATTGGGTTGGGGAATCGCGCTTACCTTCGGCAGCTACCTCTCGAAGAACGACGACGTCCCGCTGGGAGCTGGCCTCTTTACCGCCGTTGGCAACACTTCTGTAGGATTGCTCGCGATCTTCGCGGTCTTCCCGCTGGTGTTTGCCTTCGGCCTCGAACCCTCGGAGGGCTCACAGCTCACCTTCGTCACGCTGCCACAGGTCTTCCCGCAGATGCCCGCCGGCCCGTTCTGGGCGATCGCGTTCTTCGTGGGCTTTCTGTTCGCGACGATCTCGACGGGCCTTGCAGTCACGGAGGTCGCGGTCACCACCGTCGAGGAGGAAACCCGGCTGGGCCGGAGCGGCGCGGTCGGCGCGACCGTCGGCGTGATCTGGCTGCTTGGCGTGCCGAGTGCGATCTCCTCGGAGGTCTTCGGCACCATGGACTTCATGTTCGGGAACTTCGGCCTGCCCCTCGCGACCTTGCTCATCGTGCTCACCGTCGGCTGGAAGGTCGGGCCCGAGCGCATCCGCGTGCTCGCATTGAACCGGAATTCGGACGTCCACATCGGCCGCTGGTGGAATCCCGTGATCAAGTACGCCATCCCCGCGATAATGTCGTTCATCATCGTCTACTACGTGATCACGAACGTCGCGAGTTCCTTCGCCCGAACGGCCGGCGGCCTCGCGCTCATGGCCGGCCTGTTGATCGTCGCCGTCATCGCGATGGAAACCCTCCGTGGCGGCGGTGAACCGACCGAAACCGATACGATCGCCGGGGATGATTGAGATGAGCGATGTCGTACTAGTGCTCTCGGCGACGGGGTGGGTCACGATGGTCGGCACGATCGTACTGCTGTGGGGGGTCGCGGCGTGGACGCTGTACCGCTCGCTGTCCGACGAGGACCGGAAACTGGAGTTGATCGACGAGCAGGGCGAGATCGACACTTACTCGCCCGGGGCGCTCGCGGAACTGCGCGAGTGGGTCCAGTCGAACCCCGAGGACCCCCTCGCCGAGGAAGGAAAGGAGCGGTACAACGACTGCGTCGGGGTCCTCCGGCGAGTGGACGAGACCTTCTACGACTGGTCCGAAAGCGAGATCGAGTCACTGGAGAAGCTATAGATCGCTCGAACCGAACCGGGTGTGCAGTTCCCCCGCCCGCTCACCGTATTCATCGTTCCGGCGAGCCGACGAGGGGCGACAGAGCTTCGTCGGTCTCGATGCGGCCGTTTAAATCCGATCCGCTTCGAGTAGCGGTATGCGACCACGGGACCTCTCGACACACACCGCCTACGAGGCCGGCAGAGGGGCGGAGGAAGTCGCCCGCGAACTCGGCCTCGATCGGGTGGAGTTAGTAAAACTCTCCTCGAACGAGAACCCACACGGACCGAGTCCCCGAGCGAGCGAGGCCATCCGCGCGGTCGCCGATGCGGTACACACCTACCCGAAGAGTTCCCACACCGACCTCCTCAAGGCGCTGGCCGAGCGGTGGGGCGTCGCCCCGAACCAGGTCTGGCTCGCGAACGGTGGAGACGGCGCGCTCGATTACCTCTCGCGCGCGCTGCTCGACCCGGGCGAGGAAGTACTCGTCTCGCGGCCGGGCTTCGCGTATTATGCGATGAGCGCGCGCTATCACCACGGCCGGGTGAAGCAGTACCGCCTCCGGAAATCGGAGGACTTCGCTCAAACGGCCGCGGGCGTACTCGAAGCCTACGACGGCGAGCGGATCGTCTATCTCACGAGCCCACACAACCCGACCGGCAGCGAGATTCCCCTGGATGACGTCCTTGAGATCGCCGAAGAAACCGACGAGAGCACACTGGTCCTCGTCGACGAGGCCTACGGCGAGTTCACTGCGGCCCCGAGTGCCGCCGGGCTGATCGAGGGCCAAAGTGGAAGTGGAGACGAGGACGAGGGCGAGAGCGATCGACGGGAAAAGGGTACGATCGGCGATGGTGAGAACGTACCGACCGCCGAGCGCGAGGACGTGGCGGTCCTGCGAACCTTCTCGAAGGCGTACGGCCTCGCCGGGCTCCGCCTCGGCTACGCGATCACGCCTGCCAGTTGGGCCGGCGCCTACGCCCGAGTGAACACCCCTTTCGCCGCGAGCGAGGTCGCCTGCCGGGCGGGCCTGGCGGCGCTCTCGGACGCCGAACACGTCGAGCACACCGTTTCGAGCGCGCGGTGGGCTCGGGAGTACATGCACGAGCACATCGACGCCCCGACCTACGAGAGCGGCGGCAATTTCGTACTCTGTGAGGTGGGCGACGCGCCCAACGTAGTGGCGTCGCTCCAGGAGAGTGGGATCATCGTCCGGGACTGTTCGAGTTTCGGGCTGCCCGAGTGCATCCGAATCACCTGTGGCACCCACGAGGAGACCCATCGGGCGGTCGAGACACTCGACGATCTGCTGGAGAAGTGGTGATGTCGGAGACAAGTATATGAGAGTCGCCGTCACCGGGACGCCCGGCACGGGTAAGACGAGTGCCACCGAGGCCTTCGAACGGGGCGTTGCTGACGCTTTCGTCGGGGATGGCGTAGATGAGGTGGACGACAGCGAGGTGATCCACCTCAACGACCACGTCGGGACCGACCGCCTCTATACCGGCGTGGACGAGAGTCGAGAGAGCCTCATCGCGGATCTCGACGGGATCGAGGCATGGCTCGACGAGCGGGAGAACGCAGAGGACCGAAAAGAGGCTGAGACGCTCCTCGTGGAGTCCCATCTGGCCCACCTGCTGCCGGCCGACCGGGTGGTCGTGCTCCGCTGCCACCCCGAAGAGCTAACGCGACGCCTCAGCGAGCGCGGCGTCAAGAAATCGAAAGCGAGCGAGAACGCCGAGAGCGAGGCGTTAGACACCGTCCTCTCGGAGGCGGTCTCGCGCCACGGTACCGAAAGCGTCTACGAGGTCGATACGATCGACCGAACCCCAACCGAAGTAGGTGAGGCGATCGCCGCTGTCGTCGCCGGCGAGCGCGCCCCGAGCGCCGGGACGGTGTCGTACCTGGAATACTTCGAGTGAGGCGGACGAGCGTAGTAGCGTCGGAACGCTTAGCCTGCTCCAATCGAAAGCCTTCTATGGCACTCACGGCACCCGGGTCGGCGAGAGCCGTCCTCCCCGAGCGGGTGTGGAGACGTCACGCGAACCCCTGGAGTGGCTGGTCCCGCGCGGCGACCACACCCGTGCTTGTGTACGCTCTCTATCACCGCGACTGGCGATTAGTAACTGCATCGCTCACCTGGCTGCTTTGCAACCCCGCTGCGTTCCCGCCTCCGGAGACGGCCGAGGCGTGGATGACACGCGGCGTGCTCGCCGAGCGCGTGTGGCTTCGAGCGGGCAACGGAACTCTCGGCACCTCGTGGCCGAACGTGCTCAACCTCCTAAACGTTCCAACGACACTGCACGTCGGATGGGCGACGCTCCGACGTCGCCCGGTCCACGCGGTCGTTTCGACGGCGCTACTGATGGGATTGAAGCTTCTCTGGATACGCGAGATCATCGATCTAACGGGCGTCGATAGCTTCGAGGACATGCCCGAGTTCTGATCGATCGCGTCTATCGAAACCGCTCGTGTCGAGGACACCGGTGGCGATCGGGCGAATCACCACCCCGGGTATCTCGCTCGTCAGCGCGCTAACTCCGCAGGATACGAGCGATGCGAGACGTTCGGTGAGATCGCGACAGCGATGACTGACCGCTTATAACGACTGGCATCATAGAAGCGAGCATCGTTGTATGACTGGTGACCGTTCGTGACACTCGACGAGTTCCGTCCCGCCGCGGACGAACTCCTGAAACCGTTCGTCTCGCTGTCGGTCCGACTGGGGCTGACGCCGGATGGGGTGAGCCTGCTCGCCTTTCTGCTCGCGGCCGCGGCGGCCGGGGCGTACTACTTCGCGGCCAACGCGGCGATCTGGTATCTACTCGGAGCTCTTCTCGTGCTCGCGAACGGCTGGCTGGATCTACTCGACGGCGCGCTCGCCCGCCGCCTGGAGGTCGACTCGGAGGGCGGTGACCTGCTCGATCACGTGCTCGATCGCTACGCCGACATCCTCATTATCGCCGGGCTCGCCGCGGGCATCAGCCGGTATGCCCTGGGTTTGGCGGCCGTGACTGGGGTCCTCATGACCTCCTATCTTGGGACCCAGTCCCAGGCGGTGGGGTTGGATCGGGTCTACGGTGGCCTGCTCGGGCGGGGCGATCGCCTCGCACTCGTCGGCCTGGTAACCGCCGTCGCCCCCGCTATCGGTGGGGAAATAGCCGGGCTCACGCTCGTCGGGTGGCTCTTGGTAGTGTTCGCGATCATCGGGCATCTCACGGCTCTCCAGCGGTTCTACGGCGCGCTGGGGGCACTCTCGTAGCCCGAAGTGAGTCGATCGACCCGTCGCTTACACGAATTATACGAACAAAGGGCACTGCTCTCGTCGGCGGTCGGTATCAGTCCTCGACGCTCACCCGGGGATCGAGCACAGCGTAGGCGATATCCTGGAGGAGAGTGCCCAGAAGACCGAGAAGTACCGGGATCAGCGTCGTCGCGAGGATCAATCCGATATCCCGATCGAGGATCGCCTCGTAAGCGACCTGCCCGAAGCCCGGAATCCGGAACACAACCTCGATGACGTACACGCTGACGAACAACACGGTCAGCACCTCGGTCACGAACAGCGATACCAGCGGCGGCGAGGCGTTCCGAAATACGTGGCGGGCAATAGCTAATGGGCTCGATCCATTCGCTCGGAGTGTCCGCACGAAATCCGCCGAGAGACGTTCGAGTGCTTCTGCTCTGACGTATCGAAGCTGGACAGCGAGTAAGTTCGTCGTCATGACAAGCGTCGCCAGTACGAACGTATCGAGGTTCCCGATCGTCCACGTCCCATATCTGGTGTCGTAGTAGGCCCCGAGCAACCCGAGTTGAGTGATCGCGACGACGAGTGTGACCTCCGCGAGAAAGAAGGCCGGAACCCCGAGGCCGACGTAGGATATCGTCCTCGCGACTCGATCGACGAGGCCGCCCCGATGCATCGCCGTGTAGAGGCCGATTCCGATCCCACAGACGAGTGCCAGCCCGATCGCCGGCAGGAGGTAGGTGAGCGTGATCGGAATCGCCTCGGCGAGAACGGCGGTAACCGGCTCGCCGTGCGTGACAGACTGACCCCAATCCAGCGTCGCGTAGTCGAGCACCCAGTCGACGTAGCGAGCGAGGATCGGCTCGTCGTAGTTTCGCGACTCGATGAACGCTTCTTTCGCTGCGATGGCCTGCTTCCTCGATAACCCGTACTGCGCGAGCGCGAGGTTCGGGTCGGGGGTGTAGGCGAACAGAAAGAAAGCGCCGGAGAGAACGAGATAGATGGCGAAGACCGTCCAAACCAGCCGCCGGAGGACGAACCACAGCATAGCCCTTGAACCACACACAGCTTCATAAGTGTTATTGAGTAACACACGTACTCATACTCGTGACCGACGTCGAACGGCAAGAGCGGGTGAGCTAAACGCGTGGCAACGGAGGCGGGCGACGACCCGACGTTCGAGACCATCGACTGGGAGGAGGTATCCGCCGGTCAGCGATCGATGGGTCGGCGAACGTGGGCGTTCGTTTCCCTGCTCGCCGCGCTCGCGCTCGTATTTAGTTACGACTACTTCGTAATCGGGACGAACGACCCCATTCTCGGAGCGTGGAACCCGACTCGCCTCGATTGGCTGTTCGGAGCTTCGGTGCTCGTCGCAGTGTTCTATCTGCTCGTCCCACTCGCCCGGAACCGCCGGCTTACCCGGCTGTATTGGAACCGGCTCCGAACGAACCGACTGGCGATCGCGAGTCTCGGGTTCGTCCTCCTGTTCGTCCTCGTCGGTCTGTTCGCCCCCGTGCTGATCGATCTACTCGAAGCGATCGGGGTGACGACCGGCCAGACGCGATACGGGATCGCCCCCTACCAGCCCCCATACGGAACGAGCATTTCGACCGGACTCGCGCCACTGTGTGCCGGCGAGGTCGCGAACGGCCTCTGTCGTGGAACCTATCACCACCCCCTCGGGACGACGACCGGCGGTCAGGACGTTCTCGCACAGCTCCTCGTCGGAACTCGTATCGCGCTCCATGTCGCGCTGATCACGGCGACCCTGCTGGTGCCGATCGCGACGCTCGTCGGGACGACCGCGGCGTACTTCGGTGGCCGGGTCGATAGCCTGCTAATGCGCTACGTCGACCTCCAGCAGGTGATTCCGGCGTTTTTCGTCTACCTCATTGTGCAGTTCATCTATGGCGGCAGCGTGTTCCTGCTGGTTCTCGTCTTTGGACTGTTGAACTGGGGCGGGGTCACGAGATTGGTCCGGAGCGACGCGTTAGAGGAGGTCGAGTCCGGCTACGTCAAGGCTGCCGAGAGCGCTGGTCGTGGCCGACTCCGGATCGTCCGTCGGCACCTCCTCCCGAACGTATCGAGTACCGTACTGACTGCCGTTACCCTCCAGATACCGACGTTGCTCATCATCGAGACGACGGTGTCATACTTGAACCTCGGCGCTCGGACGCAAACGACCTGGGGACTGCTGATCGCGGGCGGGTTCACCGAGAACACCTTTCCCTCCCAGTGGTGGATAGCGGCGTTTCCGGTTCTCGCGTTGATACTCACTACCGTCTCGTTCAGCGTGCTCGGCGACGCGCTCCGGGACGCACTCGACCCGCGAGGTGAACAGTGAGCAGGCAGCGAGGCGACCCGTTACTCTCGGTCCGGGACCTCCGGACGTACTTCCATACGCGTGAGGGTATCGTCCGTGCAGTCGATGGCATTAGCTTCGACGTTCACCGGGGCGAGACGGTCTGTCTCGTCGGCGAGAGCGGGTCGGGAAATACCGTCAGTTGCGAGTCGATTACGGGACTCGTGCCGACGCCGCCGGGCGAGATCACAAGCGGCGAGATCGAGTTCGACGGGCGGGATCTCACGGCGCTCTCGGAGGCACAGTTGCGCGGGATCCGCGGCGACCGCATCGCCCACGTCTTCCAGAACCCGGGGAACGTCCTCGATCCGGTCTACACCATCGGTGCCCAACTCATCGAGGCGATCCGGCTCCACCGCGCGGTCTCGAAACGCGCTGCTCGCGAGCGGGCGATTACCCTGCTCGATCGAGTCGGGTTGCCGAAACCGGCGGCGCGGATCGAGGACTACCCCCATGAGTTCTCCGGCGGCATGAAACAGCGTGTTGTCATCGCGATGGCACTCAGTGGCGATCCCGACCTGCTGATCGCCGACGAACCGACGACCGCACTTGACGTAACGATCGAAGCCGAGATCCTCCGATTACTGAAAGACCTCCAGCGCGAGCGCGAGTTGGCGATCCTGTTCGTCACCCACGACCTGGGCGTCGTCGCCGAGATCGCCGACCGCGTCGTCGTGACGTACGCCGGCAAGGTGATGGAACGCGCGGACGTGTACGACCTCTTCGAGCGACCGGCCCACCCCTATACGCAGGCGCTGCTCCGAAGCCTGCCGGGGACGCAGGGAGCCGCTGAGCCGATCGGTGGGTCGCCGGCCGACCCGCTACGACCGCCGGAGGGATGTCGGTTCCACCCGCGCTGTCCACACGCGATCGCCGACTGTGCAACCGGCGACCAACCGCCGCTGTTCCCCGCCTCGAACACCCGGAGCGGAAACGGGAACGAAAACGGAGCCACTGCTCCCGACCAGCGCGCTTCTTGTGTGTTCTACGACGGTGAGCACGGTTCTTCGACGGTGCGCGACGGGACCGATACGTCTCGGGGATCGGGGACGGATCGGGGAACGAAGCGAACCGGCGGCGGGGAGGAATCGAGGTCGTGAGCGACGACCCGCTGCTCTCCGTCCGGGGGCTTCGAAAGCACTACCCGATCACCGAAGGGGTATTGGGCCGCGAGGTCGGTCGAGTGCGGGCCGTCGACGGGATTAGCTTCGACGTCGATCGCGGCGAGACGCTAGGGTTGGTCGGCGAGTCCGGTTGTGGGAAATCGACCGCCGCCAGGACCGTCCTCCGGCTCGAAGAACCGACGGGCGGCCGGATACGCTTCGACGGCGAGGACGTCGGCGAGCACGATCGGGCGGCTCGCAAGCGCTTCCGACG
>PXRA01000095.1:0-72556 GCA_003021725.1 Halobacteriales archaeon QH_8_64_26
TGCCCGGGGTGGGCTCCGAACCCACGATCTCCGCATGTCCCAGGATCGAGGCTCGGCGGGCCTCGTCGGACACGCGAGTATAGACTCCGCACCTCGATAGCCCTATGAGTGCGGCGCTATGTCCAGCTAAGCCACCCGGGCTATCCGGCGCTACACGAGAGAGGAGTATTAACCTTCCCATCTCGCCTTCCATTCCCCCCGCTGGCCCCGGTTTCGGCTCCATCAAGAACGACGAGTGCCGGCGAAATCCGGGCCAGCCACGCCGGATCCGCTCGGTGACGATCACCGACGCTCACTCGGCCGCTCGATCACCGGCTCACTCGCGCTCGCGCCCGGTGACCCTCCGGATGCAAGACGACCCGAAGGGACCGTGCTCGCCGGCCTCCAGTTGCAGGAAATACCCCGTTCCGAGCCCCGTCCCGCAGCGCCGACAGGTAAACTCGCCCTCCCTCGAGATCACCTCGCTCTCGTGACGAACGAACCCCTCGCCTCGAGCCTGAAATACGCCCTCCTCGCGCTCGAGGACGCCGCTGCGCTCGGCCTCGTCCAAGACTGCCCGCGTGACTGCCGGGTTCGTCGTGATCGTCTCGATTCGATCGACCGCGGCCGCCACCGAGAGCTCACCGTCTTCGAACTTCCGGAGCAACTCGACGCCGAGTTCGACCGGATCGACTTCCTCCTGATCAGGACCGTCCGTCGTCCCGTCGGCAGCCCCACCTACCTCCCCGGCAGCGGCGTCGCTATCGGCGCCCTTACTTCCCTCGCTCGTCGCACTCGTCGTAGCATCGCCCTCGGTCCCCGGCTCCCCGTTCACGAGTGTAGCTACCACCCCACCGACTAAAACGTGTCCCGCCAGCCACCGCTCGTCGGTCATCGGCCGCCGGTCGTCGTCCGCGTCGCTGGCCAGTGTCGCCCGTTCGGGTTCTCGTGGCCCTCGAGGAGGTGAGGCCTGGGGGGGTCGTCGGTCCGATCACAAGAGGTTTGCTCGCCGCTCCTCCAGTTCCGGCAGTGAACGCGGGGAGCTACCGCCAGGGTCTCGGTCTGGTCGTTCTGCTCGGGCTCGTCGTCGCCGCGAGCGTACTCTCCTCGCCCGGCGAGGTCCTCCGGGCGATCGAAGGACTGTTGGCCGATCCCTTTCGGTTCGCGCTCGCCTTGGTAATTCTGTATTCGCTGCGCCCGCTCGTCGCCTGGCCGCTCAGCCTCGTTTCCGTGCTCGTCGGCTACGCCTATGGCTTCGCGCTCGGCTTTCCGGTCGCCCTGGCGGGCACCGTCGGCTCCTGTCTCGTCCCCTTCGTTCTTGCCCGGTGCTTCCGCGGCGACGTCGGCCTCTTAGGGTGGGTCTCGGGCACGGGAGAACGCTTTTTCGACGCGACCGGCGACGTACGGGGGGTCTTCGCCGCTCGCCTCGCTCCGGCCCCGGCCGATGCGATCTCGTATGGGGCCGGCCTCTCGGGCGTCTCGGCGAGCGGGTTCGTTCTAGGTACCGTCCTCGGGGAGGTCCCCTGGACCGCGGCGTTCGTGCTCGTCGGTGCCTCGATGACCAACTTCAGCGTAAGCGAGGCGACGCTCGACAGCGCCGCCTTCGTCCTCGGCGCGGCCCTCCTCGCCGTTCTCGCGCTCGCGGGCCCGGCCTACCGCTATCTCCGGGCGCGGCGGGCGAGCGATCCCCTCGTCGACGGCCCCGGAGGCGAGGCTCGCCGTAGCGAGGAGTAATCGAGCCTCTCAGCGACGATCGTCGGGGTCGTCCGGGCCCCCGTCGGTCACGTCGATGTGGACGCTTCCCTCGCCCGGGTCCTCCTCGCCCTCGGTGTCCGTATCGCCCTCGCCGCCGATCGGTAGTTTCTCCTGAAGGTCCGAGGCGACCGATCCGATCTCGCCTTTGAGCGTCCCTACCTCCTCGGCGAACTCGTCGACGGTTCGTTCGACGTAATGCACCTTGTATGCCGGCACGCGTCGCACGCGGTCCCGGCCCTGCTCGTCCTCCTCGATCTTGATCATCCAGTGGTCCTGGAAGTACGCGATGTGTTCGTTCGCGACGGTCCGCTCGACGGTGCCTTCCGCCGGGTCCTCGTAGACGATCGTCGCCCGTCCGACGTCCTCCTCGAACTCGGGGTCGGGGGTCGAGTCGTTGCTCATACCACAAACTCGCTTTCCCGGTCGGGTAGGTGCTTCGTTCTTTCCCGTTCCGTTCTCGCTTGCTCGTTCGGGCCCTGGGGCTCGGAACCAGGCGATAGAAACGGATGGAAGCGGTAGCGAGGACATGTCCGATCCGGATCGCGATCCCGGTCTCCCGCCCGGCGACCCCGAGGACGCCCCACTCGTCACCTGTAGCCGGTGTGATCGGGAGTGGGACCTGGAGTACGAACTAGAGGAGCTACACGCCGGAAACCGGGCGCTCGAACAGTTCGCGCTCGATCACCAGCGCCACACCGGCCACTACCCCGACGACACCTCCCCCTGGCTCGCGACCTGCCGGCACTGCCCGGCCGGCGAGGCCTTCCTCGCCGAGCGCCCGGCCCGCCGGTGGGCACAAACCCACGCCAGACACACCCATCACGACGTCACTCTCGAACACGCGAGTACCGACGAGGACGAGGAGGATGCGGTCATCGAATCCGACGCCGAGTAACGCCGAACAATACCGAGCGAGTCGGTCCGATCTACGCCCTGGTCTCGTCGGGGTCGATCGGCGTCAGTGCCAGGAGCTCCTCTTCGGACGTGATCACCCACTCCCGGCCGGTCGAGTCGTCCCAGCAACGGACCGTCCACTCGGCGCTTTCCAGTCGCCTCCACATCTCCCGTTCGGTATAGTTCTGCCCGTCCGAGCCCTCGTAGACCGATCGCTCCATCGTGAACCGGCCACTACTCGCCCACGTGGTAAAGTTTGCCCTAACAGCCACATCGGCGTTGAGGGGATCGGACGAACCCAGCGTAATGCCTGCCGGCTGACTCGTCGCGTCGATCACCTGTGGGGGACCGACGGAGCGAGGAGTGCTTACCAGAACGTGTCCGCACAGTCATAGACGACGCCGTGGCGCGGACAGACGTACTTGCAGTGACGGCGGACCATCCCCTCCTCACAGAGCGGACAGGGCCGACCGGTCACCTCCTCGGACATGCCCTTAGTGTCGGCGCGAACGGTGCTTTACCTTTCTCCCGAGAATCCCCAATGGCTTCTCGGCTACCTCCCTCCCTCGGCTTTTGAGTTCGATTCTAGAGAGAGTTCGGAGAACGCTCATACGTTCCGGTAGGATACGGACGGTATGACGGAGACGCCATCCCTCGGGTCTCGATACGCGCTGGCGCTGCGGACGCTTCTCGCCGGCATCGCGGGCGTAGCGGGGTCGTACGCGCTCGCCGGCTCTACCCCTTCGTTCGTCGCCGCCCCGATCGAGTCCTGGCTCGCCGCGACCGTCCCGGACTACCTACTACGAGTGGCGATTACCGTCGTAACGCCCCTCGGCGAGGCGGTCGGTATTGCCCACCTCGGTCAGGCGCTAAACCTCACGCTCGCGATCGCACTCGGGGTCGGGCTGGTGGGCGCGCTCGCGCTCGCCGCGCTCGTCGCCGGCCGGATGCGCGGGGACGCGACGGTCACGGTCGCGCTCGCGCTTTCGCTCCCGGCGATCGCTGTCCTCGTCCTGACCGCAAGCGCCACGAGCGCGCTCGGTGCCGGGCTCGGTAGCGCGGTCGTCGTCGCGCTCGGCGAGTTCGCGCGGATGGACGCCCCGGCGACCGACGCCGGACGACGCGACCTGCTCGGCAGCCTCGCGGGCGCGCTCGCCGTCGGATTGGGCGGGGCGTTTCTCGGTAGCCGGTCGTCGGGCTCCGATGGGACCGAGACGCCACGGCCACTCGCCGGCAGCGGTGCCGACGTGAGCAATACCGACGCGAGCGGCCCGAACGCCACTGGTGAAGGTACCGCCGCCGGTGAGGAGAACGAAACCTATAGCGACTCGAACGATCCCGGCGAGATCGAACGGCTGCCCGCGACGGCCGAGAAGCGCTCGCTCTCGATACCGAACCTCGAAGGTTTAGTGAGCGGCGCGGACTTCTATGAGGTCGACATCAACTCGATCGATCCCGACGTGAACGCCGAGGACTGGACGCTTTCGATCACCGGTGCGGTTTCGAACGTGATCGAGATCGGGTACGACGACCTGCGCTCGATGGACGCCGAACACCGCTTTACGACGCTGCGCTGTGTCAGCGATTCGCTGAACGGATCGGAGATGGACACGGCGCTGTGGACCGGTGTACCGATCGCCGATATCTTAGCACGGGCGGGTGCTCGGGGCCGACACCTCCGGATCGACGCTGCCGACGATTACTTCCAGGGGTTCCCGATCAGCGAACTCGACGACGCGATGCTCGTCTACGGCATGGACGAAACGACGCTGCCCCGCGGGCACGGTGCGCCTGTCAGACTGCTCGTCCCCGGTCACTGGGGCGAGATCCAGGTGAAGTGGATCACGGGGATCGAAGTGTTGAACCAGCCCATCGAGGGTTTCTGGGAACAGCGCGGTTGGCATGGCACCGGCAACGCACACACGGTCGCGAAACTCCAGGCGACGAACCGCCAGCCCGACGGACGCATCCAAGTCGCCGGTCACGCCTACGCGGGAACGCGTGGTATAGAACGGGTCGAGCTCTCGATCGACGGAAGCGAGTGGCGAGAAACCGACCTCTCGAAGCCGTTGCCGGCGTCTACGGGCGAGCGCGCTCGGGGGCTGGACGGAGCCGGAGCCGCCTGGCGACAGTGGGCTTACACCTACGACTCGCCGGGAACCGACCACGAGGTTCGCGTCCGGACGATCGAAGCCGACGGGACGATCCAGCCCCGCGAGTCGGCCGACCCGTACCCGCGCGGCGCGACCGGGTGGGTGTCAGTGACCGTCGAACGGTAAGAGCACTTCGAAACCGATTCATGAGACGGGATCGACAGGTAGCTGAACCGAACGGACATGGAAAAGGTACTGTGGTACCTGCTCGCAGGAACGCGCGGCGGCCGGAACCGGGCTCGCCTCATCCGCGCGCTCGACGATCGGCCGCGAAACGCGAACCAGCTCGCAAAGGCTCTAGACCTCGATTACAACACCGTTCGCTATCACTTGGACATGTTGATCGAACACGATATCACGGAGACGAGCGGGGACTACGGCAAAATGTACTTCCTCACCGACCGGTTCAGACACCACGAAGAGGCCTTCGAGCGCATCACGGAGCGAATGGAGTGATTCGATGGCTGCAATGAGCACCACAACGACGGTTGCGACCGTTCTCGCCGGGATGAACGTCCTATTACTGGCTATACTGACGCTCGTCTGGGCGCGCAACTACCGGACGTTCCGAACGTCGTTGCTGCTCGGACTCATGGCCTTCGGCGCGGTGTTGCTCGTCGAGAACGCCGTAGCGGTGTATTTCTTCTTCGGGATGGGGTCGCTGTACAGCATGGAACCGATCGCACAGGTGACGATCGCAGCCATGCGAGCGTTAGAATCCGTCGCGCTCGCTCTCCTGCTCTACGTGACGCTGAAGTGATTGTTTGGTTCGATCGCGCTCGTCGGCACCCCCTCCCGAAGATCGGTTCGTCCCCGTACTTACGTTTACTAACGGGAATATGAGTGGGAGTTCGTGCCAACTATAGGGAGAGTTCGAAAAATCGTTATATCACCATCGAGCGTCCGATTGGTCGGGACACGATCCCAGAACGACAATGGACGACAACAACGACGGCGATAGCGACACCGGATTTCGGTTGAACAGGCGTACTGCCCTCGGACTCACCGGCGCAGCCCTCGGGAGCCTCGCGTTCGGTACCGGCCCGGCCACAGCCGACATGAGCAACGAGGGCGAGGACGACGAGATGAACGATAACGGCGACCGCCATCGTTACCGCGTGACGGTCTCGAATCTCACGAGCGGCCAGCCGCTTACCCCGCCAGCGGTCGCGGCGCATAAGCCCTCCGTCGGCGTCTTCTCGGTCGGCGAGGAAGCGAACGAGGCGACCACACAGATCGCCGAGAACGGCAATCTCGATCCCCTTGTCGAACTCATCGAGGAGACCGACGCGATCAAGGGCTCGGCGGTCGGCGGGAGTCCACTGGTCCCTGCCGAGGACCCCGGTGACACCGACATGCCTTATGATGCGAGCCTGGAGTTGGTGGCCGAGAAGAGCGCGGGGTTCCTCTCGTTCATTTCGATGCTCATCGCGACGAACGACGGGTTCACCGGACTCGATACCGTTGTGCTACCCGAGGAAGTAGGCCAGTCGTATTCGTACTACGCGGCGAGTTACGACGCCGGCACGGAGGAAAACACCGAGGACTTCGCCGACATCGTTCCACCGGCCCAGGCACTCCTCGGCGTCTCCACCGACGACGTGGGTTCGGGTATGAGCAACGACGACCTCGCCGAGGACGGCGTAATCACCCCCCATTCCGGCGTCGCTGGCGACGATGATCTGGACCCCGACGTGTACGGCTGGGACGACCCGGCCGCGCTCGTCCACGTCGAACGACTCGACTAACTTCGACCGAACTGCACTCCTTTTCGACGCCCCCGACCGGCACTGGCGAACGAACGCGAAGAGCCTGAGTCCGCAAGCAGCTACGTCTCGAACCGAAACAATCGATCGGTCGTGCTACGGTAGTTAGGAGTTATATCAACACTCCGACCAGCCACAGGCCTCACAGGTCTTACAGCCCTCCGAGTAGTACACCGAGAGCGCGCCACACTCGGGACACTCGGGGCTCTCCCCGGAGTTGATCAGATCCATCGTGCCGGAATCGGCCCCTGAGCCCGCTCTCTTCTCGGCTCCGTTCCCGGCGACGCCGGTTTCCTCCGTGCCGGCGTCGATCGCGGCCGCGCCGCCGTCCGTCTCGGGCTCGGAGACCTCACTGGCCCGTCCCGACTCCTCGCCACCGACCTCCGAGAGGTTCTGTTGTTTCGGATATGGCCGATCGATCTCGTCGTCGAGATACCGGCGCATCGCGACGCCGATCGCGTCGGGGATCGAGTTGATCTGCTCGCCTTTGTCCCAGGCGACCTTCGGACTCCTGATCCCCGAGAGCTTGTTCGCGACCTCGCGAGGATCGACGCCCGAGCGAAGCGCCACGGAGATCGATTTCGCGAGCGCCTCGGTGAACGAGCCCGTAAAGCCCCCGCTCATTCCGGTGTTCGCGAACAGCTCGAAGGGTTGCTCGTGCTCGGCGTCCTCGTTGATCGTCACGTAGACCTTCCCGTAGCCCGTCTCGATGCGCTGAGTCACACCCCGAAGCACGTCCGGCCGTCGCTGTTTCTCGGCGTAGTTGGACGCCACTCCGGGTTCCGAGGACGATTCCGACGCCGACGCTGCCGGCTGCGGTGGCTCCCCCCCGGTCGCCGACGCCGAATCGTCGGCGACGACCGACGCGATCTCGGTTTCGAGGTGGGCTCGTACCTCCTCGCTGTCGAGGAAGCCTTCGATCCCGCCGAAAACCTCCTCGATCCGTCCGACGAGCACCGACGCGGCTTCCTGTTCGTCGGCGAACTCGGCGTTCTCAGCGCGGGTCGTCAGCACCTGCTTGCTTCGCGTGCCGTCGCGATAGACGGTGACGCCCTTCCCGCCGTTATCGTAGATGTACCGGTAGACCTCCTCCATGTCCTCCTTTGTCGCCGTATTAGGGAAGTTGCAGGTGTTGTGTGACACCATTCCGTTGACGAGATAGCGGTGAGCGTCTTCGACCTCGATGTCGTAGAGTTCGCGCTCACCGACGTCCTCGACCTCGGTCACCTTGTACGCGATGCCCGAGTGCTCGACGCCGATCTTCTCGGCGGTCTCGCTGAACAGGTACTGGTTGCCACGGTTCCGGGCCGATCGAACCGCGTAGTAGGTACTCGTTCCCGTCTCGTAGTCCGCGAGCGATAGCTCGGAGCTATCGACCGGCACCTTGTATCGGACGAACTGTGGTTCGGGGTTCTTATGCGGTTCGATGGCCGAGACTAGATCCTGAAGCTCGTTCGAGACCGTCACCAGATGCTCGTAGCTCTCGGCTTCGGACACCCACTTGCGCCCCTCGTAGACCTTCGGCACGCCGAAGCTGCGGAGCAACTGTGCTGTCTCGTATGCGAGATCTCGGGCCATCCCGCCGTAGACGGTGAATCCGTTCGAGCTGTTGTGTCCATCGAGCGTCAGGCCACGAACGAACGCCAGCTTCTCCTCGTCGTCTCCCCGGATCACCTGTTCGGGGACGTACTTTCCGTACGCGCCCCGCCCGACGAGCGAGTGGACACACCGGGCGAGGTTCCGAGAGGTGAGATACACCCGTCGAACGTTTTCCGTGCGGTCGTCGTACTCGACGTTGACTCGTGTGTCAAACAACTCCTCACAGAGCTGTGCATACCGGTCCTCGACCGGCATGTTGTCCGTCGAGATCTCGACGCGACCGGTCTCTTCGTACGCTCCGCCATCGGCCGCGATCATCCCGAGGAACTCGGCGAACTCCGGAGACATCCGCTCGGGTGTTTCGATCGCGTTCGAGGAGGTCCGCAGGTCATCGTCCCACTCGACTGGCCGGCTACCATCGGAGTGAGACACCGAAAAGTCACCGAGTACGATGTCGTCTTCGGTCAGGTCGGCGAGGAGTTCCCAGCCATTGGGCGTCAGAACCCGGTGGCTCTCGGTCGCGCCGACGAGTTCCGCACCGCTGTCGAGTCGAATCCGGGTCGAGGGCTTCTTCCCGGCGTAGTAATGTGCCGTGACGTCGTACCCGTCGATAGTGTAGTCGCCGTCTACGTCGCTGAACGTTCCCGGTTCGTCGTTTTCGGAGAACCCCTCGATCGGAACGAGCCCCTGGTCCGTCTGAACCAGGGTCCCCTCTTCGATACACTTGCTGATCGCCGAGTCTACCCCTTTCTGGCAGGCACACTGGACACTGGCGTGGTCCTTGCCCGAGAGGTCGGCGGTGATGACGAACAGTTCGCCGATCGCGTCCGGCACAGTCTCTAAGCCCTCGACGCCGTCGAATTCGTTACTCCCCATCTGTGCTTTGGCTTCTTCCTTGACGGCCCCGACATCGACGTCGTTGGCTTCTAACACCCGGAGGAAGTAATCGTCGAACTCGACGAGCATCTCCTCGCCCTGTACGTCGTCGCTTACGTTCTTGTAGTACGCGACATTATAGATGGGCTCACAGCCACCTGTCGTATTGCCGACCATCGAAGTGGTGCCGGTCGGCGCGATCGTCGTCGTGTTGTGGTTGCGGATCGGGTAGCCATCCGCCCACTCCTCGGCCGATTCTCCGGTTTGGGCCTCGAACCACTCGCGGTATTCGAGTGGATCGGCGTACTTCGAGTCCGACCAGTCCTCGAAGGACCCCCGTTCCTCCGCGAGGGCGTGGGAGGTCCGCTTCGAGCCGTGATTGATGTGGGTCATGAGCTGGCGGGCGATCTCGTTGCCCTCTTCCGAGCCGTAGCGAACGCCCAGTTGGATGTACAGTTGAGCGAGGCCCATGATTCCGAGGCCGATCTTTCGCATCTCCCGGACCTTCTGCTCGATTTCGGGCACCGGGAAATCGCTCATCGTCACGACGTTCTCGAGGAACCGCGTGGCCCAAGCGATGCGCTGGTCGAATTCTTCCGTATCGATCGCCGCTTCGAGGAATGCCTCAATCGCTGCGGACCGGGAGTCGTACTCCGCGCCGTGTTCGGCCTGCCAGACCCGCCAGTCCGGGGCCTCGGTCGCGGCGAGCGTCGAGAGGTTGATGTGCCCGAGATTGCAGGCTTCGTACTCCTCCAAGGGCTGTTCGCCGCAGTTGTGAACTACGAGGCCGTTTGCCACGAATGACTGTGTGTCGGGCTCGGTCAGGTCGTAGACTGTCTCGTGACCGTCCATTTCGACCGACTCGACGGTGGCTTCGAACCGCTCGCTGTACGGGCCACGGTGGTAACTATCGAGGCGCTCGTCGAGCGTCTCGTTCTTCGAGTCGAGCAGGAAGCCGATCTCCTCACGGAACCGAACGAGGTTGTCCTTCGCGATGGCGAGGTCGTGTTGGGCTTTCGTTTCGTATGCTTTCGTCCCGCCGTTTCCATCGGGGAGTTCCTTGGTGCCGGCGTCGCGACGGTTCTCGTAGACCGTGCTGGCGACGCCGAAGTTGAGCAATAGCCTTTGGACCTGTTTCAGTAGCTCCGTGCTGGTACTCGTGAGTCGGACGGAGTTGCCTTTCCCCATTGTTCCCTGAACACCGCCGTCGGCGGTGAACAGCGCACGGAGGAACCCGCGGGCCATCTCCTCGTTACCGCGCATGACCATATCGGGAACCTGGAGCTTCTCTTCGGTCAACCCCTGTTTCCGGGCCATCTCGTAGAGTCGCGTCGAACGGATGCGCCGTTCGAGTGCCTGCGGGCCGCGGTAGTCGTCGTTTCGCGAGATATCGCTGACACCGACGTCGTAATTCGCGTTCCCGACCGGGCTGCGGACGATCTCGTTTACATCACCCGCGAACGCTTCGCATATCTCGTTGTCGTCGTCGCAGAAGTTCAGAACGGCGCGCTCCTCGCCGTGCTTGAGGTGGCCGTCGCCGACGAGCCATCCGAAGACGCGACCCTCGGCCGCGGAGCCGTGCTGGCCGAAGCTACCTTTTCGGTTCTGAATATGAACCGTATCGCCGGCATCGAGGTTCCCTGCCTCCGTCCAGCCATCGCTGGTCATCACGCGGTGGTCGGCAGTCAGGCGGAGTTCGTAGCCTTCCTCGGTTGTCAGCTTATAAACATTTTTCTCCCCAGTCTCGTAGACGCTGCTCGCTTCTTTGATTCGGTCCTGGCTGAGCCGACCGTCGACCACGACCCCTTGTGCAACGCCCTGTTCGTAGAGTTTCTCGGCAGAGACGAGCCCGCTGTCGGTGCTGATGAGCGTATCACCGGTTACACACGGGTTCGTCGCGAGAATCTCGTGATCTGGATGTTCGTCCACATCGAAGGAATGTTCTTTGTTCACTCGTTCGAGATAGATCACGCCGGGCTCGCCGTTCTCGTGGGCCCCCGAGACGACGTGCTCCCAGATGGCTTCCGCAGGGATCGAGAGGACCTCGCCGACCTCGACGTGATGGCCCAGGTCGTACCGGTCGTACATCTCTTTGGTCTCCTCGGTCGCGACGTGGGGCTCTTCGGTCCGGGGGTTCGTGAAGACGAACTCCTCCTCAGCATAGAGGGCGTCCATGAAGTCGTCGGTAACGCCGACGGAGATATTGAAGTTGGAGAGATGGCCTTCGACGGCGTTACGCAGGTGTTTGGGGACGCGGCCCTCTTCGTCGATGAGTTCGCGGGCTTCCTCCAGGGCCTCGTTGAAGCTCGTGTAGGTGTAGTCGTCGGGATCGTTGAGCCGCAGACAATGAGCCAGGGAGACGTCCTTGTTCTTGGCGTGGATGAACTCGATAACGTCCGGATGGGAGACCCGCATAACGCCCATCTGGGCCCCGCGACGAGTGCCCCCCTGGGCGATCGTCTCACACATTTGATCAAAAGTCCGCATGAAGGTGATAGGACCGCTCGCGATCCCGCCCGTCGAGCCGACGGCATCACCGTAGGGTCGGAGCTTCCAGAAAGCGTAGCCCATACCGCCACCGCTCTGAAACACTTGTGCAGCTTCGGTGGCCGTCTCGTGAATATCGGTCAGATCATCGCCCGGAGAATCGACGAAACAGGCAGAGAGCTGCTGGAGTTCGTCGCCTGCGTTCATCAAAGTCGGGGAGTTCGGAACGAAGGATAGCGATTCCATCTGTGCCTGGAACTCCTCGCGGACGGCCTCGACGCGCCGCCGGGCTTCCTTGGGTAGCTCGGGGACGACCGTGTCGTAAGTGAACTTGTTGACGTTCTCCGGCTTCAGCGTGGTTTCGGCGTCGTCAGCGGGGGTCGTTCCCGGGCTAAAGACTTCCCCGGCTAACTCCTCGCGCCGCGGGTGATCGGGTTTCAGCTGCGCGGGCGTGACCGTGATCTCGATGTCCTGTCGATCGGCCTCGAAAGCCGCCTCGGCGAGCGCGATGTTCTTCGCGACCCGTTCGAAGAGGTCCTCGGGCTCTTCGACGAGTTCCCCATCCGCGTTGCGCCGGAGGTACCGCGCCGGTAGGATGTTGCTGTAAGCGGTTCCGGTGAGCCGTTCTTCGAGCGTCTCCCCGTCGGTCCGCTTGACCGGTAGCGTGATTTCCTCAGCCGCGAGATCGTTCCGAGTCATGCTTCGATGCCTCTTCTCGTGGAGAATATCCGCGAAATCATCAGTGCCCCGGTGGTCGGTGTACGTCCCATTGTAACGTCAATTCGCACAGCCTCTGCGGACATAAGTTCTACGAACGGAATCGTAGCGGACTCGAAACGGACGTTCGTCTAAAAGACGAACTCCTACGACTTGGTAGCCAGCAGTTGTCCCTTCGATCGGCGAGGTGGGATATAGGTCTATCCAAACCGGAGTGAAAGTAGTTGCGGCTCGTCCGAAACCGGGGGACGGTACCGCGACACGGACTCGAAACAGAGGGGGGTTATACCGAAAACTATAATGATTGGTTGATGTCCCCGGTAGCAGAACACAACCGTGCCTGACAGCCCCTCGACCGTGACGGACGCCTCCCTGTTCCGGTATCGCCCGAGTGCCCGCCGTTTCACTCGACTCCCGCGAGGAAGTTCCCGATCAGGTCGTGGCCGGCCCCGGTGAGCACGCTTTCGGGGTGGAACTGGACGCACTCGATCGGATGCTCGCGGTGACGAATCCCCATCACGAGCGTCTCGCCGTCCTGTTCGACGGTCGCCGTCACGGCGAAGCAGTCGGGGATCTCGCTGGCGATCAGCGAGTGATATCGTCCGGCCGGAAAGCCTTCTTCGAGCCCGGCGAAGACGCCCTTCCCGTCGTGATCGATCGGCGTTGTCTTCCCGTGGATCGGTGCCGGCGCTCGGCTCACTTCGCCGCCGTAGGCATACACCGCGGCTTCGAGGCCCAGACAGACCCCAAGCGTCGGCACGCGAGGACTCACCTCTTGCAGGACGTCGAGGGTTACTCCGACGTCGCGCTCGTTCGCGGGATGGCCCGGGCCAGGGCTGATCACGATAGCGTCCGGGTCGACGGCTCGGACATCGGCGAGCGAGGCGGTGTTGCGAAGCACCGTCGATTCGATCCCGGGACCGCGATCGCCACCGGGGTCGGAGTTACCCCTGTCCTCGGTGGTGTCGACGCCGCCCGCTGTGGCGCTCTCGGCGTCGGCTTTACGCCGGGCTCGAAGCGCCTCCTCGACGTACTCGATCAGATTGTAGGTGAACGAATCGAAGTTGTCGACGAACAAGGCGCGTGGTACGCCGTCCTCGTTCTCCCGTTCGCTCCCGCATTCCCCGTTCACTGTACTCATCGCTTCGCCTCCGGTGCGGTCCTCGAATTCTCGATCCGGCGCAGCGCAGCGAGCACCCCCTCCATCTTCCGTTCGGTCTCAGTGTACTCGCTCGCCGGGTCGCTGTCGGCGACGATCCCCGCGCCGGCCTGGACGCTGATCAGGTCCCCTCTCTCCTCGGCACCGATCGACCCCTTCTCACTCCTGCACGCGCCGTGCTCGATCGTCGCGGTGCGGATGACGATCGCGAGGTCGGCATCCCCGCCCCAGGAGAAATAGCCTACTCCCCCACCGTACAGTCCTCGCGAGCGTTCCTCCAGGGCGTCGACGATCTCCATCGCCCGGATCTTCGGCGCGCCCGACAGCGTGCCCGCCGGGAAGGCCGCCCGCACCGCATCGAAGGCGTCCCGCTCCTCCCGTAACTGGCCGGTCACCGTCGACTCGATGTGCTGGACGTGTGAGTACTTCAGTACGTTCATGAACTCCGGTACTCTGATACTCCCCGATCGGGCGACCCGGCGGACGTCGTTGCGAGCCAGGTCGACGAGCATCGTGTGTTCGGCCCGTTCCTTGTCGTCGGCGAGCATCTCGCCTGCGAGCCGGCGGTCCTCGACGGGACCCCTCCCCCGGGAACAGGTCCCGGCGATCGGGTTCGAGACGATCTCGGTGCCCCGCACCGACAGTAGAGTCTCGGGGCTCGCGCCGACGACCGCCCGATCGCCGAACTCGAGCAAGTACATATACGGCGAGGGGTTGACCTCGCGTAGCGCTTCGTACAGGCCCAGCGGATCGACACGTCCCTCGTACTCGCGGGTTCGGGAGAGCACCCCCTGGTAGATGTCGCCGTCGAGGACGTGTTCGATCGCCCGCTCGACGCCCGCCTCGTAGCGCTCCCGGCAGCCGGCCCGTTCGTCCTCGTGCCGGAAGCCACCCGTCTCGATCGGTCCCGCGTTCGACAGTACCCCCTCCACGCGTTCGGCCTCGGTACACACGGCGTCGTAGACCGCCTCTGGATCGTCCCCCGGACGGACGAGTGGTGTGCAGACCAGCGATATCTCGGGGCGCTCCCCCGAACCGAGTTCGGGTGCGTGATCGAAGACGACCGTTCTCCTGGTGAGTACGAACTGGGCGTCCGGCACTGACGACTCCGGGCGCTCCAGTCCGACCTCACCGAGGTGCAGGTCGTAGACCGCGTCGTAGGCCAGAAAACCGACGAGGCCGCCGTCGAGCAACTGTCGATCGGTCTCGGGGAAGCCCGCGAGTTCCACTCCCGAGAGCACTCCTCGCAGGTGATCGAGTGTGTCGCTGTCCTCGCTGCTCCCGTCGTTCCTTTCCTTACCGCCTCGGTTCTCCTCGTCTCGCTTCGTTTCTCGGTTGCCGGAATCGTCGGCGTCGTGGGCGAGGAAACCCGCGTAGCGATCGTCGAACACGGTCGTCTCCGAGGTGCCGTCCTCGATCGTCACCACCGCCGCCGGGTCGTAGCCGAGAAACGAGTAGCGGGCGTGATCGCTGCCCGCGCTCGCTGCCGGGGCGAACGCGCCCGCCGGGTCGGAGGAGGCTACCTTCTCGGCGCTCTCCAGCAGAAACGAGTAGTCGTCCTCTGTGACCCCGCTTTCGCTGCGAGCGGTACGATAGCCTGACAGCGCCGCATACGCCGCGAGCGGTTCGATCTCGGCGTCGAGGCTCGCGCTCACCCGAGCGACGACCGGCTTTCTTCCACCCGCGTCTCGCTCGCTCGCTTCCGCGATGTCTTCGAGAAAGTCCTCGCGAGCGGTATCGAGGATCACGGCTCCACCGTCCGCTCCGATCGAGTCCGAGTACCGGCCGCGCGGGCGATGAACTCCCGCACGGCGTCGTGGTCCTTTCGCCCGCCCCGCCGCTCGACGCCGCTCGCAACGTCGACCGCGAACGGATCGACCGCCGCGACCGCCACGCCGACGTTCTCGGGCGTGAGCCCGCCCGCGAGGATCACCGGCACCGAACTCTCCCGAACGGCCTCGCGGGCGGCCGCCCAGTCGCCGGTCTCGCCGGTGCCGCCTGCCCCCGCCGCGTCGAGCGAGTCCACGAGCAGAGCGTCGACCCCCTTCGAAAATCGATCGACGTCGGCCGCCGCGTCGATCGCCCCGAGCAGGGGTACATCGACCGCCGTGCCGATCGCCGCGATCGTCTCCGGGTCCGCGCCGTGTACCTGGAGCGCGTCGGGACGTACCTCTCCGACGAGCGACCGGGCGTTCTCCGGGGTCTCAGGCATCGTCACGACGACGCTCGTGACGAACGACGGGACTGCCTCTGTCAACTCGCGGGCGCGCTCGGGGGAGATCTCCCGTGGGGAGTCGACCGGGACGCCAACGACGAACCCGACGGCGTCCGCGCCCGCCTCGATCGCGACGGCGAGGTCCGCTTCGTTCGTGAGCCCACAGATCTTCGCTCCGGTCGCGTCGCTCATCGGGCCTCCGCTTCCGGTTCGGTTTCGGTACTGTCGGTGCTAGAATTCGTCGCTTCGCTCTCGGTCTCGCTTCGGCTTTCGGCCGGCCGTCGGAGCACCTCGAGGGTCTCGGTCGCCCCACCGTCCTCGATCGCCTCGCGGGCGCGTTCGACGCCCGCTTCGAGCGAGTCGGTGAGGCCGGCGACGTAGACCGCCGCTCCGGCGTTCGCGAGAACGATATCGCGTTTCGCGCCCCCGATCTCGCCGGCGACGATCCCCTCGATGTCCGCGGCGTTCTCCGCAGGTGTGCCCCCCGCGACCGCCCCGACAGGGTAGCGATCGAGCCCGAGGTCAGCCGGTTCGACGGTGTACTCCGCTACGTCTTCGCCATCGACCTCGGCGACGGTGGTCCTGTCGTGCAGCGCGATCTCGTCCATCCCCGAGCCATGGACCACGAGCGCCCGGGAGACGTCGAGTTGGGCGAGCGCGCGTGCACACACCGGCACCAACGCGGGATCGTAGACGCCGACGACCTGTGCGTCCGCGCCCGCCGGGTTGGTGAGGGGCCCGAGCGCGTTGAAGACCGTCCGCATCCCCAGTTCCTTCCGGGGGCCGATGACCGCCTTCATGGCCGGGTGGAAGACGGGCGCGAGCATGAAGCCGATCCCCTGCTCCTCGATCGTGCTTTCGACCGCCGGGGGTCCCGCGTCGATCGTCACCCCGAGTTCGTCGAGCACGTCGGCGCTACCAGAGGAGGAAGACACCGAGTAGTTGCCGTGTTTCGCGATCGCGACGCCCGCGCCCGCCGCGACGACCGCTGCGGCCGTAGAGACGTTGATCGTATCGTAGGCGTCCCCGCCGGTCCCACAGGTGTCGACCAGCGGTTTCCGATCCGGCGAGATGGACCGGGCGGCCCCGCGCATCCCGGCGGCAAACCCCGCGATCTCGGTTTCGGTCTCGCCCTTCGCGCGCAAGGCGGCGAGCAGCGCGCCGATCTGTGCGTCGGTCGCACCCTCGAACACCGCGCTCGCAGCCGCCCGCGCGTCCGCCTGCGTCAGGTCCTCGCCGTCGGTGACCGCTTCGATGTATTCCTTCATTCGGAATCACTGATGTATGGTTATGCGTTGTAATGAACAAAATCGTACATCGATTTAACGCTGTCGGCTCGCGGGCGATCGGGAGGAAACACGCCGAAATCGCCCGAATCAAGCCGTTTTTGCTCCTCCGATTCCTCCATTAGGTATGTCTGGGAGAGCGTCCCCGATGAGTCGCCGGTCGTTTCTCGCAGCGAGCGGTGCCGGTGCCGGAACGCTCGCGCTGAGTGGCTATCTGGGGTCCGGCAGCGGGGCGTCGGAAGCTACCGAGCGGCTCCGGGTCTCGACGTGGAGCGGCATTAATGCCGCCGTATTCAAGCAGGTAATCAAGCCGAGATACGAGGAGGAGACGGGCAACACGCTCGAAGTCATTGGCAACTGGCAGGGCATCCTTTCGAAGATCCGCCAGTCCCCCCCGGATGACCCGCCGTTCGACGTAACCGTTGGCGGGAGTCGGCTTCACTACCAGGGCAAGCAGGCTGGCCTCTGGGACCCGGTGCGGTACGGGCACCTCACAAACGCCGGCCAGCTCAAGCCGCGCTTGCGCGAGTACCCGATGGCCGATACCGCCCTCCCGGTCGCCTACGGCATTCATAGCTATGTCTACGACGAGAACGCCACGGACTGGAGGCCGCGAACGTGGGCTGATATCCGCTCGAAAGCGGCGGCCAGCGTGACCCTTCCGAGCGGATTCTGGCTGAAGATCCTGATGATGGCTGCGGTCATCGCCGACGACCGGCCGCTCGCTCAGGAGGTCTACGAGCCCGAAAGCATGGATACATTGTTCGATATCGTCGAGAACGTGCCGGTTGCGACGTTCTACCAGGGGTCACAGGGGCTATGGACGACACTCAGTCAGGGTCTCGCGAGCGTCGGTCACTACTTCTTCGCGTACGGCACTGCCAAAGCCCGATCGACTGACCAGATAAGCCTCGGTGTCACGGTCCCACAGCGCACGACCGGTTATATCGATTACTATCAGATCGTGCGCGGCTCCGGGAAACGTGACGTGGCTGAGGAGTTCCTCGACTTTCTCATTCGGCCGGAGATACAGACGGCCTACGCACAGGGGTTCAACCTCGGTATGGCCAATGCTAAAACCGACTACCCCGAGTTGACTCAGGAGAACGTCCCAACAACCAACGAGGAACTCCAGAGCGTCGGGTTTCGGAACTTCGCGCGAGTGGCCGACTACGCCGCCGAGATGAGCCAGCGCTACCGCGAGATGGTACAGAACAACTGACTCCGGTCGCGTTCTCTCTCCTTTTTCCATGTTCGAACCCGACGGCACGACGATCCGACCCACTGTCCTGCGGAGAATCGGAGACGCGGACACCCCGGAGGTCACGGACGCCACGGGAACCCCCGGCAGTCGTGGGTGTCCCCGATGAGTGCGATCGATCGACGCTCCGGCATCGACGCTCTCGTCGAACGCTGGCGTCTGATCGCTCTGTTGATTCCGTTGCTCGCGCTCGATTTAGGGCTCTTCGCGCTCCCGATGGGCTATCTGCTCCGGATCAGTTTCGCCGGGCGAACGCCCGGCGGTGCGTTCGTCGAGGGTTCGTGGTCGCTCGATGGCTACCGGTACGTCCTCGATTCCGCCCTCGTCCACGAGATCCTCGCGTTCACGCTCCTGTTCGGCGTTCTCGTGACGGTCCTGTCGGTCGCGATCGGTGTGGTGTATGCGTATGGGACCCGGCGAGCGAGTGGCTGGCAGCGCACGCTACTTCTGAGCGGCGCGGTGCTCTCGCTGTTCACGACGCTCGTGGTCAAGCTCTTCGCCGTCGTGCTCGTCTTCTCGCCCGTCGGCGTCCTCAACGACCTGCTCCTTTGGGTCAGCGTCCTCGACGACCCGCTGTTGTTGATCGATAACCTGATCGGAGCGGTTCTCGCCCAGCTCTACATCGTCGTGCCCTACAGTATTCTTGCAGTGTATGCGGTGCTATCGACGCTTGAGGAAACAGTCGTCGAAGCGGCCCTCGATCTGGGTGCGGACCGTCCGCGGGTGTTCCGCGAGGTGATACTGCCACACGTCCGGCCCGGCATCGCCGTCGGGGCGGTCATCAGCTTCACCTGGACGGTCGGCGCGTACGCCGGGCCATTACTGCTCGGATCGGGCAGCGAGCGGACGATCGGAGTTCTCGTCTCCGAGTTGCTTCTCTCGCGGTTCGACTGGCCGGCGGCGGCCGCCCTCGCCGTCGTTACGATCGCGATCGTCTTCGCCGTGTTGCTCGCGGCGCTGCTGCGCCTCGATAGTGGGGGTGGGGCGCTCGATGCGTGAGTCGGCGATCAATTGGGCGTTCCGCCTCCTCATCACGGTCCTGTTCGCCTTCCTGATCCTCCCGTTGATCATCGTCGTCGCGACGGCCTTCGATGCCTCCGGCGCGGTCGTCTTCCCCCCCGAGGCGTTCTCGCTGCGGTGGTTCGGGGTGTTGCTCGAAAGCCCCGACTGGATGCGGTCGATAGCGAACAGCCTCCTCGTCGCCACGGGAACGACCGCCCTCTCGATGGCAGTGGGCGTTACCGCCGCGCTCGGAACCCGACGGCCCGACGGCTCTGTTGGGAAGGCCCTAACCGCGCTCGCGGTGCTCCCGCTGTTCGTCCCCGGGATCGTTATCGGGGTGACGCTGCTGACCTTCTTCAGTCGGTTCGACCTCCAAGGGAGCTACCTGGCGCTCGTCGTTGCCCATTCGTTGTGGGCGACGCCGCTTACCTTCTCGGTGAGCCAGGCGACCTTCGCCCGGTTCGACTGGACGATCCAAGAGGCCGCCCTCGACCTCGGGGCGTCGCCGACACGGGCCTTTCTCGAAGTCGTCGTGCCCGACGTCCGGGCCGGCCTGCTGGTGGCCGCGCTCGTCGCCTTCGTCGTGAGCCTCCAGGAGTTCGTGATGGCGCTGTTTCTCTCCGGACCCGATACCCGCACGGTACCCGTCCAGGCCTGGAACTCACTCCGGCAGGGCCTCGACCCGCTCGTCAGCGTCGTCTCGACGGCCCTGTTGGTCGCGGTGGTCGTTCTCGTGCTCGTCGGGAGCGTCGCCGTCGGCGTCGAACGGCTCGCGACCGATGCCTGAGATCCTGAGTAGCCGACTCGATGGCCCGGCGTCACGCGACTGATTTCCCGAGCCTGGACGACAGGGCCTACGCTCACGGCCGGCCGATCCGAAAGCTTCAATTGCCCTTGTCGTCTCCAAGGGAATTGTAGAAAAACGGTATGGGTTCGTGGTCTAGGCTGGTTATGACACCTCCTTGACATGGAGGAGGCCGGCGGTTCAAATCCGCCCGAACCCACTGAATTCACATATTTGCTCGGGTATAGACCAGCAGATGCGGAATTAGCGTTTCAATTTTGGCTCATCTATCGTCGTTTATTTTTGACCATTTGAGAAAGATGCCGAGTAGAGCTCCGATGATACTCAATATAGTAAGGACTAGGCCGAGCGTAGTTTGTAGAAACGCTAGAATAAATGACGAACTGCCGGAAGATCCACTATTCTGAGCAGAGATGGTTGTAGCTACTTGTTGAGACGGAGACGAACGGCCAGCGTCTCTACCTTTCATATCCGTCTGTGTGAGTAAAGAGCTTGATGTAGGATCTGTTTTTGTATCAATTATAGTGCTACTTTTAGACGACGGTGGGGTCGTACTGGATGGCTGTGAATCAGTTGCAGGAGAAGGTTTCGTCCGCGTAGTACTATCGGATACCGAATAAAGACTGCCAGAAGTGTCTCCCACGTACACGGTCTTCCCGACTATCGCAGGAACACCGTAGAACGAACCTTCAGCCCCTTCATATCGCCACTCTTCTATCCCATTCTGAAGACCTCGAACTGTGCCGTCCACATCGCCTACATAGACTGCTCGGTTTGAGGCTGCTATGTCTCTACCAGAACTATAGTCATCGGTCAGCGTGAAGTTCCACACTTCGCTCCCGTCAGATTTGTTCAAGGTATATACCGTACTACCGGATATGGCACCCACGAACTCATCTGTTAGTACTAAGCTGCTGGAAAGGCTATCCCCGAGGTTTGTCTTCCAATTTACTCCGCCTGATCGCTTGTCAATAGAATAAATATATCCGGACTGGTCGCCTACGAAGACCGAATTGCTGGATACGGCTGCTGACGTGTTTATTTGCCCTTCAGCAATAAACGACCAGCGTTCCTCACCGGAACCTCTATCGACAGCGAAAAAGTTGTCCTCCTGATACGGACTCTCAGCACATCCGATGAAAACTCGGTTATCAGATACCGCAGGAGTCGCTATGATCCGACTACCTGTATCGAAGTCCCAGTCTTTAGCTCCTGATTGCGTATTAAATGAGTAGAGCTTGCCGTCTTCGCTGCCAATGAATACGCTGTTTCGATCGACTGTCGGCGAGGAGAATATCCCTCCGCCGGTTCCCTTCTTCCATTTTATTTTGCCGGACGTACCAACAGCGTATAGTCTCTGATCACCGCTTCCAACGAAGATAGTGTCATCGTTGACGGCTGGAGACGAATAGTTCGAATACGACCCATCGTAATCGTCATCGAGCTGTATCGACCATCTTCCCTCTCCGGTGTTCTTGTCCAGTGCATAGAGCATACCACCACTGGTTAAAAAGTAGACTGAGTTGCCTGTAATCGCAGGCGAATCGTAAATACTGGTTTCGGTGTTTACCTTCCACCTCTGTCGGACTCCACTAAGAGGGCCTGGCGCATTCGGATTCTGACCAGTATTTCGTGCATCGTACTGGTACATAGTCCACCCATCATTTGTCTGATTGTTGGGTGTTGTGGCCTGAGACAGAAATGATCCGAGACTAATGGCGGAACCGAATCGCTTCAGGAAGGATCTTCTACTGGTTGGCATCGTCATACGTTCTGGGATAAGCCTCCATATCTGAGTATCGCGTCTTCAACCGTCCGTAATTTATATTTTGTTGGGCCAGCAAGCTGATTTTCCACTTAGAGACTGAATGGATACATGTACTGATGTAGCGAATACGGGCCGATCTAAGCAAGATCTTATCTAAATATATCTACTCCTCCTTGCAACTGGTCTCATCCATATCTTTCGTGATGCTATACGACAGGAAGTGCTTTTTCAGCTATTGAGACGTTCGCCCTCTATTCCAACGTAGGCGATCTGTTTCGTGTACTCGTCGCGCTCGATGCGTGAGTCGGCGATCCAGGGGTCTTCCCCGTCCTCGTTGACGACGATCAGCTCCTCCATCCCCTTTCTCGAAGGGAGGTCCCGCGGGATGCCGATGACCCTCTTTAGATCCCTTCGGTGCTCTTATTCAGCGTCGCTACGTCTTCGCTTGACTCGATCTTATGTGCGACGCTCTCGATCCGGCCGTTTTCCGCGATCGAGCGCCACCCCTCGCTGTCCTGGCCTCTGACGACCGTGAGCGCTCTGAACTCCTCCTCTGCGAGGTCGACGTGATACCGCTCCGTCTCGCGCTCGTCGAAGACCGCCTTGGCGAGCGGTTTCCGATCAACGGGTTCGTCGAGCAACGTTCCCTTCTCGTCGATCGCTTCCGGGTCGATGGGGTCGCTCTCCTCCGCTCTTAGTCCCTCGGCGAGCCGGTGGCGGAGGACCTCTTCGTGAGGGACCGCACTCGCGTCCCCATCGCGGTCGTCGATCCATTCGCGTAGGTTCATGGCTCGGTGTGTTATTTGATTGGGGTCGAGAACGCTTCCGCCTGCAAGGAAAAGGACGTGCTGCTGAAGATTTTCGAGTGATGTAATCGGGTAACTCATCACTCTCGATGCCTCCTGAATACGAATCGCCGGTTCGAGTGGCCTACAATGCCGTACCGTCCGAGTCGATCTTCTCGCCGGCGCTACCGTCGTCTTCCCCCACAGCGTTGTCGGCTTCTCGCTTAGTGTCGTCGTGTGCTTCCCCATCGGTCGAATCGGCTACCGAATCGTCGTCGACGGCGACCTCCGTCGCACTCGACTCCCAGTCGGACCCGTTCCCGCGGCCCGCGAGCAGCAGGTAACCGGCCACGCCGATCGACCCGAGCGCGAGCAGCGCGAGCGGACCGCGCCGCCCGACGCTCGGCACGCTGCGTTGCTCGGCTCGCCGCTCGGCCGCCCGGTCGTCTAACTCCCCCGCGATGTCCTCGGTGAACCGCTCGACCTGCTCGCTTCGCTCGCCGGCGTAGGGTTCGATCCGTTCGCTTGCTTCCCTGGAGAGCTCCCGTAGCTGTCCGCTCGCCTCTTCGTAAGTCTCCGGCGAGAGTTCGACTTCCCGGTCGGCCAGTAGATAGCCGATCGCGACGCCGGCCCCGAGCCACAGCAACGCCCCGGGACCGCGCCGACCGACCGATCCCGACGGCGTCGACTCGGCCTGGCTCTCGGCGATCGCCTCCGTTATCGCGTCCTCGAGTGCTTCCTGTAGTATCCCTTCGAGTTCGTCGCGCAGCGACTCGCTCGCGCGCTGTTTCATCGTCTCCCCTGCGGTGCCTCCCGTGTTAGCCAGCAGTTTCGATAGCGTATCTCCCATTGTAGAGCACCCTATAGTAACATTCATTACAGAGGTATATCTATTGGGGCCGGTTCTACACTCCGTTGTTCCGCCCGCCCGCTCCCCCGAGTACGCTCCGTCGTTCAGAACCGAGTCGCGTCGCCGGCCGTTCCATCCTCGACCGCCTCTCGGTCTTCCTCGGTGTCGGTCCTCGGCCCGGAGCCAGCCGACCCGCCGTGTACGTTCTCGTGAAAACCGATGACGAGCGAGGGAACGACGACCGCAAAGAGGTGTTCTTCGAGTGGAATCCCCGCTAGATCGATGCCGGTCCGTAGCCGGATGTCGAAGACGCCTACCGCAAGCGTATACCAGTCCCAGACGTACGCAACGGGATAGAGAACGAGTACCGTCTTCGCCGTCCGGCCTACTGCGTTCGTCCGTCGTAGGAGCAAGTACGCGATCGCTCCCCAGAAAATTTCAGTCAGCAGATAAGTATACCGGCCGAACACGCCGATGTCTGGTTTCGATGGCATGTCCACGAACAAGGCAAGCGAGGACAAAAAGCCTCTCTGCCGGCGGCGGCTCGGAACTCCGGCTCTTCTCGGCTCCCCCGGATCCTTGCCGGGCACTGGCGACACGAATGGCCGCCGAACTAACTTTGATTACGAGTGACAACCTATACCACATGAGGAGCTACGATGGACATCGCTGATATCGCCACCAGGGAGTACGTCGAAGTCAGCGCCGATGAACGGCTCGGAAGAGTTCGTTCGATATTCGAGCGCGAGAACCCGAAAGGGGTACTCGTCACCGACAGCGAGGAGTACGCCGGGATCATCACCCAACGAGCCCTGCTCCAGTCCCACGTCGAGGACTCGACGAAAGCCGCCGCGCTGGCCGAGTCGGCACCGAAGATCGAGCGCACCGAGGACGTCAGGGACGTCGCTCGGATGCTCATCGAGGGCGATACGAAAGTCGCCCCGGTCTTCGAGAGCGGCGAGCTGTGGGGCGTCGTGAGCGCCGACGGGCTCCTGCGAGCGGTGCTCGAACACCTCGATGCACTCACCGTCTCCCAGATCTATACCGAGGACGTCGCGACGATTCGGGAGGACACCCGGATCGGGCAGGCGATCAACCTGCTGCGCGAGCGCGGGGTCTCCCGGCTGCCGGTGTGCAACGAGAACGGTTTGCTCTCGGGGATGGTCACCACCCAAGACATCGTCGACGTCGTGGTCCGAAACATGGACAACCCGACGACCGGGGAACGATCGGGCGAGTTGGACAGAATGCTCGATCTCCCGATCTACGATATCATGAACAATCCCGTCGAGGCTGTCCAGCCCGATACCTCGGTCCAGCAAGCCGTCTCGCGGATGTTCGAGTACGACTACGACGGGCTGGCGGTCACCCCTCACGGGGCCGACACCGTTGCCGGCGTCCTCACGAAAACCGACGTCCTCCGGGCGCTCACCCATACCGAGGAGGAGCGCTTGGACGTCCAGATCACGAACGTCTCGCTGCTCGATACCCTCTCCCGGGAAACGGTCCGCGAGCGCATCGAGCAAGTGGTCGAGAAGTACGGCGAGATGGACGTCCACCACGCCCACGTCCGGTTCCACAAACACAAGGAGAAGCTCCGGGGCACGCCGCTCATTCAGTGTCAGATACGGATCCGCTCCGATCGAGGCCAGGTCGCCGGGACCGGCGAGGGCTACGGTGCCCAATCGGCCTTCCACGTCGCACTGGACAAGCTCGAACGCAACGTCTTGGAGCTCAAAGGCATCCAGCGCGATGAGGAGTACCGCGGGCAGTTGCTTCGGAAGCTCGGCGAGATCTAGAACGCACCTTTTTCCTGGCGTCCTCGCTCACTCCCTTCGGTCGTTCGCTGCGGGGCCAGCAAAGATCTGTTCGACGAAGCGAAGCTTCGTCGCAGCCGCGAGAGTGGTTCGAAAGGCGCGGGGCGCCTTTCGCTCATCACGAGAGAGTGAAGCTCTCTCGAACGACTTCGCTCTCGCCCGCCACCAAAAACGCTCACTCGCGCCTCCGGCGTTCTCGGCGAGCGGAGTCGTTCAAAAGGCGCGAAGCGCCTTTTGTGATGACGAGGGAGCTTCGCTCCCCCGAACCACGAGCCGAGAGCAGGGAGTGGGAGGTGAGCGACTGTAAGGAGCGAACGGGAACGACCGCGCTCGTTCGCGCGGAACCGCTCGCTCACCTCCGGCTCGCTCGCGAATGCGCCGTCTTGCAGTTTTCCAGTTTTCGACTGCGGGCTTTGGTTCGATTCGAAAGAAACTCGAACCGGTGTTTCACTCACGGCGTTCCCGCTCGCTGGCGTGCTCAGTACTGGTAGACTGCGTTCACGATGCCGGCGGTCTGGCCGACGTTCGCGAGCGCGAGTCCCAGTAGTTTTCGGGTGGCCACCGGGGAGTCAGTAGGCGCGCTCGCGTAGGCGAGACTCCCCAGTGCGCTGCAGGCCGCACCCACGAAGTAAACCCCGGGTGCTTCGCCCTCCTCAGCGCATAGACCGGTGTAAGCGAGGCCGGCCCCCGGGACGAGCAGCCACGCCTGGACCGTGAGCGCGAGCGCCCGTTCCCGAACCGATCCCGTCTCCCCCGCCGCTGTCTCGGCTTCGGACGATGGGCTACCCTCTCGGCCGAGAAGCGCACCCGTCCCCAGAAGGGTGAACGCGAGGCCGACGAGGAGCACGAGCTTCCAGGCGCGGAGGACGCCCTCATTCATCTCCGACCACGACGCGGCGGCGAAGGCAGCGAGAATACAATCCATGACGAGGTGGGCGATCAGTACCGTCCGGTCTTCGAGACGACCGAGGTGGGCCGCGATGGCGAAGGTCCACGCCAGGGGAACGAGGACGACCGGCCCGCTCTCCCGTAACTGCCGCCCGAGGGTAGCTGCTCCCTCGCCCGAGTCGCCCTCGGCACGACCGGTCCCGTTATCACCGTCTCGCCCCGCGTTCCCGCCCGGATCGGCCGTCCCGGCGATCGCCGCAAGCGCGAACAGCGCCGCGCGCCCGACTACGGCCAGTTCCATCCCGACTCGCGCTTCGGGATCCGTTCTCCACCTCCCTCGCGACTGCCTGCGGTCGTCGCTATCGAAGAGCGCTCGTAACGTCCGATCGATGGGCGAACGTCCGGGAGGCACACCCGACCGCCGGTCGGATCGGAGCGACGACCATGCCCGTCTCGCCTCGCCGAACAGCGGAGCGTCGATCCGACTCGATACGTTCGGCAGGTTCGGTAGCACGACCGTCCGATCGACCCGCTCGGTCAAAAGTCCTCGACGGCCTCGAGACCGGTATCCGTGATTCGGAAACGGGCGCGCTCGCCGGCCGGTCGCGACTCGTGTTTCTCCAGGGTCGCCCGACGCTGGCCCCCCCGAAAGCGCTCGACCCGAAGTACGACGCCCGACCAGTGGGCTAATGTATGGCCGCCGAGTGGTCGCACCCGATCGGCGTCGGGATCGGTGTAGACCTGGTTCGTGATCAGCACTGCGAGGTCGTGTTTGCGCGCGAGCGAGAGCAGATGGGTGATCTGCCGGGCGACCGCCCGGAGGGTCTCGCCCTCGTCCTCGTCCGATCGTTCGAGCCGGTAGTGGCCGGTCGCGCTGTCGAGGACGACCAGGCTCACCTGCTCGGCCAACTCCGCGGCGTCCCTGACGGCCTCTTCCTGCTCGGCGAAATCGAGCGCGTCGGTGATCACGATCCGGGAGGCCAGGTCCTCGACCGCCTCGCCGGCTTCGTCCCCGTCGCCCGTTCCCTGTTCCCTGGGATCGGGGTCGGGGTCGGGGCCGCTGTTATTGCCGTCGGTCGCTTCGGCGCGCGCGCTCGCGAGCTGTTCGAAGCGATCGATCGAGAGACCCTCGGTGTCGACATAGAGCACCGACTGGCCCCCGGCGGCGGCTTCGACGGCGGCGGAGAGCGCGAGGTTCGTCTTGCCGGCCGCGGGCGGCCCATACACCTGGGTAACGACTCCGCGGGCGATTCCACCCCCTAATAGCTCGTCGATCGCTGCACAGCCGGTCGGAAGCGCCTCGCTCACGGGTCGATCTACGCGCCCCGTGACAAAAACGCGCCGGTCGCCGGCCGGGGAGGGAATTTAGGGTTCCCCGCCCGTAGCCCAACCCGTGATCGTCGTCGCAACGGCCGACTTCGAGGTCTATCACGACGCCGTTGCCGAGCTTCGCGACCGCGGGGTTTCCTTTACAACGATCGAGCCCGACGGCGAGTTGCCCGAGGAGACGCGGGTAGTACTGACCGCGCCCAACGACGAACTCGATCCCGATCTCCGCGCCGACGGCGACGCCGCCTCCCGTTCCGGTTCCGACGCGGATCACGGTGCCGAGGCCGCGACGAGCGAGGATACGGGTGGCCTCGACGCTGAGGTGGTGGTCGTCGATCCCGGCGATCCTCGGGGGGCGGTCGAGGAGGCTCTCGCGATTTCACGGGAGGCCAACGGCCGGACGATCATCGGCGTCGATCCCGGCGAGCAGCCGGGCATCGCCGTCTGTACCGGCGGGATCGTCATCGCGGCCTTTCATGTCCCGCTCACGGAGGCCGCTACGGTCATCGAGCGTGAGGCGAGCGGCGCGAGCGATCCGCTGGTGAGGATCGGCGACGGTGCTCGGCTCCGGGGCGCATCGATCGTCGATGACCTCGAAGGCTTCATGGTCGAACTCGTGGACGAGACTGGCACGACGCCCTCTCTCGGCAGCGGCGCGCGCGGAATGGGCGATGTGCTCGCGGCTGGCGATCGGACCATCGATGAGGCATTGGCGCGTCGGGTCGCCCGAGGCGAGCTCTCGATCGAGGAGGCGCTCGACGAGCACCGCAGCGAGTAGCCCGGACGGGAGTGATCGGGTCGGCCGTCGCTCGCCCCGATCGATCCGGTCGGCCGGTGGTCCGTCGGCGATCGTCGCGGCCGCTCGACGCTACGGCCCGGCCGAGAGGTATCGTCGTGTCGTCTCGGCGAGGACCTCCCCGGCGAGAAGCACGTCGGGCCAGCGGATCGACTCGTCGGGGAAGTGGGCCTGTTCGATCCGCCCCGGCCCGAAGACGACCGACGGGATCCCGGCCTCGGTATAGAAACGGGCGTCAGCACCGTAGGTCTCGCCCGTCGGTCGGGTGTCTTCGAGGCCGGCGGCCGCCATCGCCTCCCGGAGGCTCCCGACGATGGGTTCCTCGGCGTCGATCTCCGCCGAGGCGAACTGGATCCCGAAGCGCTCGAACCCGATCGCTCGCCCGCTACCGGCGTCCCCCTCACCGACACCGGTAGCGACAGCAGCACCGGCGTCTGCATCGGTATCGGCATCGCCGTCGCTGTCGCTGTCGCTGGTTCCATCCTCACTGTCGTCGCTCGCTATCCCGGCGAGGCGCGCTCGACACTCGGCTTCGATGTCGTCGATCGACTCGCCCGGGGCGACGCCGACGCGCACGTCGGCCGCGAGCGTGTCGGGGACGTTAGACGCCCAGGATCCCGCCTCGACGCGGCCGATAACGATCGGCCAGGGCGTCTCGAAGCGCTCGTAGAGCGGGTGGGAGACGCGCTCGCCGCGCTCGGTCTCGAGGTCACGGAACGCTCGGCGAACCCGCTCGAAGCGGGGCAGTACCGACTCGCCCGCCCACCGTCGTGCGGCGTGTGCCGACCGACCCTCGATCGAGACCCGCCCCATCAGACAGCCCTCCGTAGCCGTTACGGCCCGCAGGTCGGTGGGCTCGGCGACGATCGCGGCGTCGCGCTCGAAGGGATAGGGAGTCTCCATTGCCGCGGCGGCCGCCCCGAACCCGCCCTGCTCCTCGCCGGCGACGCTCTCGACGACGATCCGGCCATCGAGATCGCTCGCCCCCTCCTCCGCGTTTTCCTCCGCACCGTCTTCGCTCCCATCGTCGCCGCCCACAGTGTCGCCGGCTTCCTCGGCGACACAGTGGGCCGCGAACAGACAGGCCGCGAGCTGGCTCTTCATGTCCGCAGCGCCGCGGGCGGTGAGTCGGGTTCCCTCGTTCCACCGCGGCTCGAAGGGATCGCCGCTCCAGTGCTCGGGGGTTACCGGTACGACGTCCATGTGGCCATTGAGGACGAGCGTCCGGCCGCGATCGGGATCGCCGAGTTCGAGCACGCCCGCGACGCTCGGTCGCTCTCCGACCGAGAAATCGGCTAACTCCCCGGCCGACGGAAAGGACCGGTGGGCGGCAAGCGCTTCGGCGTCCGCGGTCCAGGTGTAGGTCTCGAAGCCGTGCTCGCGGAGCCGATCGCGGAAGTACTCCTGTGCCGGGCGCTCGTTCCCACCGGTCGTATCGAAGCGACACAGCTCCGCGGCGAGTTCGCGCAGTTCCTCGCCGTAAGCGTTCTCGACGTCGATCATTTGCCCCAAAGTCGTCCGTCGGCGGGTTAAATCCGGTGTCACGCCCGAGGGAGCCCGTCCGTCGTCCTCCTCGTTATCGTGAACGGGCGAGCCGCGGAAACGGATATATACGTTTTCGTCGCCAACAAGCCATATGGCACAAACCGAAGACGAATCACTACCCCAGACCGAAGCGGAGTGGAAGGAAGTACTCAGCGAGGAGGAGTACCGGATCCTCCGCGAGAGCGGAACCGAGCCGAGCTTCAGCGGCGACTTGCTCGACGTCGAGGACGAGGGCCGGTTCACCTGTGCGGGCTGTGGCACCGAACTGTTCGATTCGGAGACGAAGTTCGGCTCCGGAACCGGGTGGCCGAGCTTCTTCGCGCCGGCCAACGAGGCAAACGTCGAGACCCAGATCGATCGGAGCCACGGCATGGAGCGCATCGAAGTGCTCTGTGGGACCTGTGGCGGCCATCTGGGCCACGTCTTCGATGACGGCCCCGACCCGACCGGCAAGCGCTACTGTATCAACTCCGCGTCGCTCGACTTCGAAGCCGACGAGGGGTAAGTGCCGTTCGGACTCGCTACCGTTCTCGTTCCCGTTTCCGTCTCTGCCCTCGCCCCTATCGTTCGCTCGATAAGGTCGCAGCGGCACAACGCTCATTATCGGTCGTGCTCTGGTCTCGCTAGCTACTCCCTCACGATGATCAGCGTCACGCTCGAAATGGTCCAGTACGACTGCCCGTACATCGATACGACGGACGATCACGAGGTTTCCTTCTCGGCGCTGCAGTGGGAGTTCGATCCGAGCGCCGCGCGCCTCGAAACCCGGATGCTCGTCGAGGGCGCGGATCGGGACGCCCTCGCCGCCGGCCTCGATGCGCTCGAAGGCCACCCCCACCTCCACCGGTGTGACCTGCGCTCGAAACGCGGCGCGGTTGCCCGTCTCGACACGGCGATCCTCGAAACCGACGCGATGGCGACGATCCGGGCCCACGGCGGGTACGTCACCGGCCCCTTCCACATCGAGGCGGGCAGCGAGCGCTGGCATATCGGCTTCGACTCCCCGGGCGTCGTCGACGGCGCGCTCGGCGCGCTCGACCGGAACAACGAGTTCCGAGTCCTCTCGCGCGAGTCGACCGCGCGCACCACCCTCCAGGACCTCCTGGGAAACGCCACGGCCGCGACGACCCTGCTCGAGGGTTGTCAGGAGCTCTCGGAAACCGAGCGCCGAACCCTCGAAGTCGCGATCGGGGAGGGGTACTTCCGCTCCCCGCGGAACGCGACGCTCGCCGATCTCGCCGAGGAGTTCGAGATCTCGAAGCCGGCCGTCTCGAAGAACCTCCGGCGCGCCCAGCGGAAGCTCCTCGGCCACGCCGTCGACGCACTCGACGAACTCGATACGAACGCGGCGTGATCGCCAGGTCGGGGTTCACACATGAACCCCGCGCTTTTTGTTAGCTTATACCTCGATACTACCATGGACGAACGGATCACTCGACGCGCGGCGCTGTGTGGGCTCGGGGCGGGCGGGGCACTCGGCCTCGCGGGCTGTCTCGGCGGCGGTGGCGAGGGCGACGGCGGCGCGAACAACGGCGACAGTGGCACGAACGGTTCCAATGGTAGCACCGCCGGCAGTAGCGGTGGCGGCGGTAGTGGTTCCGGACCGGTCACGATCGGCGTTCTCCAGCCGCTGTCGGGCGACTTGCAGTACTACGGCCGGTTAGCGCTCCAGGGGATCCTCTCGGGCTTTGCCTACAAGGCCGACAGCGACCCGCTCACGGACGTCTCGACCGGGCCGAAATCCCTCTCGGTCGGCGATACCGACTACGAACTGCTCGTCCGGGACACGGAACTCAGCGCGAGCACCGCCCAGTCGCTCGCGACCGACCTCGTACAGGACGGTGACGTCGACATGTTGTTAGGGTGTGCCTCCTCGGCGGCGGCGACCCAGGTCATCGACACGGTCACCAAGCAAGCGGGGGTGCCGACGATGATCGGGCCGGCGGCCTCCGCGGGCATCACCGCGGACTCGGGGACCTGCGGGGAGATGGTCTTTCGCGCGAGCGAGAACACCGCGATGGACGCCCGTAGCGGCGGGACGTTCGTCGCCGACCAGGACGAGGTGAGCAGGGTGTATCTCTTCGGCGCGGACTACTCCTTCGGTCGAGCGGTCGTCAACAACTACCGGGGAGTCTTCGAACAAGCCGGCATCGAGATCGTCGGCGAGAAGTTCGTCGAACAGGGCTACTCGGAGTGGGCGGGACTGCTCGACAACGCCCAGTCCGCGGGCGCACAGGGCATCGTCGCCGGGTTCACCGTCCAGACGCTTCCGGCCCTGTTCCGCACCTATCTCACCGGGGGATACGACTTCCGCGTCTTCGGTGGCTTCGCAACCCGGGTTACGAACCAAATCATCGGCGAAACCCTACAGGACACGCTCGGGACGCCGCTTACGACACAGAAGCTCAGACAGTCGAACCTCGGGCCCTTCACGACCAGGTATCACTGGAATCAGTACGACAACGAGATCAACAACCAGTTCGTCGAGTCACACACCGAGGCGTATGGCATCGTTCCGGACCTCTTTTCATCGGGGATGTTCACCGCGGCCTCGGCGATCGTCCAGGCCGTCGAGGAGAGCGGGGCGACCGCCGGCGCGGAGATCGCAAATACCTTGCGTGGCATGACCGTCGCCGACACCCCGAAAGGCCAGGGCGGCTATACGTTCCAGGAGTACAACAACCAGGCGCGCTCGGCGATGACGATCGCGAACCCCATCCCCACCAAAGACGAGTTCGGGGAGAGTTGGGGGGCGGCGGTCATGCCGAGTACCCCCGTGGCGACGATCGGGGCCGACGGGACGACGATCCCGAGCGACAGCGAACAGATGAACTGTAGCCTCTGAGATGCTCCGGACGCGGGACCTCACGAAGGAGTTCGGCGGCCTTACGGCGGTCGATAGCGTGGACTTCGAGCTCGAGGAAGGCGAACTGTGCTCGCTGATCGGGCCGAACGGGGCCGGAAAGACGACGTTTTTCGACCTGCTCACTGGTGGGCTCGCCCCGAGCGCGGGGACGATCGAGCTGCGCCCCAGTAACGGTGGCGACAGCGAGTGGACCGACATCACCGGTGCGAGCCCACACGAGACCGCAGACCTCGGCCTGCACCGTTCCTACCAGATCACTAATATATTTCCGACGAGTTCGGTCCTCGAAAACGTACGGGTCGCGGCCCAGGCGGCGGGGACGAACTCGCTGCGGGTGTGGCGCAACGTCGGCAGTTTCGAGTCACACATCGCGGAGGCACGTGCGATCCTCGATCGAGTCGGGCTGGAAGGGAAGGCCGATGTCACCGCCCGAGCGCTCAGCCATGGTGAGAAGCGCCAGCTAGAAGTCGCCATCGCGCTCGCCGGCGATCCCGACGTCCTGTTGTTGGACGAGCCGAACGCCGGGGTTTCCTCCGAGAGCGTCGATGCGATCATCGCCCTCATCGAGGACGTCGCGACCGATCACGCTGTCCTATTGGTCGAGCACAACATGGACGTCGTGATGAACGTCTCCGATCGCATCGTCGTGCTCAGCCAGGGGGCGGTGATCGCCGACGACACTCCCGGGAACGTTCGGGGCGACCCGGCCGTCCAAGAGGCGTATCTCGGCGGCTACGAGCCCGAAGCGGCAACGGACGCGGCCGGCGACGGTGAGGCCGGGACCTCGGAGGGCGAGGCGTGACGCTGCTCGACGTCAGGGACGTCCATACCTACTACGGCGAGAGCCACATATTAGAGGGCGTCTCGCTGTCGGTCGAGGGAGGCGAAGTGGTCGCGCTGATCGGCCGCAATGGCGTAGGCAAGTCAACGACGCTGCGAACGATCCTCGGGTTGACGCCGCCGCGGGAGGGTTCGGTCAGCTTCCGTGGGGAGGATCTGGGTGGCTTGGCGACGAGCGAGGTAGCCGAGCGCGGGATCGGCTGGATCCCCGAGGAACGCCGGATCTTCTCCCAGCTCACCGTCGCCGAGAACGTCCGCATCGCGGTCCCGAACGACCGGGACGCCGAGGCGGCCCTGAAGAACGCCTACGGGACCTTCCCGGACTTGGAACGCTTTGGCGACCGGGACGCCGGCACGCTTTCCGGCGGCCAGCAGCAGATGCTCGCGATCGCACGCGGGCTGGCCGGCGAGAACGATCTCCTGCTCGTCGACGAACCCTCCGAGGGGTTGGCTCCCCGGATCGTCGCCGCCGTCGCCGAGGCGCTCACAGCGGCCGCCGAGGAGACCACAGTACTACTAGTCGAACAGAACCTCCCGCTCGCGCTTGACTTGGCCGATCGCTTCTACCTGCTCGACAACGGTCGGGTGATCGATGACGGCGATACCGACCAGGTGAGCGCCGAGGACGAACGCCTCAGGAGGTATCTCAGCGCATGACCGCGTTGCTCGCGGCCGCGATCGCAAGCGAGGCGGCCTCGCTTCCGTTGGTTCCCCCGCTTCTCCTCGCGCCGGGGATCGACGTCGTCGGGTCCTCGGCGTTCGGGTTTCTCCCAGGGGTCACCCTCGTCGCGCTCGGCAGTGCGTTAGTGGAGTTCCTCCAGCCGGTGAACCTCCTCGACGTCTTCCTTAATGGCCTCGCGAAATCGGCCCTCTATATCATGATCGCCGTCGGACTGACGCTGATCTTCGGGCTGATGGGCGTGCTCAACTTCGCGCACGGCTCCTTTACGATGATCGGCGCGTACCTCGGCGGCCTGATACTAGTACTGACGGTCTCCGGTGCGACGGGCGGGCTCGCCCGGATCGGTTTGTTTCTCGTCGGCGTTCTCGTCGTCTTCGGAGTGCTCGCCGGTCTGGGTGGTGTCCTCGAAGTCGGCCTCATCCGGCCGCTGTACGACCGCTCGCCGGTCTATCAGATACTGCTTACCTTCGGGCTGACCCTCGTGCTCGACGAACTCGTACGCATCGTCGTCTCGCTCTATGGACTCCAGCCGATCAGTGACTGGCAGAACGTCTTCGGGACCCGCCCGGCCTTCATCGCCAGTTCGCTCGGTCTCGGGCCGGTTGACGTCCCCGGGCTGGCACTCTTCCAGATCGCCTTCGGCGTCGTTACCGTGGGAGCGGTCTGGGCCTTTCTGACGCGCACGCGCTACGGGCTGATCGTGCGGGCGGGCAGCGAGGACCCCGAGATGACCGAAGCGCTCGGCATCGACGTCCGGCGGGTGTTTACGGTGGTCTTCGCCCTCGGGGCCGGCATCGCAGGGGTCGCCGGCGTCCTTCTGATGTGGGATCCGGTCTGGGGCGCGAGCGTCCCGCTGGCCGCCGAGACCTTGCTTCCGGCCTTTGTGGTCGTCATCGTCGGCGGCCTGGGTACCTTCCGGGGGACCGTCGTCGCCGGTGTCCTGGTAGGAATGGTCGACGCCGCCATGACCTGGTGGTTCCAGAACGCGATCTCCTTTACCGGCCTCCCTCAGATCACGATCTTCCTCATCCTCGTGATCGTACTGATCGCCCGCCCGCAGGGACTGTTCGGCGTCGAGGGGGTGGGTGGCCATTAATCCGAATCACGGCTCCGATCCCGAAACGAACTCCGGAGACGAGCAGTCAGGGGCGGACCCCGAGACCGCCAACGGGGCTGACGCCGATGGCGGGACCGAATCCGGCGTCGGAACCGAAGCGGACGGCGGGGCCGAGGCCGACCCGCCGGCGGGAAGGCAGGCCGAACCCGAAAGCGGGCTCGAATCCGAGACTGCGCCCACAGCGGAGACCGGGACCCGATCCGTCGAGGAAAGCGGGACGCTTGCCTGGCCCGCTCGCTACGCCCGCGACCACCTGGTCCACATCGCCGTTCTCGCCGTTTTACTGCTCTATCCCGGGGTCTACGCGCTTCTGATCGACTCGCCGCTGCGCTCGGAGCTAGTGGCACTGCTCCCGGAGGTAGAGACGATGATCGCGGTGTTTTACTTCGGGCTGTTCGCGATGTCCTTCGATTTCATCAGCGGTTATACCGGCTACCTCGATTTCGGCCACGCCGTCTTCTATGGCACCGGCGCGTACGTCGTCTTGCTCGCCGGCAGCGGGAAGGTGCCGTTGCTCCCGGCCGAAACGCCGTTCGTGCTCCTGTTGGTTCTCGCCGGTCTCCTCGCTGCGACCCTCGCATCGCTGATCGGCGCGCTGTCCTTCCGGCTCTCGGGGGTGTACTTCGCGATGATCACCCTCGGATTCGGCCAGGTCGTCTACGTCTTCGTCCGGGGCTGGGAGTTCATCGGTTCGAACCCCCGCGACGGTCTCGCCGTCTCCGAGCGGTCGGGCTTCGAGATCGGCGTCCCCTTCGTCGACTCCCTTTCGCTCGCTATCGGCCAGTTGACGGGCGATGAGTTCTCCGTCCTCGCGACGACGCTCTCGACCTCGGAGGTATCCTATTACCTGGTCGGGCTCGTGGTCCTGGTCTGTTATCTCGCGATGCAGCGGATCATCCACTCGCCCTTCGGCCGGGTGATGGTCGCCATCCGCGAGAACGAGGACCGCGCCGCGGCGATCGGTTACAACACTTTCCGGTACAAGCTGGGGGCCTTCGCGATCAGTGGTTTCTTCGCGGCGATCGCCGGCGGGTTGTTCGCGGGCTTCCAGCGGGCGGCGACGCCCGACAGTTCCTTTTTCTTCTTAGTGACCGGCGACGCGTTGCTCGCGGCGATCATCGGCGGGTTCGGCACGCTCGCCGGCCCGCTCTATGGCCGATTGTTCGACGAGGGAGTGCGGGAGTTCCTCTCGAAGGCGGGGGAGGGCGGCGGGTTGCTCCCCTACCTCCGCGAACACCTCTCGGAGGCCACGCTCGGGACCGACCTCGTAGGCGGGATAACTGTCCAGGGCGCGATCGAGACCTTTCTGAACGGTCATGCGAGCCTGTATATCGGGGCGTTGTTCGTGCTGTTCGTGCTGTTCGTTCCCGACGGATTGCTCGGAGCGATCCGTGCGCGCCTCGGCGGTCCGATCGCGAAACGCCTCCCCGACCGAATAGGAGAGCGCCTCCCGGAGCGTTTCGAGCGGTACTGGAAGGCCCTCGAGCGCTGAACCGAACGTCCCAAGGTCGGAGGTGAGTCCGACCGATCCGAAGCGCCGATCAGGCGGCGAGTTCCGCTTCGGTCCGTTCCTCTTCGGCCGGGACGCGTGCGACGGTCGTGATGGCGATCTCCGGGCTATAAGAGGGGCCCATCGTTCGGTGAGTGACTTCTTCGAAGCCGGCTGCGGCGAACATCCGATCGGCTTCGCTTTCGTCGTAAAAGAGCATCATTGCGTCCGCGAGTGCCCCGGCGATCGTTGAGTCCGGGTGGTTCGGCCCGACGATCAGCACCTCGCCGCTGGGTTTCGCGATTCGCTTGCACTCGCGTAGGGCCGCGATCGGGTCGGGCCAGTACTCGATCGAGCCCGAGGACCACACGACGTCGAAGGTATCGTCCGCGAAGGGTAGGCGTTCCGCGTCCCCGAAGTAAAACCGAACGGCGCCGTGCTTGCCGAACTTCCGCCAGGCGTGTTCGAGCTGGTGGGGACTCTGATCGAGGCCATGGACGTCGGTGGTGTGTTCGAGTAACCCCTCGGTCGCAAAGCCGGTGCCACAGCCCACGTCGAGCACGCGATCGCCCTCCCCGATGTCGAGCATCGAGAGCGCTTCCGTGCGCATCTCCTCGTTCCAGATGAAGGGGTTGATCCGGTCGTAGACCTTCGAGAGGTACTTGTAGAACAGGCGCGCCCGTGCCTTGTTTTCGAGGACTCCCATTGCTCGTCTCTACGACTCTTCCCTCAATAACACTACGGATTCGGCCATCACACTGACTGCATACAACCCTCGGAAAACTCGATCGAACGCCTCTCCCGAGCCTCCGGGCGGCCGCGTCGTCTCCCCCGGTTCGGTAACCGGCAACCGGTCCTCCCATCCCACCACCTCCCGACCTCACAGGCGCGAGAGGAGTACGTCGGGCTCTTCGATCCCCTCGATGACGTGTTCGGCGAACCCGCTTGCGGTGAGGCCGTCGATGATCCGATGGTCATAGGAGAGGGTGAGCCCGAGGCGCTTTCGCACCTCGAAGTCCGACTCGCTCACGGCGACGGGCTTGTCCTCGATGGCACCGACGCCCATGATCGCCGCCTCGGGATGGTTGACGATCGGCGTGCCGAAGGTGCCGTGGTCGCCATGGGAGCCGACGTTCGTGATCGTGAAGCTCCCGCCCCGGAGGTCCGCGGCGTCGATCGTTCGCTCGCGGGCCCGGTGGACGAGATCCTCTACCTCCGCGGCGATCTCGATTATCGATTTGCGATCGACGTTCTTCACCACCGGAACCATGAGTCCCGCGTCGGTGTGGACCGCGACACCGACGTTGTAGTAGTTCTTCTCGATTATCTCCTCGCTTTCGTCGTCGACGCCCGCGTTGACCAGCGGGAACTGCTTCAGTCCAGGAACTACTGCTTTCACGAGGATCGGGGTGTAGGTGATGTGCTGGTCGTATCGCGCGTCGAGGCGCTCCTTGAGCGAAACGAGTTCGCCTGCGTCGCACTCGAACCCGGAGGTGACGTGGGGGATCGTCCGCTTCGAGCGGACCATGTTCTCCGCGATCTTCCCCCGGAGGCCGCGCAAGGGACGGCGGGTCTCGCGGGCGTCCTCGCGGTCGGCGGCTGCTCCGGGAGTCCCCATCGTCGCCCCCTCGTCGGTCGGCGACGGTGCGGTAGTCCCGGCGTCGGTAGCTGCTGTCCCTCCCGAGTCGGCCGAACCCGCCGACGGCGAGGCCGGCGGTGCCGAGGCGGCCGTCGAGGATTCGAGATGAGCGTCGACGTCCTCGCGGAGCACGCGACCGTTGGGGCCCGACCCGTCGATCGCGCCGAGTGAGACGCCCTGCTCGCGGGCATACCTACGGGTACTCGGCGCGGCGAACACCCGTCCTGCATCGTTGCCGGCCTCGGTCTCGGTCGCCGGGTCCGTCCCTACTCCCGTCGCTCCCGCTCGGTCGCTTTCCTCCGCGTTCGCCGTCGCCGCCGTACCTGCCTCGATACCGGTGTCGGTATCCGTCCCGGCGGTCCCCGGCTCGGTGGTTCCCTCGCTCTCGTCGCTCCCGCCGGCTTCGTCGGCCTCGCCGTCCGTCGAGGGGTCGAGGGTGGGGTCGTCCTGTGGCGTTGACCCTTCGGCCGGAGCGCGCTCGGGCGGATCGTCTGTCTCGAAGACCGCGATCACCTCCCCGACGGCGACCACCTCGCCCGGGTCGGCGCGAAGTTCGGTGACGGTACCGGTACACGGCGCGGGGATCTCGACGAGGGCCTTGTCGGTTTCTATCTCACAGAGCCGGGCGTCTTCTGCGATCTCCTCGCCCGCCTCGACGTACCAGGCGTCTACCTCCGCCTCGGTGAGACCCTCGCCGGGGTCGGGCAGGCGGAACTCGTAGGTAACGGTCGCGCTCATGCCAATTCCTCCACTACGTGACCGTCGGTCCGCCCGCGTGTTCGGTGTCGATGCCTCGGGGATCGCTCGAAAGGTTGCTCGGAGTGCTCAGAACTCATAGTTCATCACCGCCTCGATCGCGTACTGGGCGCGTTCTGCGTCCGGCAGGTACTGCTCCTCGATGGTGTGGCCCGGCATGTGAACGTCATAGCCCGTGGCCCGCTTGACCGGGGCGTGAAGCCGATCGAGGGCGTACTCGTTGACGAGCGCCGAGAGCTCAGCGCCCAGCCCGAGCGTCCGCCGGGCCTCGTGGAGGATCACACACCGGCCGGTCTTTCGCACCGACTCGAGGATCGTTTCGACGTCCAGCGGTGAGAGCGTCCGTAGATCGACGATTTCGACGTCCGCGTTCGCGCGCTCGGCAGCGGTCCCGGCGCGGGGCACCATCGCGCCCCAGGTGAGCAGGGTGAGGTCGTTTCCCTCGCGGACGACCCGGGCGTCGTCGATCGAAAGCGTGTACTCCCCTTCGGGAACCGGCTCGCGGGCTTCGCGGTACTGGCTTTTCGGCTCCATGACGATCACCGGGTCCGGGTCCCGGATGCTCGCGGCGAGTGCCCCCTTGGTCTCGTGGGGGGTGCTCGGACAGACGACCCGCACGCCGGGAGTATGGACGAGGTACGTCTCGGTGGATTCCGAATGGTATTCGCTCGCCTTGATCCCCCCGCTGTAGGGCAGGCGGATCGTGAGCGGCACCTCCAGCCCGCCGCCCGAGCGCTCGTACATTTTAGTAAGAGTATACATGAACTGACCGAAAGCGGGATAGAAAAAGCCCATGAACTGGATTTCCACTACTACCCGCTCGCCGCGCATCGCCATGCCGACTGCCGTGCCCAGGATGCCGTTTTCCGACAGCGGCGTGTCGATCACTCGTTCGGGGCCGAATTCTTCATGTAGGCCTTCGGTCGCCCGGTAAACTCCGCCGATGGGCCCGACGTCATATCCCAACAGTCGGACGCGCTCGTCGCGGCGCATCTCTTGCCCGAGGGTCTCGTTGACTGCTGTGACGATGTTCATCTCGCTGGTCGCCGCCGAACTCCCCGCCGCGTCGGTGCGACTCACCGCTTCTCACCCCCATCCGTTCGGGTACGGTCCGTCTCGGCGAGGCCAGTACCATCGAAGTCGGTGAAGGGATTCTTCCCTTCGAGTTCCGCCCGAAGCTCGGCGCGCTGGTGGCGTTCGGTCCAGGACTGGGTATGCAGGTGGTGATCGAACATCCGCTCGGGATCGGAGGTCGGTACCTCCCGCGCCCGGCGGACCGCCCCGTCCACGTCCTCGCTCGCTTCCTCTTCGATTGCCTCGATGGTCCCCTCGTCGAGGTGGCCCTCCTCGCGTAGATAGGCCTCCAGGCGATCGAGCGGGTCGCGTTCGGCCCAGTATTCCTGTTCCTTTTCGTCCCGATAGACGCTCGGCTCGTCGGCGGTGTTGTGCTCGACCATCCGGTAGGTGACACACTCGATCAACCCCGGTCCCTCGCCCGCGCGGGCGCGCTCGGTGGCTTCTTTCGTCTTCTCGTAGACCGCGAAGACGTCGTTGCCATCGACCCGTTCTGCGGGCACGCCGTGGGCTTCTCCCTTCCGCGCGAAGGTCTCGCTCGCGGTCTGTTGGTGAGCGGGCACCGAGATCGCCCACTGGTTGTTCTGAATCACCGTGACCGCGGGAGCGTCGTACACCCCGGCGAAATTCAAGGCTTCGTGGAAGTCACCCTGGCTCGTTGACCCGTCGCCGATATACGAGAGGGTGACCGTATCGCGATCGTCGAACCGATCGGCCATCGCTGAGCCCACCGCGTTCGTGACGTTGACCGCGAGCGGGACGTAGGTCGGCGTGAAGTTCACGGCTGGGGGGTCCTCGACCGGAAGGTGTTCGTCGATGGTCTCGGGTTCGGTACCCATGAGACCGGCCACAGCTCGATCCATCGGGGCGTCCCAGTGGGTTAGCGCGCCGGTCTGGCGGTAGGAGGGGAAACACCAATCGTTGGGTTCGAGTGCCGCGGCCGAGCCGATCGCAACGGCTTCTTCGCCACGGGAGCGAGCGGCGATCGAGAGCTCCCCGCGGCGCTGGAGCGAGAGCGCCTTGTCCTCGAAAACTCGTGTGCGGACGATCGAGCGGTACAGATCGACCGTCTCCTCGGCCGAAAGATCCGGTGGCTTGCCCTCGACCGAGCCGTCGGGCGCGAGCACCCGGTAGAAGTCCTCCGACGGGCGGCGTTCGGTCCACTGTGACATGGCGGGACCGACTCGGAGCCGACAGTAATAGATTTGGGTGCCGGGGCGGCTAACGGGGAATCGAGCGTCTCGACCGCGGCATCGGGTGTGAACGAGGAGTGTGAAGGCAGGCCGGAGCAAGTCGGAGCGGATCGAGGCGGGTCGAAGCAGATCGAAGGGATGGGAAAAAGCCCCGCTGAGGGACGTCGTATGCGAGGATTTGCTCGAAAGATCACGACGAGAGAACTCCTCGGCCGGGACGGATACCTCCGTGATATTGCTCGTCTGCCACCTTCGTCCGATCGCAATCGTAAACCCCCTGGAACATGCCTGCCGAAGACCCTAGAGCTCTCGCCGCGAGGGCTTCTCCATGGCGGATCGGACGTCCGACGACAACGAGATCACCCGCGAGGAGTTCGCGTCGAACCTTCGTGTCATCGCCGACGCCTTCGAGGACGACGGCGACGTGGACAGCGACGTCGAGAACAAGACCATCAGCCTGTACCCGCCCGACGTCATCGAGTACGAGATCGCCGTCGGCGAGGGGTCCTCGGTGATCGGCAGTGACTCCGAGCGCGTCAGCATCGAAGCGGAGTGGACGCCCGAGAACTGATCCTGGCGACGACCACGGAATGCCCGATACGCGAATCGAGCGGGTCGGAGGTACTCTTTCGGCCGGCCCCGATTGCCTCGATGGGTACCGGTTGCCAGCAGCGAGCGTGCCCGCGATCGCGGTCGTCGCTTGTTCGATAGCGGCGGTCGAGGGCGGGCTACACCGCGGGGATCGCTCCGAGCTACTTCGCGAACCCGACCGGAGGTCGTCGCCGTGCGGTCAGTTCGACGAGGACCTTGAGAGTGCCGACCACGACGGGGCCGGAAAAACAGCCTCATGACCCCGAAGGCGGCCAGCCCACCGAAGACGCCGAGGACGAACAGGGCGGGATTGAGATCGGCCTCCCGGCCACCGATCATCGGCCGGAGGTAGTTATCGGAGAGGCTCACGACGAACGTCCCGTAGGCGAAGAGCAACGCGGCGGCGATCGGCCGGCCGACGACGAAGAGATACCCCGACGTGGGAAGCCAGACGACCGACGCGCCGATGATCGGCAGCAAGGAGAGCAGAGTAGTGAGGACAGTCCAGAAGACGACGTTCGGGATCTCCAGTGCCGCGAAGCCGATCCCGGTGAGGATTCCCTGAGCGACAGCGACGGCGAAGTTCCCGACGAGGACCGCCCAGACGAGCCGATCGACCTGATCCACCAGCGCGCTCCAGGTCGCCTCCGAAAGCGGTGCTGCACGCCGGGCCCAGCGAAGCAGCGAAGCGCCCTCGACGAGGAAGTAATACAGCAGGAACAGGAGCACCGTGAAGCCGATCAGAACCGTCGAGAGGCCGCCGAGAAAACCCAACAGAGCGTCGAGCAGCGCCGTTCCGCTGCCCTGTTCGAGAACGCCGAGCAGTTCCTCGGAATCGATGCCCGCGCTGGCGATCGTCCGCCCGAGATCGACGTCGATACCGATCCGCTCCCGGAGTGCGGTTTCGATCGTATCGAGGCCGAGACCGCCGTCAGCGAGCCCCGCGAGGACGTCTATGGCCTGGCGCGCGGCGACGGCAAGCAGCGCGCCGAGAGGGAGGAGAACAACGAGCGTCGAGGCGACGATGAGTACGCCCGCGGCGGGCCGCGCGCCGAGAAGCGGCGCGAGGCGCTTCTGGAGCGGGTAGAGCAGGTAGCCAAGTAGTATCGCGAGCAGGACGTACTGGAGATAGGGCAACACGAACACCACCGCTATTGTGGCGACCGTGAGAACGCTTGCGAGGAGAAACGTCCGTTCGCTGTCCATACCGGCCGGACGGAAGGGCAGGATATAACCGACCCGGCCGCCGCGCGACGCCGACGGACGCCGGTCGGCTCGGCGACGATAGCGAAACCGATGGGAACGGCGAGTATACCCGACGTTCGACCGGGAGCGGGCAGGCTACGGGTCAGGCGCGAACCACGCGATTCCGATGCCGAAAAACGCGAACGCGACCGCACAGACGAGGACAACACCGTGATTGCCGGTGCGATCGACGAGCGCGCCGGTGAGGGCGGGCGCGACGAACTGGCCGATCCAGCCGACGACGGCGACGAGTGCAACGGCGGTACCGATCGTCTCCTCCGCGACGAAGCCCTGGACATAGGTATAGAGCACGCCGATCTGTAACTGGATCCCAAAGCCCGCGGCGGCGAGCCCGAGGAGGAAAGGCACCAGCGTCCCGATCCGACCGAGGACAGCCAGGGCGGCGACGACGAGGGTCGTCGCCGCGAACGAAAGCACCACCACGGGTCGTTGCCGCCGGGCGAAGGCCCGATCGGCAAGCAGGCCCCCGCTCGTCCGGGCGGCGATGCCGATCGCCGGAACGCTCGCGACGAACAGTCCGCTTTCGGCCAATGACAGGCCAAAGACCGCGACGAGATACGTCGGCAGCCAGCTATTGAGGATCAGATACACCGCGTAGGCCACGAAGGAGAGCACACAGACGACCTGGACGTCCCGGTTCGCGAGCACGCTCGCGGCCCCCCGGAGCGTCGCGTCCCCCTCGGACGGGGGGCGATCGATTCCGCGACCGGCGAGATAACAGGCCGGAAGCGTGCCTGCAGCGAGCGCCCCGAAGACCGGAAAGGTCGCCGGCCAGCCGAGTCGAGCGGTGACGATCGGGGCTCCGAACTGTCCGAGCGCGTAACCGGCCGGATAGCCGGCGGCGTAGGCCGCGACGACGGTTGTTCGGTAGCGATCGGTGAAGCCGGCACTGAGGAGGTTGATGCCGGCGACCCAGGCGGTTACGAGCGCGACACCGCCGAGCAGCCGCGTGGCGACCAGCGGCCAGTACAGTTCCTCCGTGCCCGCGACCCACGCCAGGAGACCAACGACGAACAGCCACAGGCCGGCGAGAACGATCGCTCGGCGATTATCCGTTCGATCGAGCCACGCGCCGATCGGGAGCCCCGCGATCGCAGCGCCGACCGGCGGAGCGGTGACGATCCAGGAGGCAGCCGCGAGCCCGACGTCCGTTCCCTCGGTGACGACCGGGAGTGCGCTCGCCGGGACGATCGCATAGGCACCGATGAACACCCACAACAGCCACAGACTCATCAACAACCCCCAGGGCTCCTCGAACCGCGCTGCAACCGTCCCCGAACTATCGGTCACGTTACTTCGAGGGAACGAATCAGGGTCCCTAACCGTATCGAAACCGCCGGAGAGTCGAACCGTCGGTACGATCGCGAGCGGACGGGAAGCCGAGCGAACGGTCGCGATACCCTCCGGCCCTCCGAGGCGGTTCGCGGGTCAGATAGCATCCCTCTCGTCCGATCCGCGTACTGGATCGCCGGATCGATCCCGGCGGGTCGTTCCGCAGCGAGCGGACGGGCGGCTTATACTAACGAAAGGACATCGAGACGACGGGTGATTCGTACGGGTACTCGTCCCGGCGGGGAAACGCGAGGCGATCGTCACGCTGAGGACATCAGGCCTCGGGCGCGAGCGCGTCGATCGTCGCCTCGATTCCCTCGCTACCCGCCTCCCGCGGAAAGGATACCGCGAGCGCATCGACGCCCTCGATAGCCCCGAACTCCGAGAGCAGTTCGCGGGCCCGGTCGGGCGTGCCGGCGACGGCGGTGCTATAGCAGCTCGTCGGAGATCGCCTCTACTGCCGCCTCGAGCTCGCCCGATTGCCATCGTTCGGTGATCGCCTCGGCGGTCTCGGCGTGGCCCTGACGCGATAGGGACTCGCGGTAGTAGTCGCCCATCGCCCCGACGTAGAACGCGAGATGACCCCGTACGAGTCGGCGGGCGCGCTCGCCGTCCGCCAGTGCACAGCAGGTCAGCGCCCAGGTCGTCCGCACGTCGGCGGGGTCACGATCGCCCAACTCCGCGCCCCGCCGGAGGTCCGCGATCCGCTCCTCGAACCCATCGCGCGTGAGGATTATCGCGTGCCAGCCGTCGGCGAACCGCCCTGCGAGTTCGACCGCCTTCGGTCCCATCCCCATGACGTCGATCCTCGGGGGCCGCTCGGGTGGATCGCTCCGCAGGCGAAAGCCTTCCAACTCGAAGTACTCGCCGTCGTAGGTCACGCGCTCGCCCGCGAGCACCTGGCGAACGATATCGACGTACTCGCGGGTTCGCCGGAGGGGGTTGCCGAACTCGACGCCGTGCCAGTTCTCGATCACTGCCGGCCCGGAGGGACCGAGCCCGAGGCGGAATCGTCCATCCGAGACCTCCTGGAGGGTGGCGGCGGTCTGGCCCACTAAGATCGGCGAGCGCGAGTACACCGGCGTGATCGAGGAACCCAGCCCGATCTCGCTCGTTCCATGAGCGATGCTCGCGAGTACTGTTACGGCGTCCCGGCCCCAGGTTTCCGGCATCCAGGCGCGCTCGTAGCCCGTGCGTTCGGCGCGCCGGGCGATCTCGACGATGGCATCGAGGCTTTCCTGGGCGGCCACCGGCAGGTGGATCTCGCGGTCAGCGCCGTCGGCGCCGTCGGCACCGTCGGCGGCTCCCGCGCCCGTGCTGTCGTGGCTCATAGGTCGGGTGACTCCTCGATCCGGGGCACGCCTTGGGCGGTGATCGTCTCGCCGACGAGATACGAAGAGGCCGGCGACGCGAGGAACTGGGCGATGTCGGCGATCTCCTCGCTCGTCCCGATCCGGCGAGCGACCTTTCCCCCGATCGATCTCGCCGGCACTGACGCCCATCTGGCTTTCCACCCCTGGGGTGGCGACGAAGCCCGGTGCAATACAGTCCACCCGAACGTTCTCCTCGGCCCACTCGTAGGAGAGGATCGTCGTGAGATTGACGACGCCAGCTTTCGCTGCGCCGTAGTGACTCATATGCGGCAAACCGGCCTGGCCCGCGACGCTCGCGAGGTTGATCACCGTTTTGCTGCCCCCGGTCCGTTCACCGTCGGCCCCATCACTATCGCCCTCTCTGCCGTCCTCGTTTTCGCTTTCCGCACCGCTTTCCCGGAGGTAGGGACCGGCGGCCTGCATGCAGCGATAGGTTCCATGCGGGTTGGTGTCGACGATCGTTTCCCAGCCGTTTCGAGAGATGTCGTCGAAAGAGGACATGAAGCTCGCCCCGGCGTTATTGACGAGACAGTCGATCGTGCCGAATTCCTCTACTACCCCTTCGACGAAGGTCTCGACTTCCTCGCGGTCGGTGACGGCACATTCGAGCGCGATCGCCCGGCCGCGTCCATCGGACTCGTGCTCGTCGTCCTCGCCCCCCGCCGCTTCGTCCGTGCGGTCGTTGATGTCGGCGGCGACCCGCTCGACGTCCTCGGCCGAACGCGAGCAGATCGCGACGTTCGCGCCCTCGCTCGCGAAACGTTCGGCGATCGCCCGCCCGATGCCACTCGACGCGCCGGTGATCATCGCCGTCCGGCCGGCCACGTCGAATCGATCGGTGCTCACGTCCTTGCCCTCCGGGGTCCGGTCGGTCGCGTTCTATCGACTGGCGTCGTTCGACTCCCCGATCGGGTGCCCGGGGTATAAGTCCCGGTCACCGAACAGGTGATCCCCGGCTCGGAGTCCGCAGCGACGGCGCTTCTCAACGCTTATCGGCGCGCGGTCGCTTCGTGCCGGTAGATGGACGACGTGAACACGATAGGAGCCGATCGGAGGACGACCGCCGGAGTCGGTATCGAGGACGTCCACCGGATCGAGTTCGACGTCGACTGGCCCCCCGGTCACGTCGCGGCCTACCTGCTCGATACTCCCGAACCGACCCTGATCGATACGGGGATGACCGGTGAGCGCGCCGGCGACCGATTAGAGGAGGCACTCACCGCCGCCGGCTACGACCTCGCCGACGTGGCCCATCTCGTGCTCACCCACCCCCACGTCGATCACGTCGGCCAGGTCCCGACGGTGATCGAGCGCGCGCACCCGACGGTGTACGCCCCGGTCGGCGTCCGCGAACGGCTCGGGCGCGACCCCGATGATCTGGCGCGGCAGGTCGAGGCGAACGCGACGGCCGCCGGCCTGGAAGGGACGGAACGCGACCGGGCGATAGGAATGGCACGCGAGTCACTGGAACGCAGCCGACGGCTACTCCCGCCCGCGGCCGTCGATCGCTGGATCGGCGAGGACGGAAACGACGCCATTACGATCGGCGACGTCGCGTTCGAGACGATACCGACGCCGGGCCACCAGGCCGACCACCGCTGTTTCGAGACGACCATCGAGGGCGAACGGGTGCTCTTCGCCGGCGACACCGTCCTCGCGCCGTTCCGACCGGTTCTGTTGCACGTCGGGCTCGATCGCGGGGTCAGGGGAGGGGCTACCGGCCTTCGAGCGGACGCTCGATCGGCTCGCGGCACGCTCGATCGGTCGGGTCTTCCCGGGCCACGGCCCGGTACACGAGGAGTACGGGGAGACGATCGATCGCGATCGCCGGAGCCTGCGCCGACTCGCCGAGGGAGTAGCGAACCGGCTCGATCCCGAGAGCGGAACGACCGCGGCCGAACTCGCCCGCGAGCGCGTCGAGGACGAACGGGAGTTCGCCTACCGGCTCCCGGAGGTCGTCTCGGCACTCGCCCGCTTGGAGGCGACCGATCGGGCCCGGCGCTCGACCACCGAGGCAGGCGTCCGGCGCTATCGCCCGGTGTCGACGGAGTAGGCGAAGCGTTCCGCTCTTTTCGTCCTGTTCCCTCGCCCGCTCCCGACGCGCTCGACGACACCGAAACCACCCCGCTCGCTACCGACCCGCGCTCCCCTCGGTCGGCGGCCGTTATCGAGCATTAATTCCGCTCCGTCTGACGAGATTTTATTACACGTCGATTGAGAGCGAAACTGTGAACGATCGCGACCGGTGTTGCGAGCGCCATCGGCGGTGGCTGCTCGCGGTAGCGTTGCTCGCCGGCGGTGCCGGGATCGGCCTCGGGAGCGTGCTCGCGGCGCTGTTGGCCGACCGTGGACTCTCGGCGCTGGTGTGGGTGTCGGCGTTCGGCCGTCTGGTCGCCACGACCGGGATCGTCTTCGCGTGGTCGAGCCTCGAAGCACAGCCGCTGACGGTACGAGTTCTCCGAACGCGTCTCGATCGGCTGGCGAGCGCGTACCGACGCCGACGGACGAGAGGGGATGGGCCGCTGTCTCGACCGAAGCGGGCGCGATCGGCGGTCCAGGTGTTTCGGTACCGTTCGCTCGCCGCTGAACTCCGGTCGCGCTCGAAGGGGAGAGGACGGCGACGGAGAAGGGAGGGCGACTCGCTCGGTTCCCATCGCCGGAGGCACGCCGCCCGGCTTCGGCACGCGATCGCACGAACGGTCGGCCGACGGTCCCGGATCCGGCCGGAGTCGCGGTTCCGATCCGTTCGAAACCGGTTCCGATTCCGATCGGGGGGGCGATCGTCGGTTCGAGAGCGGGTAGGAACGCTCTTGTCGCAGGCGTCGATAGGCCGGGTATGATCGACGACGCCGAGGCCGTCTTCTTCGATATCGGGGGTGTGGTACTCGATCTCGCGTCGGTACGGAAGGGCCATCGCCGGTTCGTCACCGAGCTGGCTACCGAGTACGATCTCGACGAGGAGCGTGCGCTCGGGACCTGGCGGGCGGTCTTAGGCGAGTACTTCCGCGAGCGCCGGGGCACGGAGTTCCGTTCTGCCGCCGCGGGCTACGACCGGGCGATCGAGGCCGCGGTCGGCTCCCCCGTGCCGGAAGAAGAGTGGCGGCCGATCTTCGAACGGGCGACCGAGGAGTGCCTCCAGCCGGTCGATGGGGCACGCGAGACCATCGAAGCGCTCTCGGGAGCGGTCTACTTGGGTCTGATCAGCGACATCGATACCCGAGAGGCAGAACGGGTCCTCGGCGAGTTCGGACTGATCGAGTATTTCGATGAAATGACGACCTCCGAGGAAGTCGGCCGAACGAAACCCGACCCGGCGGTCTTCGCCACGGCCATCGGCAACGCCGGGGTCGATCCCGATAGATCGGTCATGGTCGGCGATCGGTATCACAACGACATGCGCGGGGGCTCCTGGGCCGGCCTTCGAACCGTGGCCTTCGGCGGGAGCGCGGCGACCGGACCGGAGTCCGAGACCGATGGGCCCGGCGCTGACACGGAGGGCTCCGAGGCCGAAACCGGGACCGGGACCGACGGGACCACCGATAACGACGAGGGGAAAGCGGGTGCGTCCCGGGACCCGGATGGCGTCGTCGACTATCGGATCGCGGGTCTGTGTGACCTACTCGAAATCGTCGGCCTCGACGGGACATCGTAGGCGGCCGATCAGCTCTCGGTTGCCAGCGGAGCGAGCGCTTCGAGGGTCCCCGCGGCGAGTTCGTCGGCGGCCTGCTGGGGAACGATCACAAGCGGGGTGTCGATTATCGTGTTCTCATGGAGTTCTTCGAGCTGGGTGCGTGCGTCCTCGGGCGTGCCACAGACCCCGAGGGCACCGACCATCTCCTCGGTGACCGCCTCAGCGGCCTCCCCTCGATCCCCCTTGTTCCAGGCGCTCGCGATCGCCTCGCTTGCCTCAGGGAATCGCGCGCCGACCGCGTTCCGGTAGCCCGCGGCGCTGCCGACGTAGTACGCGACGTGGCTCCGGATCGCTCGCTCGGCGACCGCGGGCTCCTCGGCGACCGCGGCGGGCACGTAGGGCGCAACGGTGATCGCCTCGGGGTCCCGCTCCCGCTCGCGGGCGGCGGTCGCGATCTCCTCGAAGGCGTCGTCCAGATCCGGGAACGGGATATTGTGAGGGAGCCAGCCATCACAGAGCCGACCGACGACGCGCCGGTTGGCCGGCCCGAGCGCGGCGTGATATATCGGGACGTCGGCCTCGATCGGCGGGAAGTCCGCGACCGAAAAGACCTCGCCATCGTAGCGTACCCGTCCTTTGTCGCCGCTCGTGAAGCGCTGGATCAACTCGATGGCCTCGTGGGCGCGCCTGACGGGTCGGGCGAACTCCGTTCCATGCAGGTCCGAAATCGCCTTCTCGGTGCTCGTGCCGACCCCGAGGGTGAATCGCCCGTCGGCAGCGTCGTCCAGCGTGACAGCGGTCATCGCGAGGGTGGCCGGCGAGCGCGAGTAGACGTTCGTGATGGCGGTCCCGATACCGATATCCTCGGTGTGGCAGGCGATCCGGGTGAGGGTGACGACCGAGCTTCGCCCCCAGAGTTCGCCGAGCCAGACCGAATCGTAGCCCCACTTTTCGGCGTCGGTCGCCAGTTCGAGCGGATCGGTATCGCCGAGATGCGGGAGGAGTGCCCCGAGGTGCATGGCTCAGGTGAACTCGGTCGAGACATAAATTCGATCCCCGATTCGGGGTCGAGCGCCGGGTACTGGCGGCCGAACGATCCGGACGGTCGTGCCCGGCCGCGATCGGAGCGGGGTCGCTACCATCGTGGGTACCGGAGCCCTCAAATGCCGGTAGCGTCCTAAGCGGAGCAACGACGAACCGTGAGAACAGCACGTACGGATCGATTCGGTGATCGGGCTCCGAGAACCGGGCGCGAGGTCCGGGCGTGAGCGACGACGAGTCGGGCTTCGAGTTCGGCGACCCGGATGGGAAGAAGAGTACCGGTAGCGCCGACAGTGCCGACAGCACCGACGCCCGCAGCGACAGCAGCGGTAGCGATTCCGGGGACGCCGAGCGAGGACGCTTCGATTACCAAGCGGTCATCGATCGCGTCGATCGGTGGATCACCGAGCGCCCGCGGACGGTAATCCTCGCCTTCCTGCTCGTGACAGCCCTTTTCGGGGTGGGGCTCGGGAACATCTCGACGGCCGCGGGGACGAGCCAGTTCACCGAGGACAGTCCGGCTCAACAGGCCTTAGAGGACGTCAACCAGGAGTTCTCGCCGCCCTTCGAGACGACCAACGGTACTACCCAGCTCATCCAGCGGGGTCGGAACGTCCTCGCGAAAGACGAGCTGCTCGCGATGTTAGAGGCCCAACAGCGCCTCGAGAGCAACGAAGACCTCCGAGTCGTCTCGACCTCTAGCGCCGCGGCGACCGTCGCCCGGACCTTGGAGTCGAACGCGACCACCACGGAAGCACAGATCGACGCGATCGAGGAAGCGACCCCCACCGAGATCGACGCGGCCGTACGGCAAGCTGCCCGAAGCGAGGGCTTCCGAGGGACCGTCAGCGACGACTTCAATCGCGAGGCCGCCTCGGCGTCGGCGACGATCGCCGTCGTCGAGCACGATGTCCTCGGTGGGGTCTCGACCTCGGCGGGCCAGGGCGGGACGAGTCCACTGACGCCGATCCAGACCCGGGCGGCAACGATCGTGAGCAGTGTCGATTCGGACATCACGGTCTTCGGGTCGGGAATCGTCTCCGCGGAGTTCGGCAACGTCATCACCGATTCGATCCTCATCGTCACGCCTGCTGCCGTCGTGTTGATCCTCGCGTTTCTCGTGCTCTCCTATCGCGATCCCCTCGACCTACTTTTGGGGGTGGTCGCGCTGGGGATGGCGATAATCTGGACGTTTGGCTTCATGGGGATCGCCGGTATCGCCTTCTCGCAACTGCTGGTCGCCGTCCCGCCCCTATTACTAGCGGTCGGGATCGACTTCGGGATCCACGCGATCAATCGCTATCGCGAGGAGCGCATCGAGAGCCGGGACGTAAAGCCCGCGATGCGGATCTCGACCGACCAGTTACTCGTGGCCTTTTTCATCGTGACGGGCACCACGGTGCTTGGCTTCGCCGCGAACGGCGTGAGCGAACTGCCGCCGATCCGCGATTTCGGCTTCGTCGCGGCGATCGGGATCGTCTTTACCTTCCTGATATTCGGGATCTTCCTGCCGGCCGCGAAGGTCTACCTCGATCAGCGAACGAGTAGTCTCGGAATCCCCCGCTTCGGCGAGCAGCCCCTCGGTTCGGAGGGCTCCCTTCTCTCGCGAGTGCTGCCGGTCGGCGTGGTGATCGCACGGAAAGCGCCCTACGTCTTCCTCATCGCGATCGTTTTGCTCACCGTCGGCTCCTCCTATTACGCGACCGGCGTCGGGACCTCCTTCTCCCAGGAGGACTTCCTGCCGCCCGAGGACGTCGCCGATTACCTGGAACGACTACCCGAGCCTTTCGCGCCCAGCGAGTACACCGTCACTCGGACCACGAACTTCTTAGAGGACAATTTCGCGTCCGCACAGGACGATACGATCACGATCTACGCCCGGGGCTCGCTCACGAGGGACACCGCGCTCGAATCGATCCAGCGGGCCAACCGCGACCCGCCCGATTCCTTCGTCGTCGATGACCGGCGCGCCGAGACCCAAAGCATCAATACCGTGATCGACGACTACGCCGCTCAGTCCCCCGAGTTCCGCCGGCTGGTCGAGCGAAACGACGTCGACGACGACGGCGTGCCGGATGACGATCTGAAGGAGATCTACGACGCCCTGCTCGACTCACCGTATCGCTCACAGGCGCTGAACTACATCACCGAGGACTACACGAGCACCCAGGTCGTCTACACGGTGAAGGCAAGCGCCGAGCAAAGCGAGATCACCGCCGACGCCCGCGAGGTGGCAGATCGCTACCGCTTAGAAGCGACGGCGACGGGAAGTACAGTAGTCTTCCAGCAGATCTCCGATACGATCCTTGCCTCCGCGATCCAGAGCCTCATCGTCGCCCTAGTGGCGACGGCGCTTTTCCTGCTGTTGGTCTACTACGTTCTCGAAGGGCGGGCGTCGCTGGGGCTGGTAAATCTCGTCCCGATCGTCGTCTCGGTGGCGCTGCTCGCAGGGTCGATGCGGCTGTTCGGTATCCCCTTCAATTCGCTGACGGCGACGATTCTCGCGATCGCGCTCGGGCTCGGGATCGATTACTCGGTGCACGTCGTCCATCGCTTCACCGACGAGTACGCCCACACCAATGACGTCTTCGCCGCGCTCGACCGGACGGTGATCGGCACGGGCGGTGCGCTCACGGGCAGCATGCTCACGACCGCTTCGGGGATCGGGGTGTTGGTACTCGCGATCTTCCCGGTGCTCGGGCAGTTCGGCGTGTTGATCGCACTCACCGTCGTCTACTCCTACCTAACGGCACTGATCGTCACCCCTTCGGTGGTCGTGTTCTGGGAACGGCTGGCCACCGGAGTGGACGCGACGGCCGAGACCGGAACCGATGCCGAGGCCGAGGTCGAAGCGAGCACGTAATGGCGACGCTCGCCGACCTCTCGCCGGTGGGAGTTCGATCGCCAGGAAGGGGAGCAGCCGGACGAATCGCCCTCAGTTCCCGAGGGCTTCGGTAGCGGTTTCGATCCCCTCGGTCGGCACGGGGGAGATCCAATCGTCGGCCACCCAGGCGTGAGTAACCATCCGGTCACTGTCGAGAACGAAGATCGCCCGCCGAGCAGTGTGCGTCCCGGCCATGCCCCTCCGCTCGGTCAGTAGGTCGTAGCTCGCGGCGACCGCGCCGTCGACGTCGCTGACGAAGCGAAACGGGCTCGAAATCCCGCGCAAGAAAGCGTTCTGTGCGTAGGGACCGTCGCGGCTGATTCCCAGGACGGGGACTGCGAACTCGTCCCAACCGGCCCGGTCGTAGCGCTTCCACCAGTTCTCCGCGATCGCGCTGCCGGTGAACCCGAAAAAGACCAGCACGCAGCCGGCTTCGCCGGCGAGGAGGTTCGAAAGGGAAACCGGCCGGAAGGTCTCGCCGTTACAGAGCAGCGCCTCGAAGTCGGGGGCGGGCTCGCCGGTGGTCGGCGGCATGGCCTGAAGTGGGCGGTCGGGAACAAAAGTCCCGGTGGCGATCGCGTCGCGAGCGAATCGAAGGGGGGAGTCGGGCTCCTGGGAGCGTCGGCGGGCGGAACACGCTTTTAGTACTGGCGTTCCTCGAATTTCCTATGAGCATCACGCTCTACGAACTCGAAGGGTGTCCGTTCTGTGAACGCGTCCACGAGCGCATGGAGGAACTCGGCGTCGAGTACGACAGCGTCTGGGTCGAAGGACTACACTCGAAACGCGACGAGGTCAAGGAGGTCTCGGGCCAGCGCGGCGTCCCGGTGCTGATCGACGACGAGCGAGGGGTGACGATGGCCGAATCCGAGCGCATCTTAGAACACCTGAACGCGACCTACGCCGGCGGCGAGGCGGAGGCGGTCGAGGCCGGAGCGGACTGAGACGGTCGACCACCGACTCGTGATTCCGGCTGTCGCGTGCGGCCGGGGGCTCGCTCGAAGCCCGGAGTTACTCCCGCCGCTCCGATCCCCAGTCCGATACCCCTAACACGGTATCGCATTCCGGACACGACCACACCTTCGGCGTGCTCGGCGGATGGGTCATTGCCTCGATCCGCTGTGCCCAGTCGGTGACGTCGGCCTCACAGAATCCACATCGGACCATGTTACTATGTACCGCAGGCCGCCACTTGTAGCTTCCGCCGAATCCGGGTTCTTCGTTAACTCCCATCGAGGTCGTGCGGGTCGAGTCCCGGGTCCTCGACCGGCGGCGCGCCGATCGCGAGCACTACTCCCACGCCATCGCCGGTGTAGCGGTGGCCGTGGCCGACCTCGGGGCCGGCGGCGAAGACGGTTCCCGGGCCGGCCTCGATTATCTCCTCTTCCCCCGAGCGTCCGAGTTTGAGCGAGAACTCCCCCTCTAAGATGTAGTACAGCTCTTCCTGCTCGGAGTGGGCGTGATAGCCGATCTCCTCGCCCGGCTCGAAGTACCAGAGGGTGACGTTCGTCTCCTCCGTCCCCAAAGCGTCGCCGATCGCGCGGATGTCGTGATCGGGCGGGATGGCATCGACTTCCGAGAGGTCCGTGACCGGGACGTCCTCGACGCGTGTGACACCGTAGTCCATGGCGGACGAATCCAGGCCGACCCGGTTCAAAAGTTTACCGCCGGGAGCGGTCGTCGGCTCGCTCGTCTCGAAATCGGTTCTCGTTGAGCACCGCGTCGGCCACTCGCGGGAGTACGTCGGTGAGGTCGGCCCGCCAGTCGTAGGTCGCCCGGTCGGACACTGGGGTCGGGTCGAGGTTCACGATCGCCAGGGTCGCCCCGCTGTCGGCGGCTCGTCGCGGGAGGGAGGCAGCCGGTTCGACGGTGAGCGAGGAGCCGGCGGTAAGTAAGACGTCCGCGCGTTCGGCGAGGATCCGTGATCGGGCGAGGGCGTTCTCGGGGAGGTCCTCGCCGAAGAGCACGACGTCGGGCTTGTAGACCCCGCCACACCCACAGCGCGGTGGGGTCTCGCCTTCCCGAACCCGCTCGCGGGCAGTTGTGGCGTCGATGCGCTCCCCACACGCTCGACAGATCACGCGGCCCCCGTTGCCGTGTAGCTCGATGACGTCCCAGGAGCCAGCGTCCTCGTGGAGGCCATCGGTGTTCTGTGTCACGAGCGCGTCGAGTTCGCCTATCGATTCGAGGATAGCGAGTGCCTCGTGGGCGGCGTTGGGTTCGATCTCGCGATCGCCGTACATCGTCCCGTGGAGGGCGAGGCGATCGATCCAGAAACCGGCCGGATCGCGCTCGAAGCGAGTGATGTGGAAGTCCCGCGGGTCGTGCTCTTCCCAGACACCACCCGAACCCCGGAAGGGAGGGATGCCCGAGGCCGTCGAGACCCCCGCGCCGGTCAGCGCGACCGTCGAGTCGGCTGCACCTATCTCCCGGGCAACGGTTCGGATGGTCTCTTCGTTCACACTCTCGGCGTCGGTCGCGTCCATAGCGCCGGAGGATCACACCGAGGCAAGGCCCTTTCGCCGGGAACCGCTCGCTCGGTGAGGAGCCGGTCGCCCCGAACGTGCGAGCGGCCCTCGGTCCCCGGTCCTCGATCGCTTCGTTCCTACTCGCCGTAGCGCGTGAGGGTCTCTAATTCCGCCTCGTCCAGGTCCTCGAAGGCGTTCCGGGCGATCACGCGCTTGTGGACCTCGTCGGCTCCATCGACGATCCGGAAGGACCGAACCGCCTCGTAGAAATCGGCGATCGGGAGGTCCCGGCCGATCCCGTTGCCCCCACAGAGCTGCAAGGCGGTATCGATCGCCTCCTGGGTGACGTTCGCGGCGAAGACCTTCGACATCCCGACCTCGACCCGGGCTTCTTCGCCCACCGCGATCTTATCGGCGGCGTCCCTGACCATTGTCCGCACGGCGTGGAGCCGGGTTTCGGCCTCGGCGATCTCGTAGCGAAGGGCCTGTTTCTCCGAGAGGCGGGAGTCAAAACCCTTGCGCTCGTCGAGGTAGGCCTTCGTGATCTCGAGTGCGCGGGTCGCCATCCCGGTAAATCGCATACAGTGGGTCAGGCGGGCCGGCCCCAATCGTTGCTGAGCGTGCTGGAACCCCTGGTCACGTCCACCTAACAGGTTCTCCTCGGGGACCCGTACGTCGTCGTACTTGATCTCGGCGTGGCCTTCACCCACCATCGAGGGACCGACGTGGGGAATGTCCCGAACGATCTCGACGCCGTCCATCCCCGGCGAGACGAGGAAAAACGAACAGCCGGAGTAGGGGTGGGCTTCCTGGTTCGTGCGGGCCATCACCAACAGGACGTCGGCGGCCGAGCCCTGGGTGGTCCACCATTTGTGGCCGTTGATAACCCACTCGTCGCCGTCCTTCTCGGCGGTGGTCCGGAGCATCTTCGGGTCCGACCCACCTCCTTGGAGGGGTTCGGTCATCGAGAAACCGGAGGAGATCTCCCCGGCGACCAGCGGGTCGAGGTACTCGGCCTTCTGTTCGTCGGTGCCGACGAGTTCGAGGGTATGCATGTTTCCCTCGTCGGGAGCGTCGACGCGCATCGCGGGCGCGCCGAGCAGCGACCGACCGGCCTGCTCGAACAGCGGCAGGACGTCCCGGAGGTCCCGGCCCATGCCGCCGTGTTCCTCGGGGATTTGGGGAGCATAGAGATCCCGCTCGCGAGCCTCGCCGCGTAAGTCGGCGATGGTCTCCTCACTCACCGGCTCGCCGGCCGGCAGGGCGCGTTCGGTGGGGAGGACTTCCTCGTCCATGAACGCACGCGCGCGCTCGGCCAACTCGCGGGCCGTCTCGGAGTCGTTGTACTCCATGTTTCGGAATTGCATACACGAGGTCCTAAAGCCACGGGACGAGCGGAGGGAATCGGCGCGACGGGGCGGCGAGTTCGCGACCGCCCCCGGAGGCGAACGACCCGAAGGGTGTTAGGGATCGGCGGCGAATCCAACGCACATGACCAGCGGGGACACGGACGCCGAAACCGAAGGTAATCACAGCGACGGGCGGGCCGAAGGTGGTAGCGAGGACGGCGAGTACTTCGCACGGCTCGTCGACGAGGAAGCGTTAGCGAGCTACCTCGAAGCCGAACTCGGATCGGTCGAGACCTACGACGTCCGCCACCACCAGGAGGGCCACTCGAACGAGACCCTGTTCGTCACCTGGGGTGATCGGGAACTCGTGGTCCGCCGGCCGCCGCCGGGCGAGATCGCCGAAACCGCCCACGATGTCCTCCGGGAGTACCGGGTGATCGACGCCCTCCAGGGGACCGCCGCGCGCGTCCCGGAGACGGTACTGGGATCGGAGGACCAGAGCGTCATGGGGTCGGATTTCTACGTGATGGAGCAGGTCGAGGGCACCGTCCTCCGGGAGTCGGAAGCCGACCGCTTCGCGAACAGGAAGAGCCGCCAGGCGATCGGCGAGGAACTGGTCGACGCGCTCTGTGAGATCCACGCCGTCGACTACGGAGACGTGGGGCTCGGGAACTTTGGCTATCCGGAGGGCTACACCGAACGCCAGGTCGAGCGCTGGGGTAAACAGTACGACTGGGCGATGGAAGTCACCACGGAGGAACGCGATTTGCCTGGGTTAGCGGGCGTCAGCGAGTGGCTCGACGCGAACTGTCCGACGGAACATCCCCATACGCTGGTGCATGGCGATTACAAGCTCGATAACGTGATGTACGCGCCCGGCACACCCCCGGAACTCGTGAGCGTCTTCGACTGGGAGCTCTCGACGCTCGGCGATCCGCGGGCGGACCTGGGGTGGATGTTATCGTACTGGCGCGACGCGGGCGATCCCGAGCCCTCGGTCCCCGAACTGACGGCGACGTTCATGGAGCGAGAGGGCTATCCCAGCCGGCAGGAACTGGTCGATCGCTACGAAGGGCGAACGGGCATCGAGTTCACCGACGAGCGGTTCTACCGCGCGCTTGCGGTCTACAAGTTGGGCGCACTGGGCGAGATGTTCTTCCGACGGTACTTAGAGGGGAACTCCGACGACCCGATGTACCCGAAGATGGAACAGCGAGTCCCGGCACTCGTCGAGCGCGCCGAGCGGATCATCGAAGGCGAAGAACCGCTCTGATCGCGACCTGTCGCCGGGGTTAAGGCCGTCCCGGTCCTCGAAACAGGCATGAGCAAAGCGAGTCGGATCAGAAATCTCGGTCTCCTCCTCGGAGTACTCACCGTCATCCACTACCTCGCGACCGGGAAACTCCCCTTCGGGGCGCCTGAACTACTGCGCTCGGGCGAGGGCTCCGAGGAGCACGTCGAGGAGTAACGCTTCGTGCGGGGCAAACCCAGCGGACGGTAAGGGCTTCATCGGTCCTGGAGTAGGGATCCTCTGCGGGACACACAAGGCACTGTCACTGGGTCTTCCTACTGTTCCCCGGGCTCTCGGAACCATCGTCGTCCTTATCATTCGGCCCGACACTGGTATCGGCGGTGCTCTCCGATAACCCAACCCCCCCACCGTCGACGTCGCTCGCGGACCTCTCGGAACGACCACTCGAATCGTCGTTCGCGTTCGCCTCCGCCTCGTGATCGATCGTCCCATCCCCATCCCCGCCCTCGCCGCCGTCCCCGGGTGTCGCCGTGCTCTCGCCGTTCTCCGCACCCGAAGGACCCTCGGCGGTCGTCAGGTCATCGGCTAAGGGATGACCTGGCGTCACGTCGCGTTCGGCTCGATCGGGACGATCGGCCCAGTCGATCCGGTCGGTCCGATCGGTGTGGTCGGCCCCCTCACCACGGCGGACAGTGAGCGCCCCTTGGAGGCGGTCGGCGACGGTTTCGCGCAGTTCGGCGGCACTCGCGGCGTCGATGTCGACCGCGCGAGCGACTCGCGAGCCGCCCGCCCCGGCGGTATCGATGGTGACGGTCGCGAGCGACCGGCGGCGCTGGAAGATCGTTCGTGCCTCGGCAACGGTTTGGACCCGGTAGTCGGGAACGATCGTCGTCGTCCGGGTGAAGAAGCCGTTGCGCGTGAGGACGTAGCCCTCCGTCAGCGCATACCCCCGGCTGACCCACTTCAGGTGAGCGGCGACGGGCACGACGACGAAGAGAGCGAGCACGCCATACCAGGGAGCGGCGACATCGAGAACCCGTACGAGAGCCCACGCGAGAGCGGCAAGCAGGGCAACGATCAGCCCGTAGCGGATCGCGTAGCGCCGCCGGGCGCGTTTGGGTGGGCGGCTGAACTCGGGTATCGAGACGGGTTCGATCGACCGGGCGAGGGAGAGACAGCGCTCGCGGGTCGCCAGCGGCACCGCCGCTTGGGAGCCGCCGCTTGGACCTTGATCCGAGGCGTAGCCCGCGGTCTCGACGGCCAGCGTCGCGTAGCCGAAGAAGCGTGCCAGGACGTTCTCCTCGATCGCGAGTGCCTGGATCTTATCGACCGGGATCGTCCCCTCGCTCCGCTGGAACAACCCGCGCTCGTACCGGAGATCGCTGTCGGCACCAAGCAGGCGGAAGTCGTAGTAGTTAGAGGCCGTTACGCCGCCGCTCACGAGCCCCATGAGGAGAACGAAGGCGGCCGCGCTCACCGGCGCGAGAACGAGCGCACCCATTGGTCCGACCGGCACGCCGTTGGACCCCGCTATGCTCGCGAACGAGGGCACAAGGATCGGGAGGGCAATCGTCGCCAGCGACAACAGTCGGAGATCGATCGCGGTCAGCCCCAAAAGCGCGAGTTCGCCGGGCTCGATCGCGAACAACTCGGTCGGAGCCCGGTCGGCGTCCGGCTCCTCGCCCGTCGCTCCGGCCTCGTCCTCCCGCACCGAGTCGCGCCGGCGCAGGTCCTCGCGGAGCCGGCGGGCACCCTCGACGCTCAGGTAGCGCAGGCGGGCTTCGGTGCTGCCCCCACCCGCGGTCTCGACGCTCACGTCGACGATGCCGAGCGCGCGCTGAGCGGGAGAGCACGCCCGAGTGGATGTCGAGGGTGTCGGCGGTCACTTCGTAGGAAAAGCGCCGGTAGACAGCGGCCTGCCAGCCTAACAGTAAGAGCACCCCGCCGATCGCGATGGCAAGAATCCTGAGCGGCCCCAACGGGCCGACCCCTGGGGTCCCCGAGGCCGCGAGGAACAAAAGCGGCCACCCGAACCGGAAGAGTCGCTCGGCGGCGCGGTAGGGGATCGAGCGCGGGTCGAGGTTCATCGGCCGGCTCCCGGCTGCGGGGCGGTCGAACAGGTTCGGGAACGTCGTCGAGAGGGCCTCATGCTATCGGCACCGAACTCACCACTGCCGGAGGCGTCCCGCCGAGACCGGAAGCGTCCGGCTGTAGTGGAGCAGCGGCTCGCCCTCGGGCCCTTCGAAGCCATTAGCCTCGAAGCAGGTGTTCGTCTCGATGGTCGCTTCGGCAGGCTGTAGCTGCCAGGGGTCGTGATCGATCTCGCCGACCGCCAGGTCGTCCCCGGCAGCGGTGTAAAAGCGGTAACGCTCGGCCAGGAAGGCCTCGATCGAGCCCGCCTCCGCACGGAAAGGTTCGCCGGTCGGCCGGTAGGTCGCCGCGAAGCGGTTCGGGGACGCACCTGAATGCGTGCGCCGACTGCGAAAGCGGACCTCCTCGCCCCGGCGGGAGACGTCCATCGTGGCGGTATAGTAGGGCAACTGGAATAGCTGACGAGCGAGTGTAACGCTGAGTCGGTCGCTCGCGTCGAGATTGAAGAAGTATATCCCCGGTCCCGGCCCGGGAGCGGAACTCGAGTCGGGACCGGACTGGGGGCCGGAACTGGAGTCGGAGCCGGGATCGGAGTCGGTGTCCGTGTGGGTGACGTAGGTCCGGAGGTTACACTCGCCGAAGGTGAGCCCGATCGGCGAGTAGCGGGGCTTGATCGGGTCCATCCGGAAGGCAACGACGCCGAGCCAGGCCTGGCCGTCGTGGGTGTCGACGGCGAGGCCGGTGGGGAGTTTCTCCTCGACGACCGACGGCGCGACCGGCCAGTGGGCGAACAGGACGTCGCGCCACGTCATCGAGAGCAGCGAATGACCACGCATGAACGGGGTAGAAGCGACGGCGGCTTCGGGCTGACGGTTTCGATCGCCGACGATCAACCCCGATGGCGGCCGAGGCGAGGGGGTTATGAGGAACCGAACCGGTAGCTCCGAACCCGGAGCCGACGGGACGATCATCGAGCGGCGAGCATGGCTGGTAGAGGGGGAGACGGACTCGAAGAACCGGCTACATGGCTGGTAGGCGATGGAATTATATCGTAGTGCGAAGTACTCCGTGGTAGTGAGCGTCAACGTCGAACGGCGCGTCGTCGGCCCGGGAGACGACGAGTTGGTCACGGAAGCCTGGGACCTCAAGGAGCGAACCCGCCGCAACGACGACGTGCTCAAACAGCGTAAAGGCTTTTTTACGAACGCCTATCGGCGCTCGACGGTCAACCTGCTCGTTCGCCCGCCTAAGGAAGAGATCATCGGGTTCGCCGCGGTTCGCCGGGACGGCTACCTCCTCTTTCTGGTGGTCGCCGAGGAACACCGGGGCGAGGGCTTCGGCGCGGATCTGGTCGGCGCGGCCGCCGAGGCCCACGAGACGGTGACCTGCCACGCCCGCTCGACCAACGAGGACGCCATCAGGTTCTACGAGCATCTCGGCTTCGAGACCGAACGCCGCGTCGAGAACTACTACGAGGACGGCGGTGCGGCCTACTACCTCACGCTCGGCGACGGGCGCGAGAGCCTGCGAGAGCGCCTTACCTCGCACCTTTTTTAGCCTCGGGGTCGCGAAGCGACCCACTCGGCCAAGAAATCTGTGCGACGAAGCGAAGCTTCGTCGTAGCAGCGAGAGTGGTTCGAACGGCGCGGAGCGCCTTTCGTTCATCACGAGAGAGCGAAACTCTCTCGAACGACTTCGCTCTCGCTCGCCATCAAAGAAGAGCCACTTCCTCGCTCGCCCGCGGCCCGCTCACTCGTGGGGGAACCGCTCACCCCTTGCAGCCGCTCTCGGATGCTACTCACAGCAGCCGGAAACGAGGCAGTAATACGCCGTAACGGACCAGACCGGGTGGACGGTCCTGCTATTCGGTAACCGTCTTTTCCATGTCCTCTTTCTCGCCGCGGTAGATCGCCGCGCCGTCCTGGGCGACCTTCTCGGCGAGAACAGCACACTTCACACGCACCGGGCTGATGTCCACTCCCAACAGATCGATTATGTCGTCCCGGTCCATCTCATCGAGGTCTTCGAGTGTCTTGCCACGGAGTTCCCCCGAGAACATGCTCGCCGAAGCCTGGCTGATCGCACAGCCATCCCCTCGGAACGAGATCGCTTCGATGGTCTCTCCGTCGTCGGCGAGTTTCACGTCGACCCGGATCGCGTCGCCACACAGGGGGTTCTCGCCGACGTGAGTGAAGCTGGGGTCGTCGAGTTCGCCGTAATTGCGAGGGTTCTTGTAGTGATCGAGGATCTGCTGACGATACATGTCCGATCCCATGCTCATAGTACTCTCTAATAGTCGAGCGCGCCGCAAAAGGATTCCGGGGCCCACCTCTGGAGCGACCGACGGACCGTTGGACGAGTTCTAGCCGACGAGCGAACGCGGACGAAACAACGAGGAACGTACCCGGAGCGCGTACTCGCCGGCAGCGAGAGCCAGGACGACGACCAATAGCAAGGGACTGGCCGCCGCGAACAGCGAGAACGCGACGCCGAGCGGGTTTACGAGCAACACCCCGGCCGCAGGGAGCGAGAGAAGCGGCGTGAGCAGGCCATAGCGTAACAGAATCGAAATCGACGCCCAGACGAGCAACACGGGCGGCCCGAACGCCGAGAGTACGGCGTCGAGAGCCGGTAGTGAAAACACCGAGCCGGCCGCGAAGAGCACGGAGAGCGGCCCGGCACCGCGAAGCGAGAAGGCAGCGAGAACGAGGAAGGCGGCGAGTCCCCCGCCGAGCAGTGCCCGCTCGGTGCTCGCCGATCGCCGGATCGACGGATGCCGGTTCCGGCGAGGCCCGTACTCGATACCGGCGGTCGCGATCACGAGTACGGCCAGTGTCGGCCACGCACCCAGCAGCGAGGTGGCCGTCGGACGGAGCGACGCCGCTTCGGTGTAGAGTATCGCTCCCGAGCCGGCAAGCAGAACGAGAGGGGGCGATCGAAGCCCGGCCCTCGCCAGCACCGCGACGAGGCCACCGATCAGCGCCGTGCCGAGCAGCGCGGGAACGAGTACCGGAACGGGACTCCCGAGCAGCGATCGGCCGGGAGAGACCGAAAACCCGAGCAGCCGGCCCGCGATCAGTAGTAGGGTCGCGTAGCCGAAACCACTGAAGGCCGCACCGACGCGAGGACCGATCCTGAAGACACGAATCGAGGGGAACACGGCTTCGGTGGCGAGGAACAGGCGGTGGGATCGAAAACCGAGTCGATCGAAGCGGAGCCCGCGACGGCTGATCTCCTTAGGCGAACAACTGGCGTGCGGAGTCGATCGCTTCGACGAGGGTATCGACTTCCTCTTTCGTGTTGTAGAGATAGAAGGAGGCCCGCGCGGAGGCCGCGGTCCCGAGTTTCTCGTGGAGGGGCTGGGTGCAGTGATCGCCCGCGCGGATCGCAACGGCGTCATCGTTCATGATGCTTGCGAGATCGTGGGCATGCACCCCCTCTAAGTTGAACGAGACGACGCCCGAGCGGTCCTCACCCCGTGGCGGGCCGTAGATCTTGATGTCGTCGAACTCCTCCAGTCGTGCCATCGCGTACTCCACGAGGTCGGTCTCGTGGCGCTGGATAGCCTCCATGCCGATCTCATCGATATAGTCGGTCGCTTCGGCCAGCGCGATGCCCTCGGCGATTGGAGGTGTGCCGGCCTCGAACTTCCAGGGCAGCTCGTTCCAGGTCGCGTCCTCGAAGTCGACCTTCCGGATCATATCGCCCCCGAAGAGGAACGGATCGATCGCCTCTAAGAGGTCCTCGCGCCCGTAGAGCACGCCGATACCGGTCGGGCCACACATCTTGTGCCCGGAGAAGGCATAGAAGTCGACGTCCAGTTCGCCGACATCGACCGGCCGGTTCGGTACGGCTTGAGCGCCGTCGGCGAAGACGTAGCTGTCGTGCTCGTGAGCGAGATCCGCGAGTTCGGCGATCGGGTTGATGGTGCCCAAGACGTTCGAGACGTGGACGACAGAGACCATCTCGGTGTCCGGGCCGATCAGCTCGCGGGCGTGGTCCATATCGAGGCGACCGTCCTCGTCGATGGCGATGTATCTCACGTCCGCGCCGGTTTTCTTCGCGATCTGCTGCCAGGTCACCAGCGAGGCGTGGTGTTCCATCTCGGTCAATACCACTTCGTCGCCCGGGCCGAGTTCCTTGAGCCCCCAGGAATAGGCGATCAGGTTCATCGCCTCGGTGGTGTTTCTGATGAAGACGATTTCCTCGGCCCCGCTCGCGCCGATAAAATCGGCAAGGCGGTCGTGGGCGGCCTCGTAGGCGAACGAGGCTTCCATGCTAAGGTGATGGACTCCCCGGTGGACGTTCGAGTTGTACTCGCGGTAGTACGTGCTGATGGCGTCGATCACTCGTTCCGGAGTCTGGCTCGTCGCGCCGTTGTCGAGATAGACCAGCGGCGTGTCGTCCTCGGGCCCCGCCCCGGGGGTCTCGATGTCGCCGCCGACGTCCCGACCTAAGATCGGGAAGTCCTCGCGGATCCGCTCGACGTCGAGCGCTTCGGTACGTTGGGTACTCATCGACGGAAGGAAGGCCTCCAGCGTGAACATTCCTTCGGTCGGACCCCCTCGACGTAACCGCGATCGATTACGACCGAACGACCGGACCAGGACCCCGATCGGTGGTCGTCGCTAGAGGACTTCGATGCCCGTACTAGAGAGGTAGTTACGAAGCGCGCGGTCGAGCCGCCGCGTGTAGGCCTGCCGGGAGATATCGAGGAGGGTCGCGAGTTCCGATAGTGAGGTTCCGCTCGGGACATCGAAGTAGCCCTCCTCGAACGCGAGGACGAGCGCCTCGCGCTGTTTGTCCGTTAGCCCGTAGGCCGCCCCGTCCGTCGGGTCGTGGACGATCTCGCGAACGTCGATGGCGATGCCCGCGTCCGAACAGGCCGCCTCGAAGGCCGAGAGGGCCTCGTAATCGCGCGCCCGGAGGCGAAAGAGCCACCGACCGGCGGACGAGGCGACGGCCCGTTCGACCAGCAGGCCCCCCGCTCGGATCGCGGCGAGAACGTCGTCGGTCGCCGCGAGGTCCTCACCCTCGGCCCACTCGATCCGGTAGAGGACTCGATCGACGCCGCCGCCGAGCCGCCACACCCGCTCGACGCGCAGGTCGGCTTCGACCTGCCGTTCGAACGCGTCGGTATCCCCTAACCGGTCGACCCGAACGCAGGGAGTGAACGCCCCATCGAGCGGGACGACGCGCGCGAGTTCGATCCGGGCGTCGATGCCCGCGAACACCTCGCCGAGCGCGAACGCGCCCGCGTCGACGAGAACGCCAGCGAGGACGCTCACTCCTCCTCCCGTCTCGCCGACCGCGCCGACTCCCACCCCATCCCCGCTGGAATATCCTGTCCCTGGCCCCTATCCTGTCCGGACGAGCGTGACAGTCGGCGGGCGATCGGGAGGAGGGGCCGTTGGAGCGAGCGAGCGTTTCGCCGCGACATAAGTCGATCACGGGGCCGTTCGCTCGTTATACCTTTGTAACTCCTCAAGTGAACGAAGGGGAAGGGGACGGACACCGGAGGCGAGCGCGAAGGACGGCGCTCGTGAGGTAGCTGGTAGGCGGATGCCTGTAACTATTCGAGTGACGAATGGTGTGGCTCGACGCGGTGACAGCGGGCGGCGGTTAGAAGTCGGGCGTCTATCGTCCAGTCAATCGTGAGGGGCGTCGAACGGCCGGGGGGTTCCGATCGCACATCGCACCGGCCGGCGGGAGGGATCGACGGCGAGGGAAAGGGCTACTCGTTCTCGAAGCGATCGGCGTGGTTGATCCGCCAGGTGAACACTGCCTTCAGGACGACGACGAGGCTGTTGTGCTCGCCGCTGCCCCAGACCGCGGTTTCGGCCGGCGACTCCTCGTTCGTCAGTACGCTCACCAGAATGGTCTCCCGATCGACCATGACTAGGCGGCCGGCCGTTGTATCCGACCACTCCCAGAGGGTCTCGAAGGTCTCGGCCTCGGGGATCGCCGCTTCGATCTCCCGACGGGTCGCCGCGGAGATCCCTGCTAACTGGATCGCCACGTCCCGGTCGGCGGCGGCGGCCAACCCCTGGATGATATCGTCGGTCAGCAACTGCTCGACGGACATGTAGACGACTTCGGTCTCGGCCTCCCCGATGAACTCGAGTACCCGGTCGGCGACCGCTTCCCGACCGCTCACGGTCCAGACCCCGGTCTGTTCGTGGGTCGTGTCGGTCGGTTCGAGCGCCGCCAAGGTGTCGGTGAGCTCGTCGATGGTGTCGTCGTATTCGAGCTGGAACTGTCGGGTCGCGGTCTCCCGGGAGACGGGCCGGAAGACCTTCGGCGAGGCATACGAGACGTCGACGAAGCCACGCTCCTGGAGGGCCTCGACGGCGTCGTAGACCCGAGTACGAGGGACGCTCGTGATTTCGGCGATCTCGCGGGCGGTGCCCGAGCCGAGCTGGAGAAGGGCAACGTAGATGCGGGCGGCGTACTCGGTCAGCCCGAGTTTCTGGAGCCGCTCGACCGCATCGACGTAGGTTTCGCCTCGGCCCTCACTCATGCTTGCCTCCCGCCGGGTGCGTCCGGCAACGGTAGTCGTTCGTGCTCCCCGCGCGGAGCCGGTCGATCGTAGCGGGACGGATCGTACGTCGTCGGTGAACGATTTTCATGGCCGTCGGGGTCGTCCGCTGGCCGTCCCGAACCGGCGGGCGACCGGTCGGACGGTGGTCGATGGTTCCACGATGCACTCGAATTACGGATATGCACCCCACGCCTTTGAGCGTTTTGTGACGATCCGAGTCAACTACCGGGAGGCGATCGTGGGAGAAGGGAACGAACGCCAAGGATCGGAATCGATTGCCGGTCAGCGGGTCGCTCGGACCCGAAACGGGCACGATCACATCTCGTGAGTCCGCGAGTCACTAAATAATATACGTGTCGTCCCTGTAGTAGTGACAAACCTGGAGGCATATACGTCCTCAGTGCATATGTAGTCCTGACGGTCGGTAGCGACGCCGGCAGGGAAAGCGACGATGAGTAAGGAACCGAACCAGTCCGAGCCGATCGAGATCCTGCGCGAGCTCGGCCTCAAGGAGTACGAAGCGCGGTCGTTCGTGGCACTGACGCGGGTCCCACAGGGCAGCGCGAAGGAGATCAGCGAGATCGCCGCGGTCCCGCGCACGCGGGTCTACGACGCCGTCGACCAGCTGCAGTCCTATGGCTTGGTCGACGTCCAGCACTCGACGCCCCAGCGATTCCGCGCGATCCCGGTCGAGGAGGCCGTGGCGTTGCTCCGACGGGAGTTCGACGATCGTTTCGACTCGCTCCGCGAGTCGCTCGAAGCGGTCGAGCCGGTCGGCGATGAGGCCCTCGAAAGCGGGGCGAACGTCTGGACGACGGGCGGGGAGGAGGCGATCACGAGTCGCGCTACTCAGTTCGTCGACAGCGCCGAGGAGGAGATCGTCCTCGTACTCGACGGCGGCGACGATACGGAACTGACGCCCGAGCGGCTGCTCGATCAGTTGCGTGCGGCCACCGACCGCGGGGTCACCGTCTACGTCGGCGCGCTCTCGGAGGGGACCTACGAGGAGGTGCGAGCGCGCGTACCCGGCGTCGAGGTCTTCGAATCGGAACTGGAGTGGCTCCAGCCCCAGACTGAAAAGGAAAGCGAGCGGATCGGTCGGCTCCTGCTCGTCGATCGCGGGAAGGTGCTGCTCAGTTCCATCAGTTCCGGAAGTTCTAACGGCGAAACGGCGATCTGGAGCGATAGCGTCGGGAACGGGCTCACGATCATCGGCCGTCGCCTGCTCGCCGCCGGCCTGGATCGGGAGGCGGAGAACCTCGATAACGCGGAGCGCGGTGCGGGAAGTCACGGCGAAACGGAAGGTGAGAACAGGGATGGATGATACGAACGAAGATGAACGAGGCCAGTGGACCGATGAACGCGGGAGTACCGGACCACGAGAAGGGATGGGAGGGAGGCAGAGGGGGGTAGAAGCGTGACCGTCCTCGCCACGATCGAGATCGCGAGCGAGGCCTTCGACCTCGGGCAGGTCTTTGCGGGTACCGACGCCCGGATCGAACTGACGGAGTTCGTGCCGGTCGAGGGTCGTCTCGTTCCCCTCTGCTGGGTGGACACCGATGCCATCGCCGACCGCGATCGCTTCGAGCACGGTGTCGAGAGCGACGGCCGGGTCGCCGCGTTCGATCGGCTCGACGGGACGGCCGGCTGGACGCTCTATCGGCTCGAATGGACCGAGGCGATCGACGGCTTTCTCGATGCCCTCGCGGACGAGGACCTGATCGTCGAACGCGGGTTCGCCCGGGCCGGCACCGACGCCTGGACGATCCGTCTCCGGGCGCTCGACCACGAGGCCTTGACCCGCTTTCAGCACCAGTGTGCCGACCACGGCATCGAGTTCGACGTTCGCCGGGTCACCCACGACTCGACCGAAGACGAGGATCCCTGCGGCCTGACGGACAAGCAACGCGAGGCGCTAACCCTCGCGTTCGACGCGGGCTACTTCGACGTCCCGAGGGAGATCTCGCTGTCGGAACTCGCCGATCGGCTGGGCATCTCCCGGCAGGCCTACACGCGGCGGCTCAATCGCGCGCTGGGGAACTACCTCGCCGAGACCGGCATCGACGACCTCGAACGACCCGAGGGAAACGAAAGGGGTGAGAAGGACGAGGGGAGCGGCCGAACGAAGCGGTGAGCGGACCGAAGTGACGCCGAGCTAAGCGAGGCGGGCTCGTCGGAGTCAACACGGGAACGAATACGACCGACGGCGGCTCCCCTAGCGGAGGTGTCACTCGGAGCCTCACGATCGTCCCTCGGAGGGGTTCGGATGGAGGGGGCGTCTCCACGGGCCTTCGGCGGGCATCCCTTGCCGGAATCCCGGCTGTCGATGCGCGAGGGAAGCATCGAGAACGGAGTTCGAATGCACCCCGAACGTCTATGTATCGGAGTCACATACTTCGGCGTGCAACAGATACTACCTGTATCTGTTGTGGTGTATACGCCGGCGGTCGCCCGCGGATGGACAACCGTGTGTACTGATCCCACGCACTCTGACCTCGATTCCACCGATCGAGCGTCTACACGCCCACCACCCTACCCGCGGCCGACCGTTCGCGCCCGTTCGTCGCCTCGTCGTTCGTTCACCACCCCTCGTCGTTCGTTATCTCAGCGCTCGCTATCGGGGTCGTCGCCGTCGGTCCGGCCGTCGGTTTCGGCCCGGTCCTCGCCGTGACCGTCCCCGTCGGTACGGTACTCCTCGCTCAGGCTATAGACACGTCGCGGGGGAGGGGACTGGCGCGCCGAGAGCCCTGGACCGGTCCCCGCCGGTCGTAGTCGTTCTCCCGGTTCCTCTCCTCTCGTCTCCTTCCGGTCGAGCGGTCGATCCGAACCGTCGCGCTCGCCGTCGGGACGCTCTCCGGCGATGTCGTGGCCGGTCGAACAGGCGTGATCGACTGCGAGCCGCGAGAGTTCGGTCCGGTTGTACCCATCGGTGCTCGCGGTCCACTCGCACTCGAGGCAGTAGTTCACGAACTGGTGGTCCATACGAAACGATCGGTTCGCCACCGGTTTAGTAGTTTGTGAGAGAGCGAGTGAACGTCGATGGGACCGTTCTGCGAGCCACGCAGTCGCGCGAGCCCCGTCGAGAACGGGCTCCGCGTCGGCAGTGGGGCGAAAGGAGTACGGCGAGGGGCCGACCTCGCGATCATCGAGCGATCTCTACGTGGCGAACCCGCATATACCGGCGGGCACGGTACTGGGGTATGTACCGACGCGACCTCCGGGAGACCGACCGCGACCGACTGCCCGCGGACATGGCCATCGCCGAGGAGATCGTACAGGTCGTCCCCGAACCCGGCGGTGAGCGACTCGCCTACGCCTGTGCGCGCGAGGACCGCCTCGATCTCTGGCTCGCCACGAACGGGGAGGACCGCCGGCTCACGAGCGAGGGGATCGCGGCGCTTCGCTACGGCCGGACGGACTCGCGCTGGTTCGGGTGGGCCCCGGACGGCGAGTCCCTCGCGTACGCATCCGCCGAGGGCGAGCTGTGGCGCGTGGGGACTGAAAGCGGCGAGAAGCACCGGCTCACTCGCCACGAGGCCACCGAGGCCGAGCCACGGTGGTCACCCGACGGTGATCGGCTGGCATGCGTCACTGACTACTGGTCGCCGACGGGCCTGGCAGCCCTCGAAGCGGACGGCTCGGGGCTGGCCTGCCTCCGAGCGGACGAGTATCACTACAGCGACCCGCGCTGGGCGGACAGGGAGACCCTCTATGCGGTGCGCTCGCGCCACCGGGATCTCTTCGACTACGAGGCCGAGATCGCTCGGATCGACGTCACCGGCGACTGTGAGGTGCTGTTCGCCGAGTCGGGCGTCCGTGCCTACGCGCCGCGACCCCGGCCCGAAAGCGAGGGGGTGGCGTTCGTCCACGACGCGAGCGGCTTCGACGCGCTCTATCTCGCCGACCCCCAACTCTCGGAGCAAGCGAGTGGGGAGGGATCGAACGACGGCATCGAGCAGCTCTACGCGACCGACGGCACCGAAGTCGGCGCGCCCGCCTGGGATAGTTCCGGGGAGCGCCTCGCAGTCACCACGACCCGAGAGGGCAGCGTCGGAATCGACGTCGTGGGGCGCGACGGGGAGAGCCGAGAGCTGCCGACCGATCCGGGCCGACGGCACGCCCCGGCGTGGCACGACGGCGCGGTCGTCTGCGTCGAGAGCACGCCGCGGCGGCCGGCATGGGTCGTGGAACGAGGGGCGGACGCGGCGACGGATGCGGACACGAGCGCGAACGCGGACGTCGAGGCAGCCGGGACCGGACGGACGCTCGCCGGCACAGTTCCCGTCGGGTTCGAGGAGCGCCTCCGGGAGCCCGAGGCGCGGACCTACGAGGCACCCGACGGCCGCGAGGTACACGCGATGGGGCCGACGGACGCATCCCGATCAGCCAGTCCGAAGGGCTGGTCGCCGAACTCGACGCCCAGGGCAAACGCCACGAATTCGAGCGCTACGAGGGCGAGCCCGCGGGTTCACCCGCTGGGAGACCGTCCTCGACGCCTACACGCGGGTCGCGGACCTGTTCGCGAAGTACCTCCGGGTCGATCCCGACGACGGGTCGAGCCGACCCCACCCCGAGCGCGACTGACCGACCGGGAGCCACGAGGCGTCCTCGTCGGTAGACCGACTCGCACGGAGCGCCGGTCGACGGGGCCGATCGGCCGAAAGTGGGCTCACATCGGAAGGTGTTTTCTCCCCGACACCCTCCTGTTCACATGATCGTCGCGGACCTCCACGTTCACACGACCGCCTCGGACGGCACGATGGAGTTCCCGGAGGTCCGCGCGACGGCCCGAGCGGCCGGCCTCGATAGCGTCGCAATCACCGATCACGACTGCCTCCATCCCGCGCTCGACGCGCCGATCACCCGCCTCGACGGCTGGGGCAACCCCGAGAGCGAGCCCGTGTTCGGCGACGACGAACGAGTCGATAGCGGCATCGATAGCGAGCCTGTCGCGGAGGGACTGACGGTGATCCGGGGGATCGAACTGCGGGTCGACGCCGGCTTCGAGTCGATCGATCTCTTAGGCTATGGTGCCCGATGGACGCCCGCGCTGGCCCGCGAGCTCGACCGGTTAGGCCGGGATCGGGCCGAGCGCGGACGCCGCATCGTCGAACGCGTCGAGAAACGTTTGGGCGTCGCTCTCGATATCGCGATCGACGCGAACGTCGGCCGACCACACGTCGCCCGCGCGATCGCCGAGAGCGAGGCGAACTACGACTACCGGGGGGCCTTCGAGCACCTCATCGGCGAGGGCCGTCCATGTTACGTTGCTCGCGATCTGCCCTCGATCGAGACCGGCGTCGAACTCCTCGCCGGGGCCTGTGGGGTGGTCTCGCTCGCCCACCCCTT
>PXRA01000095.1:72675-73308 GCA_003021725.1 Halobacteriales archaeon QH_8_64_26
CCTAAGGCCCCCGGCAGTGACCCAACTCGAGGAGACGCCTACTGCTACTCGGAGACTCCTTCGGGGCCGGCGAGTTCGGCGACGACCGGAGCGTGATCGCTCGCTTCTAGTCCGTCGATCGAGTCGAACTCGCCGTTCCATATCACACAGCGGTTCGTATCGAAATGCCCGGAGACGAGAACGTGATCGAGGCGCTTGTGGGAGGGATCCCCGGTGTGAACGATGTGAGTGTAATCCTCCGTGCTGGGTCGTTTCACACCCTCGGTTGCGTCCCAGTAGGCGTCGACCATCCCCCACTCGCCGACCGCGGGGTCGAAGAGGTTGCGCTCGGCCCGTTTCCAGCGGTCCCGAAAGAGGAACTCCCGTTTCTCGCCCGCGTCCGCGAAGAAATACGGCGCACCGTAGAACGGGTAGTGGCGATACTGTAGCCCGCCGCCCTCGTGTGGGACGATCCCACTTTGGATCTCTCGCTTGGGAGCGTTGAAATCACCCGCCAACACCACCGGTGTACCGACCTTCTCGGTATGTGAGTACAATCGGGCGTAGACGGTTTCGGCCATCTTCACCTTCTCCTCGTGCCAGTTCGACCCGTTGATGATTCCGACGTTCCACAGCGTCACTTCGTCCGCGCCG
>PXRA01000096.1 GCA_003021725.1 Halobacteriales archaeon QH_8_64_26
CGAGTTCGTCCGCGTCGATGGACCCGACTTCCGTAGTCGCGTACTCGTCGGGAACGTCGCTGGGGAAGTCGTCGGCCCGTTCTCCGAAAAGAAGGTCCCCAGTGACGGTCATAAACTTCACGTCGTAGGCTTCGACGCCCTCGTGTTCGGCGTCAGTTAGGTGCTGGTCGGACCACCACGAGGGGATACCGGCGTCGCCCCCGTCGTTTTCAAACCATACGTGAACCCCCGACCCACTCGGGGACACGTCGATGTACGTTTCACCGAGGAAGGGGGTCAGCCGGGTCCTCCGTCGTGACGAGGGGGGCGCGTTCGCCGACTAAATCAGTTTCACAGTCGTCGCAGAGACTCTGATCGGTCCCGACCGCGGGGGCGTTCGGACAGATAACGATTAACCCGCCCTGGTAGTCGCCGTGATCCAGCCCGCGGACCTCGTGGCTCTTGTTCCGTTCGCAGCATTTACAATTCGATTCTTCCGTTTCGGTTCGACTTTGTTTATCCATCTTTCGTTTCCATCACGGTTTGGATTAACGGTGACGGGACCGAAACACCTAAGAAGGCAAAACCCCTTATTCAGAACTGTACAAGTCAGTTCTGTGGCGTTCCGGTCGTCACGCAAAGGCCCAAATCACTGTTTACAGCAGTGGTTTGGGCCTTTTTTCGTGTATTCCTGTGCGTGATTGAAGGGAAATGGTTAGGATGGTCGGTTTAAAGTTCATTTTGGCACATGCTTATGGTATAATCGCAGTACTGCGATAGGTATTTGGCACATGCCAAACAGCGCGTCAATAGACACGGCGGCGATTCATGTTCCTGGCGACTGATCGACGGTGTAATTGGATGGAATTTACGGCGACGCGCGCCGCCGCCGAAGCCCGGAGTAGAAAAAATACCCCAGCGTCAGGTCAGTGCATTCCGCGGATGCCCTCGTTGCCCGAAGACAGGCCCCGCGAGAGGTCGGCTGGGGAGTCCTCCCCGCCATAGGAGCCGAGCCAGCCCGCCACACAATCCACGTCAACGCCGATCGCTACGTCTATATCGCCCATGCGCTATCGCCGTCGTAGCACGGGTACCTAATAGCTACCCCGACGAACGAAGGCCCATCTCATAGCTGCGGCGAGGTGGGTCGACCGGAGCAGGCTCGTGCCGCTCGTGCTTGCACCGAAGAGCTAACAGGCCGGCGCGAGCACCCCCTCGCATGCCTCCATCGGTTACCGTCCTCAGCACCGGCGGTACGATCGCGAGCACTGCCGGCGAGGGCGGCGCGACCCCTCAGAAGAGCGGCGAGGATCTCCTCGCCTCAGTGCCGGGGATCGACGATCACGCCGAGATCACCGTCGAGCAAGTCCTCCAGACCCCGAGTTACGATATGGACACCGATGGAACGGCGACGATCGCCCGCGGAGCCGTCGACGCCGCGGAAAACGGAGCGGATGGCGTCGTCGTCACTCACGGTACCGACACCATGGAGGAGTCGGCGTACTACCTCGATCTGGTACTCGACCTCGACACTCCAGTCCTCTTTACCGGTGCCCAGCGCCGGCCCGACGAGGGAAGTCCCGACGGGCCGGCGAACCTCCTGACGGCCGTCAGGGCTGCGAGCCACGACTTCTTCGCCGGAGTAGGTGGCGTCTACGTCGCCTTCGACGAGGAGATCCACACCGCGCGCGACGTCACGAAAACCCACACGAGCGCGCTCGATACCTTCCGTTCCCCCGACGCGTGTCCGGTCGCGGCCTTCAGCCACGCCGGCCTTCGGGTCTTTCGGCAGCCCGGCAGCCGGTCGGCCTCGACCGACGCTCTCGGGACGACGAAAGCGGTCGCGATGGTCAAATCCGGGGCGGGCGTCTCGGGTGCGGGCGTGCAGCGGGCGCTCGACGCCGGAATCGACGGTATCGTCCTCGAAGGGACTGGCCTTGGCAACACGACCGACTCGATAGGAGAGAGCGTCGCCGAGGCGATCGACCAAGGAGTACCGGTCGTGATCACCTCACGCTGCGTGGGCGGGGCGGTCGCGCCGGTGTATGGCGGTGCCGGCGGCGGCGAGACCCTTCGCTCGCGCGGTATCATCGACGGCGGCGACCTCCCGGCACACAAGGCGCGGCTCAAGCTCATGCTGGCGCTCGAAGCGGCCGATACCGGCGATACCGACGCCGTTCGAGCGGCCTTCGAATCGTGAGGGCGAGTCGACTCGCCGGTTCGCAACCGGAGCGCCCCGACGTCACGAGGGGATCATCACTGACAGCGTGGATCGGCCGGTCGGCGGGACCGTCCTCGGACTCGTCACTGGTCCCGGGACCGGCTCGCCGTCCTCGGCCCGGGAGCCGATCCCCTCGGCGCTGGCGGGTGTGCTCGCCGACTGCCGGGGACCACACCCTTAGGTTGCCCTCGAGTGAAGCGAATCCATGCCACGCGTCGGACGACGACGGTTCTTAGCCGCGACCGGTGGCCTCGGGACGCTCGCGAGCGCTCCCGGTTCAGCTGCTATCGGAGGAGTCACGATGTCGACCGGCCCGACGAGGGACCTCCTCTCGCTCGATCCCCCGAACTTCCCGAGAACCTCGGTATCGATCCGGAGGGGAACCTCTACGTCGGGATCACGACCGGCGAGATCAGGAAGATACCCCGGGAACTGACCGACGAAACCGGACTGGAACGGGCGGACACCGAGCTGGTTTCGACGTTCCCGGGCGGAGTGGGTGGGGTCTCGGTCGGAGAGAGCGGGCGAGTCTATACCGCGGTGCGCCCCGAGAACGATCGACCAAGCGGCGTGTATGCGGTCGAATCCGACGGCGACGGGGACCGGACGCCCGAGTTACTCGGCGCGATTTCGGGCTTTCCGAACGATCTCCTCGTCGAGGAGGAGCGCGATCGCTTGCTCGTCACGGAGTCGTCGATGGGAGCGGTCTATTCGGTTTCGCTCGACGGGGATTCGGATACGGAGCCCTCGGTCTGGAGCGACGATTCCTTACTGGCCGGCGAGGGCTTCGGTGCGAACGGGCTGACGTTCTTCGGGGAAGGAGTCCTCGTCGCGAACACCGACGCCGGCCGGCTCGTCTCGATCCCGATCGAGGAGGACGGCGGTGCCGGCGAACCGGAGCCCTACGTCGAGGACGAAGGGCTCCTCGGCGCGGACGGCATCACCGCCTGGGGGCCGCTCGTCTACGTCGCGGCGAACCGGCAGAACGAGGTCGTTCGCGTGCTGCCCGGGGGATTCTTGCTCCCCGCCGCGGACGCCGGCGACGGCCTTCAGTTCCCCTCGGACGTTCTCTTCGGGACCGTCCCGGGTCAACGGACCGACCTGTTCGTCCCTAATTTCGCGGTCCAGGTCGACGACCTTGAGCCCGGCGTGCTCCGAACCGGGTTCTGAGCCGTCCCCGGGTTATCCCGGTCGGTCGGCTCAACCGGGCGGACCGAGTCGAGGAATCAGACGTGTGGCTCGGGCAGCAACTCCTCGCTATCGCGCGCCCTGAGCCACTCGATCAGTTCGACGAGCTGGTCGCTCGCCGCTTCGAAGAGTTGCTCGCCCTTCTCGGCGGAGGCGTCGGTCTGATCGCCGAGCACGCCGTTGTCCGTATTGTCGATCGCGTCGTAGAAGGTTCGGGAGCCGTTACGCAGATACGACTCCTCGAAGGCCTCGGGAAAGCCCTCGTCGCGGGCCTCCTCCAGACGGTCGTCGTGGACGAGTTCGGTGTTCAGGTACTGGATCATCGCGGTCTCCTTCGGCCCGCCGTGGGGACCGGGCTGATCGAAGAGGTCCTCGACTAGCTCGGGAATCGAGTCGTTCCACATCCACTCGATGGCATACGCGGTGCCGTCCTCGTGCAACCGCCGGCCGACCTCCCGGAGGTGGGCGATGTTGCCGCCGTGGGCGTTGACGTAGATCAGCCGGTCGATCCCGTGATACGTGAGGTTCCGCGAGAGGTTCTCGACGTAGTCCCGGAACTCGGGCGCGCCGACCCACAACGTCCCGGGGAACTGCCGGTGGTGTGAGGAGACACCGATACTTACGGTGGGCGTACACAGTACCCCGGTACGATCGGCGGCCTCCCGCGCGAAGGCTTCCCCGATGCGGTGGTCGGTTCCCTCCGGCAGTGCCGGGCCGTGCTGTTCGGTCGATCCCAGTGGGACTACGGCGAGCGATTCCGCCTCGAAGTAGCTCCGTAAGTCGGGCCAGGCCTCGTCGGCGAGATACATACCCGATCGATCGCCGCCCCAGTAATGAACCCACGGCTCTCGCCCGCCCCGTCGTCCCGACCGCCCCTCCTCGCCGTCGAGCGGGCAGGACCCCCGGCACGGGCAACGGGAGGATATATACCGATCGCCGTCGACTCCCGGCTATGTCGATCGACGGCGACGATGGCGAGGGCGGCGAGGGCGGCGAGGGGTACGGTATCAACGACGATGCGTTCGGCACCGACGATGACGACTTCGGCTCCGCCGACAGCGAGGGCGGCACTGAATGGAACAGTGGCGGAGAGATACCCGCCGACATCTCGACGCGGGAACGAAAGGCCTTGCAGCGCACGCGGCGCGTCGCCCGCTTGCTCGACAGCGCGATCTCGGTGCCGGGGACGAACTATCGTATCGGGCTCGACCCGCTAATCGGGCTGCTCCCGATCTCGGGCGACGTCGTTACCGGCGTGATCGGACTGTATATCGTCGCCGAGGCCGGCCTCGTGGGCGCACCGCGGAACGTTCTGGGCCGGATGGTCTTCAATATCCTCGTCGACACGCTCATCGGCTCGGTCCCGGCTATCGGCGACCTGTTCGACGCCGCCTGGAAGGCGAACCTCAAAAACGTCGAACTCTTCGAGGAGTACCTCGAATCCAACGCCGCCGGCTCGATCTGATTCGACCGACTCGAAAGGTGACTCCTCGCGGCCGGCGTTCGGTCGGCTCGGTGCTACCGAGGGCTGGCTCGATCGGTCCGGCCGCTCGAACGGCAGTTACAAGGCCGACATGCGTGAACCCTGACTCGTGAGTACTGACTTCTCGTTGAGCGTCGACCGGCGTCGGGTCGGGTGGTGGCTCGTCGCGCTCGTTCTGCTCGGTGCCGTCGGGTTGTTCTTTTATTCCTTCGTCGGCACGTTCGTCTTCGGGCTGTTCGTCTACTACGGCGCGCGGCCGATCAACCGGCGGATACAGCGCCGCGTCGGCTCGCGGGACGTTGCGGCGACGATCACCCTTCTGTTTATCGTGCTCCCGACGCTCGCCTTGCTCGGGTATACCGGCTTCGTCGCGGTCCGTGAGTTCACCAACGCGGTCGGTCCCGATCTGGTGAACCTGCTGTTAGACCGCCTGCCGGGCAACCAGCAGTCGATCGCCGGCATCGCTCGAAACCTCCCAGGCCTGTTGGACCGAGTCGGACAGCTCTCCCGTATCAGACAGGTTCTCACGGGGGCACTGGGTGCGCTCGGAACGGTCTCGAACGCCTTGCTCCACCTGACGCTCGCGCTGACGTTTGCCTTCTTCCTCTATCGCGATGGGAACCGGCTACAAGCCTGGTACCGAACGGAGGTCGGCGGTCGCGATACGGCGGCGTACTCCTATCTCGCGGGCGTCGACGCCGATCTGGAGGTCGTTTACTTCGGCAACGTGCTCACGGTCGTCGCGGTGACGATCGGTTCGATTCTCGTCTACAACGGCTACAATTTCATCGTTCCCGCAAGTATCTCGCTTCCGTTTCCGACGCTTTTGGCGGTGCTCACCGGACTGGCGACGTTCATCCCGCTGGTCGTCGGAAAGGTCGTCTACGTTCCCGTTACCGGATATCTGCTCTGGGCGGCTATCGGAGCGGACGCGAGCCTGTTGATCTACCCGATCGCCTTTCTGATCGTCGCCTTCCTCTTTCTCGATCTGCTCCCCCAATCGATCGTCAGACCGTATATCTCCGGGCAGACGATGCACAACGGAGCCGTGCTGTTCGCCTACATCCTCGGCGCGGCGCTCTTCGGTTGGTACGGGCTTTTCTTCGGGCCGTTGTTGCTCGTGCTCGTCGTCCAGTTCGCGAACGTCGTTCTCGGCGATCTCCTTCGGGGCCGGCCCTTCTCCCCAGTGTCGACGGCGGCGACGGAGCTGGGAACCGATCCGGGCGACGCGGCCAAGCGCCCGAGGGGAACGCATCCGGCGACGCGGATGGAACGGACGGTACGAACAACGCGGACGCCCCGGCCACCGCGGGCGATACCGACGACACCGACGACTCCGGTGGGGAGAACGGCTGAGCCACGCGTTCGATCCGAACCGCTGACAGCTCGGGTGGATGCGACAGAAGGGAGCCACGACGCGGACCCGAGCGCGTCCTCGGATGGCTACCGTCGTTCGGCACCGACGAGCTCCTCGGTGTCGGCATCGACGGTGGCGATAAGGGCGGAGGCGAACCGGAGCGAGGGGACCACGCGACGCTCAGACCCCCCGGGCGAGACGGAGAAGGAAGCCGAGGGCCCGATCGAGGAGACGAACGAACTCGCCGCCGAGGGCTGGCGGTTCGTCGAGGCGGTCGAGTACACCAGCGATACGCGAGCGCGGTCGCTCGCAGGAGAAAAACGTACAGGAGTTATCGGTCAGTCGTGTTCGGACGATCGGGTTTCCCTAGACGGCTGGAATCCCGATGGCCTGGAACGGAAGCCCGGTGAACGTAGCGATGACGTATAGCGCCACGACGGCGATGAGCCAGGCGAACACCCCGGCAGGGATCGCCGTCACGATGCCACCGGAGTACCGGAAGTACAACACGACGATCCAGACCAGAAGCGAGGCGAGCGCGCCGCCGAAGATCAGCACGCCCGTCACGAGGTAGACGTTCAGGAGGTAGCTGAGTCCCGCCCAGACCGCGGAACTGATGATCGAAGTGACTACCGCGTGGGTATACGTCACCTCGCTGTCCGCGACCGCCCGCATGCTAATGAAAGTTCCCAAGCCGCCGACGAGCATGCTCACGACGAAGATAATTACCGTACCGATCAACAGCGTCGACCCCGATACTGCGACCATGCCCTATCGGTTCTCTGGATCGCGGGTAACCTTTCGGCTTGAACTGTGCAGGGTTCATCTCGAGGATCGGCGACTTACTTCCCCGACTGCCGGATTTCGGCCAGGTCGACGGTCGGACCCCGCCGGTTCTGCCGGCCCTGACAGTCGCGACCGACGTCGTCGCCAGTCACTCGGCCGAGGATTCCTCGGACTCCCGATCGAGCACCGAGGGCGAACTGGCGATCACGCCGTCGACGCCCCGTTTCTCCAGGGCCCAGGCGGCCGCCCGCGAGTCGACGGTCCAGGCGTTTACCTCCATGCCCGCCTCGTGAGCCTGGGCGACGACGTCGGTCAGAAGACAGATCGAGGTATGGGGATGAACGTACGCACAGTCGATCTCGGCGGCGAAGGCGAGGTCATCCGTCGGCGTGGCATCCAGGATGTACGCGAGCGACACGCCCGTGTCGCGCTCGTTCGTCGCGTCGATCGTCTCGGCGTCGAAGGAGGAAACGATGACGTGGTTGGGCGCTTCCGCGGCGATCTCCAGTGCGTCGTCGATGATCGTCGATTCCTTGAGTTCGAAGTTGACGTCGACGTCGGCGGGGATCGCTTCGATCACGCGCTCGAGGGTCTGGATGCCCTCGCCGTCGTGGGCATCCAGTTCCGCGAGTTCCGCCGCGGTGAGGTCCTCGACCCGATCGATACCGTCGATGTCGATCTCGAGGATCTCGTTGTGAGCGACGACGAGTTCACCCGACCGACACCGGCGCACGTCGAGTTCGATCGCATCGGCCTGCGGTACTGCCCGCTCGACGGCGGCGATGGTGTTCGCCGAGTACTGGTCGTCGAACCCCCGGTGGGCGATGAGTCGCATACTGATCCTACTTCACCTCCCTACAAAGCACTTCCCGCCTCGTTCGGCTCGGCGCGACGAACCGAGGGGAGCCCTCGAACGCGTCCCGTCGGCTCGCTTCCAACGGCGATGTTTCCTGGTCGCGTCCGCAAGGGGAACCGTTTTTTCCGGGGACCGTGAGGAAAGCGTATGTCAGAGACCGTCTCCGGCCGAGCGCTCCTCGCCACCCTCCTCGTCTGTTCGCTTGTGCTCGGTGGCTGTCTTACGCTCTCGCCCACCGTCTCGGCGGATACGAACGATTCGGCGGTCTTCGAGGACCTCTCGCCGACCGAGTCCTGGAGTGCATCGGGCATCCGCGTGAACGCGACGCTTAAGTCCACGTCGGCCGCGAGCAACGTGACCTCGATCGCCGTTATTCAGGGGAACGGCCGGACCTACGAGACCGTAGACGTCGCTTCCGGCCAGTCGACCGTGATCCTCACGCTACCCCCGAACACGAACGCGACGCTGGTCGCGAGCAACTCGGTCAACTCGACGACGATCGGGACGCTGAACGTCACCACCGGTGGTAACGAGATACCCTGAGCCGCGATCGCACTCGTCGTTGCTCGGTTCTTCGGTAGGACCACCGTCCACCGGTGTTGTCGGTTTCGCCGACGACCTTACTGGTTCGAGTCGCTACGAGTTCATCGAGCTACTCGCCGCCGGTTCGCAGGTAATAGAAGACGTAGGTCTGGACGTAGCCCGCGTACTCGCCGCCGAAGGCCTCGCGGATGGCCCGGGAGGTCTCGGCGTACGATCCCTTCTCGCAGTCGGGGTAGAACTCGGCGATCGCCGTCCGGATCCAGGTATCTAAGGGCACGGCTTCGAGATACCCCAGCGAAAAGAGGAGTACACAATCGGCTACCTTATCGCCGACGCCGACGAAGCGTTTCAGGTACTCGCGGGCGTCCTCGAGATCCATTCCCCGTGCTGCGGCCGGGTGGGCACTGCCATCGGCGACGAGTTCGGCGCTGCGTTTCACGTAGGGTGCCCGGTAACCCAGACTCAGATCCCGGAGTTCGCCCTCGCTCGCGCTCGCGAGTCGTTCGGGCGTGGGGAAGGCGTGGTAGGTCCGGCCGTCGAACTCGACTTCGTTGCCGAACTCGCGGGCCAGGCGGCGTTGCATCCGGTGGATGCGGAGCACGCGCATCTGTGCCGAGCAGATAAAGGAGATCAGCGTCGGGAACGGAGGATCCCGGACGATCCGGAGCCCGGCGTAGCGCTCATAGGCACGCTCCAAGAGCGGATCGGCCGGTCCCTGACCCAAAATCCCCTCCAAGTCGTCGTCGAGGCCCAACAGGTATCGGAGATACGGGCGTGCGTCGGTCGTCGCCTCCCACTGGAGCTCCCCGTCGAGTTGGCGCGCTCGGATGACCTCGTAGCCACTGGACGGGTCCTCGCCGCCCGGTTCACGGCCCTCGGGGCGGGAGTTCGTCCCGGGTTCGACGCTCGTCTCGGCGTCCCTACTCGTGTTCCCGTTTCGGGTCGCTCGGTCCTCGTAGACGTTCCGGGGCACGACCGTCGCGTACCACTGCTCGCCGCCGCGGGCGTCGTCGTCCTCGTAGGCCCGGCCGTCGGCGCGTTCCCACTGATAGGTCTGGCCGCTCTCGAGGGTCGCTTGCAGATCGAAGCCGCCGCTGAGATCGCCGAGAACGATCGTGCCCGTCTCCATTGTCCGTACTGAGATGCCTGTGGGGCTTGTGAGCTTCGGAACGTTCGAGGGTCGTCGAGTCGACCAGCTCCGGTGCAGGCGTCGTGTGAGCCCCACAGGACCCGAGCCGGCCAGCGCTCGCCTGTGGGGCGAAATTACTTCCTGCTGGAGGGTGTGGCTCCGACATGGATTGTCGGGTCGTCGTCGAGGCCGCGGTGCCGGTGTACGACGTTACGACGGCCGACGAGGCCGTTCGCATCGCCATCTCGAAGACCGGCGGGATGCTCAACCCGGATCTCAGTTACGTCGAGATCGACGTCGGCTCCCGGACCTCGCCCTCGGGGGAAGCCCTCGAACCGGCCTTCATCGTCGCCGACGAGGCCCTCGTCGCGCTCGAACTGACGATGACGGTCTTCAACGTCGAGCGCGAGGAACACGCCGGCCGGATCGCCAGAAAGGAGATCGGCCAACGACTGCAGGACATCCCGCTCGACGTCCTCGAGGTGAGCGTACTCGAAGGGGAGGAGAACGGGGACGAGGACGACGAGGCAGCCGCGAGCGGAACCGCGCCGACCGACGAGGGGCAAACAGGAGGGAACGACCGACCCCGAAACGACCCGGAGACCGGAGCGGACGACGCCGACCGACCGACGGCCGGAAGCTCGGAGGATAGCGACGATAGGGGAGACAGGGAACCCGAGGAACGCCGGGAGGAGGGTGCCGAGGCGGACGAGGACATCCTCCCGGAGTTCGAGGACCTCATCGACGAGTAACGCTCGGCCCCGAGATCGGAGCTCACTGGCTCGGGTTCTTCGGAGAAACGTGTTCGTTAGGGACCTGTTTCGACCGACCGGTCGTTTGCCGGGAACGATCGCGAGGCCGGTCGCTATCGGTCACGTCGTACGAGGCCGGAGGAATGCTCTCAGTCGGCGGCGGCGGAGACGGGCTCGGCCTCTTGCTCTTCGTTGCCCATCGCCGTAGTGATGCCCTCGGTCAGGGCGAAGACGGCTTCTTTGTGGTCGGTCTTCGACTTATGAATCGATGTCGGTCGGACGCCGAGGGTCTCGTATTTCTCGCGCTCGACGGTGCTTTCGGTGCGGCCCTCGTAGTTGTTGCATACCTCTGCGAGGAGACCGTGCAAGTGGATCAGTTCCTGCTTCTTCATAACCAAGTCGCTCTAGCGACCGAAGGGTTATAGAACTATCCTGAGTACCAGTACCACACTAAGCCGTCGAGACAGCCCCTCGCACCGTTCTAAACCCGTTTCGGACGGAGACGAGAATAATCGATCATGCGAGAGATCCGAGCGATCGGTCGAACCCCTCCCGGGACGACGGCCCCATCATGAGGATCCCGGTCGGGAGGGCGCGGTCGATGCCGTTGGCTACGAGCGCGCCACGGGCGGGTGCTCGGCGGTCGCTTCTGGAACCGCTGAAGCTACCGGAGCTACTGGAGTTGCTTGAGAACCGAGAGGTCGTGCCCCGTCCGGGTGAACTCCGCGAGCCGGCGGCTCGCGTGGCAGTTCGGACAGTGAAACGTCCGTTCGGGGGCCGGCAGGTCCCGGGGCGACGCTTCCCACTGCTTGCCACACTCCGGACAGAGCAACCGAACACGGGTCTCGTTCATACCCTTTCGGAGTCGGCTCGAATGAAAAGTGTTACTCCATCACAGTTAGGCAGGGGGCCGGTGCCGACCGGGTACGAAACGGTCGATGGATCGATCCGGCAGGCGGGAGGCGAAATCCGGACCGAAAAGAGGTCAGTGGATCTTCTCAGACCGCGAGCGCGTCGCCTTCGGCCTCGATGAGTTCGTGGTAGCGATTGCGGATCGTGACCTCCGAGATGTCAGCGACCTCGCTGACCTCGCTTTGGGTGACCCCTTCGTTGGTCAACAGCGCCCCGGCATAGATCGACGCCGCGGCCAATCCTACGGGGCTCTTTCCGCTGTGGAGGCCCTGTTCCTTCGCGTTGCGAAGCAACTCCCGGGCGCGCGCTTCGGTCTCCTCCGACAGGGAGAGGTCCGACGTGAAGCGGGGGACGTAGCTCTCGGGGTCGGCGGGTTTGATCTCGAGGCCGAGTTGGCGGACGACGTAGCGGTAGGTCCGGGTGAGTTCGGTCTTCTCGACGCGGGCGACGCGAACGAACTCGTCGAGGCTGCGGGGCACGCCGGCCTGGCGTGCGGCAGCATAGAGCGCCGCCGTCGAGACCCCCTCGATCGACCGACCGGGGAGAAGTCCCTCCGAGAGCGCCCGGCGGTAGATCACGCTCGCGGTCTCCTTGACGGTCTCCGGTAACCCGAGCGCCGAGGCCATCCGTTCGATCTCCCCCAAGGCCTGTTTGAGATTGCGCTCCTGGGAGTTCCGAGTCCGGAATCGCTCGTCCCACGTACGCAATCGCTGCATGCGTCGGCGCTGGCGGGAGCTTAGGGAGTTCCCGTAGGCGTCCTTGTTCTGCCAGCCGATGGTCGTCGACAGACCCTTGTCGTGCATCATCTGGGTCGTCGGCGCGCCGACGCGGCTCTTCTGGTCGCGCTCGGCCGAATCGAACGCGCGCCACTCCGGTCCGCGATCGACCGCCTCGTCCTCGACGACCAGGCCACACTCCTGACAGACCGTCTCGCCGTGTTCGGAGTCGCTCACGACGCGACCGCTACACTCCGGACAGACCAGACCGGCGGTGCTCTCCTCCGCTTCACTCTCGCTTTCACGTTCGCTCTCGGTGCTCTCGGGTTCGGAGTCCGTCCGCGATCGTTCTCGGGGTGGGCGCTCGCGGACCCGCTCGCTCGCTCTCGATCGCTCGCCGTCGGTGTCGGGTGGTTGCTTGCTCATGACTGTGGGGCAGCGCACTGCCGGATGGGGAACCATTAAAAACCCGGCATCGTTGCTACTAACTATCGGTTAGTAACCGAAGGTATATAAAGTTTGCTTAGTTCGAGGGGCGAAGGACGGCGATAGGCGAACAACGAGTCGTTCACCAGCAATCGAGAGCCAGGGTTAGGGTCAGGGGTCGGGGGTTGGAGGTCAGAGGTCGGATCAATCCCAGGTGATCCAGGTAATAAACGCGAGCCCGCCGAACTCGAGAACGCGCAGCGAGGACATGGCGAACTGGGCGATCGGCGGCACGAACTGCGGGGAGATGATCCAGGCCGAGAGGGTCGGATCGAAGACGAAGAAGTACACCGCAAGCGCGTTCTCCAGCAGGAAAAACAGGGCGAAGACACAGAGCCCGAGGGTGTGTTTCGAGCGGAACTGGAGGTAGTTCCGGCCCCAGACGTAGCCCAGTCCCAGGACCAACAGCACGTTGAGCGCACTGAAGACCCGAAAGACGTCTATGGCTACCGACATCGGTTCCCCTCCGGCACTCCCGTCATCTAACTTTCCCTAACCTGTAGCGCGTCATATACTCTTTCCCAAATCGGGCCATACTCACTCGATCTCCTCCATGATCCGTTCGATTACCTCCCAGTGGTGGCGCGCCTGATCGGTCGGCAGGTAGATCGCCCCGTAGTCGTCGCCGCTACTTTCGATAATACCGTTTTCCTGTAGCACATCCAAGTGATGGCGAACGGTCTTATAGTCGAGATCGAGGGCCTCGGCGAGCTGGTTCGCGTTCCGCGGGCGATCCTCGATAGCCCGGAGGATACGCACCCGGTTCGCGCCGCCGCGAGTGCCGGTAAGTACGTACCAGAGGACCGCCTCCATCGACCGGTTCGTCTCGCCCGACCTACCTAAATACACCGGAGCGCGTCTCGCAAGCGCGATGGATCGAACGACGAAGACATCAAGATAAAAACAATTCGATCACGGAACGGTCAGACCGCAAAGAGGTGGCCCTCGGGGATCTCGAACAGTCCCAGGCGAGCGCCCGCATCGAGCCAGCCGTGGCCATAGGAGGCCGCGGCGAGTGCGTTCGCGAGGTCGCCTTCCTCCCGGAAGTGTTCGGCGTCAGCGAGGTAGGCCCTCGCCATCTCCTGGCACTCCTCTGCTGCGGCCGACAGTGGGGTGTCAGCCGGCGGGGCGACCCGCGCGGCGTCGAGGGCCTCGGCGAGGAGTCCGCAGTACCGATCGGTCTTCTCTTCGAGGTCGGCGGCCATACAGGAGAAGCGGGGGGCGCAGCGAAAGCGCTTCGGGAGCGACCCCGGCCTGCGAGTGGGAGGCGGGCACCGGGGAGCCCAGTCGGCGAGGCGAGAACGGTGGGAAGCGAAGAGAGTCGGGGGAGACCGGAACGGAAGCGAGAGCGAAACGGGCCACGTTCACACCGGATCGATCCGAGCGCAACCTACAAACGAGCCGACGGTCAATACCGGACGATGACCGACAGTGATGGCGAGGACCCCGAGCGCCGCCGGCTGGTGATCGCCGGCACGGGGATTGCCGGGTTGACCGCGGCGATCTACGCCGCGCGGGCGGGCAACGACCCGCTCGTGCTCGAAGGCGTCGAACCGGGCGGCCAGCTCACGCTCACGACCGACGTGGCGAACTACCCGGGCTTTCCCGAGGGCATCTCGGGGCCGGACCTGATCGAGCGGATGGAAACCCAGGCCGAGAACTTCGGCGCGGAGACCAGACATAGCGTCGTCGAAAGCGTCGTTCCGGGCGAGGAGGAGAGCGACCCTCACCGCATCGAGTTCGCCGCCGGCGAGGCGGTCCTCGCGGACGCGTTTATCGCCGCCAGCGGCGCGAGCGCCCGCACGCTCAACGTCCCCGGCGAGGACGATCTGATGGGCTATGGGGTCTCGACGTGTGCGACCTGTGACGGCGCTTTCTTCCGCGATCAGGAACTGCTCGTCGTCGGCGGGGGCGACGCCGCGATGGAGGAAGCCCACTTCCTCACGAAGTTCGCCTCGACAGTGCATATCGCCCACCGCCGCGAGGAGTTCCGTGCGGAAGCGTACTGGATCGACGAAATCGAGCGGAAAGTCGAAGCTGGCGAGGTCGAACTCATGCGCAACACCGAACTCGCCGCAATCGAGGGTACCCCCGAGGGCGGTATCGATGGCGTTCGCCTCCTCTATCACCCCGAGGGTCACCCGACGGACAAACGGGACGACCCGAGTACTGAGGAATTCGACTTCGACATCGATGGGGTATTTCTCGCGATCGGCCACACGCCGAATACGAACTACTTCGAAGGTACAGGAATCGAGACCGACGACGCCGGCTACGTCGAGACCGAGGGTGGCCGGGGCGGCGGGCGGACCAGGACTGGGGTCCCGGGAATCTTCGCGGCCGGTGACGTGGTCGATTTCCACTACCAGCAGGCGATCACCGCCGGTGGGATGGGCTGTCAGGCCGCGATGGACGCCGATAGCTACCTCGACTCGTTAGCCCGAACTACTGAAACCGAGCCTGCAGCCGCCGCCTCGGACGACTGATCGAGGGAATCGAGCGCGAGGGCGACCGCCCGGCTCCCCGATCGGTGTCCCCGTCGAGCGAATCGCGCTTGTTCGTAACCCACAGCGACGCTCCCTGCTTCGAGTTCCCTCTAGTTTACCCCTCGCTGAGTTTCCGATAGGGCCTCGTGTATCCACGATCGCGGCCGTTTTAGAGTATCACTCATATGATGGTATCGCTGAGTCCCGAACGGCGTTTGGAACGTAGCGTACCCTTAGAAGGCAACTGCGACACCCTCAAGAGGACGAGTCGCCTATATACGACTGTAGCGAAACTATGACAAGTAACCGATCTATTGGAGGCGACGAGCAGGCCGTTGACGACGACGATGGCGACACCGACTACGAGGTCGTCGAGACGCCGGTGCTCGTGATCGGTGCTGGGGCAGCCGGTGCCCGAACGGCGATCGCCCTCGCCGAAGGCGGCCTCGAACCCCTCGTGATCGGCAAGCGAGGCCACGGGGACGCACACACCACCTGGGCGGCCGGCGGCATCAACGCCGCGCTTGGCAGTCGCGACTCCGAGGACTCGCCGGCGATCCACGCCGCCGACACTCTGAACGAGGGCCACTTCCTCAACGATCCGGCGGGCGTCGAGACCGTTACCGATGTGATGCCCGATCGGATCCGCGAGCTCGAAGACTGGGGGACGCCCTTCAACGCGACCGAGGAGGGGGCGGTCGAGCAGCGCTATTTCGGCGCTCAGTCCTTTCGTCGAACCTGTTTCGTCGGCGATCGGACCGGCGAGGCCATTCTAGAGACCCTGATCGGGAAGGCCCAGGAACTGGAGGTCCCCTACCGCGAGAACGTCCAGATCACGAAGCTGCTCTCCGACGGCGAGCGGGTCTATGGCGCACTCGGGTACGACATGGATGAGGGCTACTATTACTGCTTCCGGGCAGGGGCCGTCGTGCTCGCGGCCGGGGGCTACTCGGCTATCTACGATCGTCACTCCTCGCGCGACGAGGAGAACAACGGCGATGGCCCGGCGCTCGCCTACGACGCCGGCGCTCGGCTGATGGACGCGGAGTTCGTCCAGTTCCACCCGACCGGCATGGTCGGCGAGCGCTACGGCGAGCGGTGGGAGGGTCGCTTGGTCACCGAAGCGGTCCGCGGTGAGGGTGGTCGGCTCTACAACGCGGAGGGCGAGCGGTTCATGGAGCGGTACTCGCCCGAACAGATGGAACTCGACGCCAGGGACGTCGTCGCCCGGGCGATCGCTCGGGAGATCGCCGAGGGCCGTGGAACCGAGAACGGCGGGGTCTACCTCGATATCTCCCACCGCGATCGGTCGTTCATCGAGGAGCGCCTGCCGAGCATGTACGCACGCTTCGCGGACCTCGGGGTCGATCTGGCCGCCGAATCGGTCGAGGTAGCGCCGACGGCCCACTACTCGATGGGTGGGGTCGAGATCGACTTCGAGACCGGTAAGACGGGCGTCGAG
>PXRA01000097.1:0-10269 GCA_003021725.1 Halobacteriales archaeon QH_8_64_26
CGGAGAGCACGACGCCCGAGCCCGTCCCCGATCTGCTCGAAGCAGCACCCGAGACGGCGTACTTCTGGGGCCGAGTCGCGGGCGACGGCGAGCTAACCCGGGAGACGATCACCGTGCGCGCGGGCGACGAACGGGCGGCCAAGGCACTCGCCGCGGTCGCCGGCACCGACGAAGCCGACCACCGCGTCGCCGCCCGCGAGTCCGCCCACGACGCCTCGATCGTCCGCTACGAGGACGAATTTGAGTTGCAGGTCTTCGGCCCGACGGCCGAGCGGGCGAGCGCAGCGTTGGGCCTCCCCGTGGAGGAGGGGGCCGGAGGCTACCGCTTCGACGCGTTCGCCGAGTATCGCCCGCAGTTGATCCGGGGCCTGCTCGAAGCCTGTGGGACCGTCTGCTTCCGGGAGTCCGCGGAGTCGGTGGGGATATCGTTCGTGCACAGTGACGAGCGCCTGCTGGAGACGATTCGTTCGTTGCTCGCCGCGGCCGGCCCGCAGGTCCCGACCGACGAGCTCGCTGCAACCTCCTCGGGAGGGTACTACTTCGGGCTCGCTGAGGGAGCCGACACTACTGGCTTCGCCGAGTGGGCGTATGCCGGTAGCGAGCGGTCGGGCCTCTACAGCGAGGCTCGGCGAACGAAACTCCGTCGGAGCGTCGAGCGCGCGACCGGCGGCAAGGTCGGAACGCTCTCGGGGGAGCGATGAAGCGATGAGTACGGGCGGAAGCGCGAAGGCGGACGCGAGCGCCCGGCCGACGCCCGCCTCGCTCGACGACGAAGCCGTCCTGTTAGTCGGTCACGGCTCCCGGCGCGAGCGATCGAACGAGCAGGTCCGGACCCTTGCCGCCCGGCTGGAAGACCGGCTCGGGATACCGGTCGACGCCGCTTTCCTCGAACTCGCTGCGCCGTCGATCACCGACGCGATCGCCGGCCTCGCTCCCACCGTCTCGCAGATCACGGTCGTCCAGCTCTCGCTGTTCGCCGCGAGCCACGTCAAAAACGACGTCCCCCTCGCGATCGAGCGGGCGCGCGCGGCCCACGAGGGAACGGCCATCCGTAATGGCGCACACCTCGGGGTACATCCCGCGATCCTCGATCTGCTCGACGATCGGGCGCGGACGGTCGAAGCGGACTTGGGACTCGGTCGCGCTGAAAACGACCTCGCCTGCGTGCTCTGTTCGCGAGGGTCGAGCGATCCGGATTCGAACGCGGACGTCCACAAGCTCGCCCGCCTGCTCTACGAGGGCCGGGCCTTCGACCGGGTCGAAGCTTCCTTCATCGGCGTTACCGAACCCCGGCTCGAGGACACCTTACACACGCTCGCCAAAGACCGACCGGACGGCGTCGTCGTGCTGCCCTACATGCTCGGCGACGGCGTACTCACCCAGCGAATTCGGGATCGAACCCGCGAGTTCGACGCGGAGTACCCCTACGTCGAGGCGGCCGCAGGCGATCCGCTGGGTACCGACTCGCGCCTGCTCGACGTGCTCGGCGATCGCTGGCAGGAAGGCCGCACCGGCAGCGTGGCGATGTCCTGTGATACCTGTAAGTACAAGGTCGAGCTTGAGGGCTACGAGGAGGACGCCGGGGGCGCACGAGCGATGCTCCGGGCGCTCACCCACCAGGAGAGCCATGCCGACCGCGAGAACGTCGACGACGACCCCCACGCCCACGACGCGCCGGCGGATCACGTCGCGGTCTGTACGAACCAGACCTGTGCCGCGGACGGCGCGCCCGCCGTGCTCGAACGCCTGCGCCAGGAAGTCCGGGATTCGTCGAACTGCGACGCCCGGATCACTCGCTCGTCCTGTCTCGGGCAGTGTGGCGACGGCCCGATGGTCGCGGTCTACCCCGACGGCGTCTGGTATGGCGGCGTCGGAAGCGACGACGCGGAGCGAATCGTTTCCTCCCATCTCGATCGCGAGCGCATCGTGAGCGATCTCGTCGAGGAGACGCTCTGAGGAACGAACTCACGACCCCACCACCACGAAGACCACGAACCCATGAGCTGTTACGAACTCGAAGCACTACGACTCGGATTGATGAACGTCCTCGGTACCGTCGACCGCAGCGCGCGCGAGCACGCCGAGAGCGAACTGGAAGGTCACCTGGAGGGACCGATCGAGGCCCTCGCCGAGGCCGAGACGTTCTCGGCGGTCGAACGTCACCTCGACGCCGCGCTCGTCGACCTCGAAGAGGAGATCGCACGGACCCCGAGCGACGATCCGGAGTACGACTACCTGCGCGGGCGACTGGTCGCGGTCCGGGATGCCGAACGCGCCGTGTCCCGGCTCACCGACCAGGGCGAGGACGTCCTCGGAGGGTTGGGCGACGCCCACGACGTCCTCCACGAGACCTTCCCCGTCGATGAGTGAGCGGCTGGCAGATCGAACGACAGAACAACGGACGATCGATCTCGGTGACATCGCCCCAGCAGGTTCGCGGCACTCGGGCCGGCGATCGACCGTTACGCTGACTGATGATGCGATCATCACAGGAACGGCGAACGGGGTGGTCCTCGCACACGATCGGGCCTCCCTCGACGAGCGCTGGCGGGTCGAGAGAACTGAGGGGAGAAGAGACGAGAACGGAGGCGGGAGGGAAAACACGGACGGCGAAACGACCATCGTCTCGGTGGAACCGTTCGCCGGCGGCGTTGCCATCGGGGAGCGCAGTCCGGCGGGCGAAATCCGTGCCCACGATACAGCGACCGGCGAAATCCGGTGGTGCTACCGTACAGTCGAGGACGTAGGCACACCGCAGAGCGGGACGCGATTCTTCCTGCCCTTTGTCGTGTCGCTCGCGAGCGAGGGCGGCCGGCTTTACGCCGCTGCACGCCGATACGAGCGCAGCGGTAGCAACAGTAGCGACGATGGTAGTGAGGGTGGCAGCACCCGTTCGTTCGAGAGCAGTGTTTATGCTTTCGAGAGCGACGGTGCCGTCGCCTGGACCTACGGGACGGACGCCTCGCCGATCGCCCTCGATGCTCGTGGGGAGCGAGTTGCGGTCGCGTTCAACCGCTGTCCCGGCGACCACCAACAGGGACTGGTCGTGCTCGATGCCGAGACGGGTGAGGAGGTAACGTCGTGGGACCCGAGTACCCGGACCGCGGCCGCCGGCGATCGGCGTATCGGTGACGTCTCACTACTCGAGAACGGTCTCGTCTGTACGAGTCACGCCGACTACCGTGCTTACCGTCTCGATAGGGACTGTGAACCGACCTGGCGAACCGACTTGGCGACCGAGCGAACGATCGGCGAGGAGACCCTGTACGCCTATCCGAACCACTGTCACACGAACGGGGACGGCGCTGTCTTCCTCACGGGCAACACGTACCCGGTCGAGGGTCGCGAGACCGAATCGCGCCATCCCGACGAACACACCGCCTTCGGGTACTCGCTCGATGGCGACCGTCGGTGGAGCGAACGCGTCGGCGGGTTCGTCACCGACCTGGGGACCGATAGCAACCGCCTTGCCGTTCCGCGCGCACAGAACTTCCGGACGCGCGATCCCACGACCCATGGATTAGACGTCTTCGCTATCGAGGGAGGTCGTCGGGACGAGTGTAGCACTGAAGGGATCCTTACTGCTGCGGCGCTGGCAAACGGAACGGTCGCCGCGATCGAAGAACCAGTCACCTACCACGACGAGGGGACTCGGCGGGGCAGCTATCGACTACACGTCGGCCCGATCTGAGGGCATCACCCGTCCCGAAGCCCGGCTTCGATGCCTCGACCACCCCCAGCGACGCGCTACGGTCCGTGCCGATCGGTCGACCAGTCCCGACCTCTCATCGCCTGGACTTCCGACGCCCGAAACTACGCTATCGACCTCTTCTACGCCTCAGCAGATCAGATATAGGCGCAATACGCACAGTGGGCTTACTCGATTAGCGATCGGCGACCGGTTCTCGCGTCTCGACGAGATTCGTCTCGATGTCTCCTGTGGCACGATCAGGACGTCCACATCGCTACGTTTCCGGTCGATCGTCTTTGACCGGTTCGGGGCCGAGACCGAGTCGCGTTCCATGGGGACCGAATTCCTCCCGAAGCAGCTCGGGGACCGTTCCAGGGCGGACGTCCGAGTACCAGCGATCGCGGGGATGGATCGCGACCGCTGTGCCCTCGGCGCTACAGAGACCGAGACAGCTCGTTTCCGCCACACGAACGTTCGACCAGTAGACCTCGCGCTCACGCAGCCAGTCTTTGACCCCCTCTAAAACCTCTTGGCCGTTCGCCTCCGCACAGCAGGGGTACTCTGAGCTGCGCGTGTTCGTACAGACGAGCACGTGATCGGAGACGCCCTGCTCGCGCATATCGGCCGTGCGGTGGTTCATCGGTCGAGCACCCGGTAGGTGTCGGCGAACGTCGTTCGGTCGGTGCTATCGGCGTCAGTGCTCTCGGGTTCGCCGATCCGATCTCGCCGGAGGAGCCAGGCGTGAGTGCTCGCGAGCACGAACCACAGCCCGACCTGGCCCACGACCGTCACCATCCGAAACACGTACGCCAGCGCGGCGGGCACCGAGCTCGAAATCGGGGCCGCCGGTCCGAGAGCGGCGAGGATCGGCAGCACGCAGAACGGAAGGGCCGCACCGAAAACGGCCGGGAGCCGGCCGCGCCGCGCTCGGAGTCGGGTGTAGGCCAGCCCTGCTAGCCCACAGGCGAGCGCGCCCGCCAGCGCCATGCCCAGGTACCAGCGGACCCGGACATCGGTCGCGAGCACCGCCTCGACGCCTGGCGGTTGAGGGGGGAAGAGAAGCCACGGTGCGCCCGAGACGGTGAGGAAACCACTCGCCCCGAGCAGGTAGCTCCTCGTTCCGTTCGCCCCCGGGATCGCCGGCTCGAGGAGGTAATAGAGCGCGCCGAAGGCGACCGTCCCGAGCAAGACGCCGAAGACGACTCCGCCCGCGACGCTCGCGATCGACCCGACTGTCTCGGGACCGACCGCGCTTCCGCCGTGAGCGTGCGCGTGGCTGTGGCCCCCTTCGAACGACTCGACGGTCTCGACGTACCTGAGAAGGGGATTGCCCAGCAGCGCGACGAACAGGCCGAAGGCGAGTCCGCCAGCCGCCCCCGCCTGCAGACCGCGCCTGAGATGTCTCGTGAGCATCGAATGCGAGTAGTGAGAGAGGCGATCAGTGACAGACGATCCCCGCCGCGTGCCGGAAGTTGTGCATCGAATCGTGCAGCATTGGTGCCTGGGCAAACAGGAGCACGAACCCGAGTGCGGCCAGCAGCGTTATTGCTACCGCCACCTGGGCCGGCGTGAGTGCGATCCGAGCGTCGGCGAGTCGATCGTGAACGCTGTCGTCAGTAGCCGTCATCGTAAACTCGGATTGTGCTATGACAAACAAGATTGTAAAACTTCCGGCTGAACTAAAGCTCGTTTTTACGAGCTACCCCGGTCGTCGCCTCGATACGATCGGCCGAGAGGGCCGCGAGGTCGATGCGCTGTCCCTTCGTTTCCTCCGCGATGGGACCGACGAGCCCGGTTCGGTCGTTCTCGCCCGCGTCAACGACCACCACCCGGCTCGCGAGTTCGCCCACGCGCCTCGCGGCCCTGCGGGTCCGTTCGACCGGGCTCCCTTCGGCGACGTTCGCTCGGCCATCGGTTACCAGGACGACGACGCTCGCGGCCGGGGCGGCCCGTTCGAGCACCTCGCTCGCCGAACGGAGCCCGGCTGGCAGGGGCGTCCGGTCGCCGGTCGGGAGTTCTTTGAGGTGACGGGCCGCGAGCGTGACGCTGTCGGTCGGCGGGAGGAGGACCTCCGCACTCTCGCCGGCGAAGGCCACGAAGCCGACCTCGTCGCGCTCCTGGTAGGCGTCATCGAGAAGTTCCAGCACTGTGCCCTTGGCTGCCCGCATCGCGGGGCGCATCGACGCGCTCGCGTCGACGACGAAGAGAACCAACGCGCTCGCCTCGCCCTGGCGAACCGACTGGCGCAAGTCCCGCGATTCGATTCGCGAGGCACCGCGGGAGCCCGCAGCCCGGATCGAAGCCGCGGCGTCGATGGAATCGGTCGCGGTCGTCGACTCGGCCCGCCGGGTTCGTAGGCGGGGGCCCTCGCTGTCGACGCTCGGCTTTGCGCGCGATCGAGTGCCCTCGCCGACTCCTTCGCTCCGGCCGTTCTCGGCGGCGTCGGGAGCCGGGAGATCGGGCGTGCGCGCCTCGCCGACGCTGGCGGGTGTCTGTCCGGGAACGAGCGGCGTTCGGTCGGCCGGTTCGGCTTCCTCACCGTCCTCTCCACTCCCGTCCTCTTCGGGCTCGCCCGCACCGTCTCTAGGGTTTCCCTCGTCCTCTCCGTCGCTATCGCCGGCTTCGCTGGGTTCGGCCGCCCCGCAGCCAGTCCCCGAAGCGTCCCCGTCCGAGGCAGGAGCCGACCCTCGCTTCGAGTCCTCGTCGTCGGCGTCGTTCTTGCCGGGCGCGTCGGCTGCTCCGGTCGCGCCGCGGTCGTTCTCACCGTCCCCATCGTCCGGCCCGCTTGGCCCGTCGGTCCGCTCGCCATCGGCGTCGCCCTGGCCGCGTTCCTCGTCGGCTCCATCACCGTTTCGCCCGTTCTCCCGTTTTTCGGTGCCCTCCTCCCCGTCATCGCCCTCCTCCGAGGGCTCTCTTGCCTCTTCGTCGTCCTCGAAATGCTCGTCGAGGACCTCGCTCGGGTCGGGGGCGTCCTCGAAGGGACGCGACCGAAGGCGGTGAACGAGCGCGAGTTCCGCTCCCCGCCGGAGGTCGCCCCCGTTCACCTCTCGGCGGCCGTCAAGCGCCGCGAGAGTCCTGCTGGCCCGGGCCGTCGCGATGTCCCCGCGGTGACCCTCGACACCGGCGTCGCGGAAGCACTCGGCGATCGACGCGAGATCCTCGGTCGAAAGGGTCACGTCGTCGAGCAGTTCGCGCGCCCGGCGCAGGCGAGTAGCCGGTCCGGACGCTCCCTCCCTCCCCGCGTAGCCACCGTTGGCCGCGGCGTCACCCATTTGACCACCTTCGCCGTCGCTGCCGGTGGTAGTGCCGCCAACGGTCCCCTCTCCGAGTGCCCGCTCGACGATCGCGACGCGCTGGTCGATGTCCTCACACCCCGTAACCGTCGTCGCCAGCGCGAAGCGATCGCGAAGTTGGGGCCGGAGGTCGCCCTCCTCCGGATTCATCGTCCCGACGAGCGTGAATTCGGCGGGGTGAGTGACACTGATCCCGTCGCGTTCGACCGTGTTCACGCCGCTCGCGGCCGCGTCGAGCAACACGTCGACGAGGTGGTCGTCGAGCAGATTTATCTCGTCAACGTAGAGAATCCCGCGATTGGCACGCGCGAGCAGCCCGGGATCGAACTCGTACTCGCCGTCGAGCGCGTCGGCAACCGAGAGCGTTCCGATTACCTGCTCGCGGGTCGCTCCGAGGGGCAGTGTCACGAGCGGGACCAACCGCTCGGCGATCGGCGGGTCGGCGGTCGGTGAGTCAGTTCGCTCGCGACAGCGCTCACACTGTTCGGGTGTGTCCGGCGGACAGCCGTAGGGACAGTCCTCGATTGTCCGCTGGGTCGGAAGCAAGTCGGCGAGTGCCCGCACCGCCGTGGATTTTGCCGTTCCCTTCTCCCCGCGTATCAACAAGCCGTCCAACGCGTCGTTCGCCGCGATGAGTAGTAACGATTCCTTCAGGTCGGCCTGCCCGACGATCCTCTCGAACTCCCTACTACCCTCCCGAGCCGGCGAAACAGTTTTACCTTCGCTGTTCTCAAACACACTTGTCTTAGCGAAACGGAGGTTTAACAACGTTATGCCACAGCCACCGACGATCGGTCTGTACACCGCGACCGAGAACGAACTGGGAGCACTCCAGCGGGCCGCAAGCGAGGTCGACGCCGAGTTGGTCGTCCGCTCGGAGAGCGACCTCGATGGGCAGGACGATGTCGACGCTTTCCTCGATGAACTGGAGAGCCCAGAGGAAGCGACGGCGGCGATTTTCTGGCTCCACGGGGCCGAGGAGTCGATGCCCGGCTACGAGCACGCCGTTTCTCGCCTGGAGGAAGCGGATGTCCCGCTGGTCGTCAAATCGACCGGCGACGCCTACGCGATCGAGGACACGAGCGTCCCAGCACCCGAGCGCGAGACGGTCTACGAGTACTTAGAGCGCGGCGGAAGTACCAATGTCGCGAACTGCCTGCGATACGTACTCGACGAGCACGCCCCCGTGAATCGGGCGTACGACGACCCGGTTGCCCTGCCGACCGAAGGGGTCTATCACCCCGATCATCCGGGCGCGTCCTACGAGGAAGTGGTAGCGGCCTTCGATCCGGCACAACCCACCGTAGGCATCTGGTTCTACGAGTCCCACTGGACCCACGAGAACACCCGTTACGTCGACGCCCAGGTCCGGGAAATAGAAGCCCAGGGCGCGAACGCCCTGCCGATCTTCTGTAACCCCGCGACCGACGAGGAGGGCCAGTGGGACGCAGAGAAAGTGTGTGAGGAATGGCTGCTCGACGAGCGCGGGAAGCCGGTCGTCGACTGCGTGCTCTCCTCGTTCATGTTCTCGCTGTCGATGGACGAGCGCGGGCGGGCCGCCAGCGACGAGGGGAGTTCGGCGGAGGACGTCTTTCTCGATCGCCTCGGCGTGCCGGTGATCCAGACGGTAACGACGATGCGCTCGCGCTCCAGGTACGAGAAGAGCGAGACGGGCGTGATGGGCTTCGAACTCGCGCTCTCGGTCGCCCTGCCGGAGTTCGACGGGAACGTCATCACCCATCCCATTAGCGGCAAGGAACGTACCGACGACGAAGCGGGGATCGGCAGCGCGCCGAAAGGGCACTTCCCGATCGACGATCGGGTCGATCACGCTGCGCGCCTCGCAGTCAATTGGGCGCAGTTGAGACATACGCCGAACGCCGAGAAGAACGTCGCGATCGTCCTGCACAACTACCCGCCGAGTGACGACGGTATCGGGACGGCCTTCGGGCTCGACTCGCCCGAAAGCACCGTCAACCTACTTGAAGAGTTGGGGAATCGAGGCTATGATCTGGGAGGGCACTCACCGGCGGACGGTCAGACGCTTATCGACGGGCTAACCGCCCAGCTCACTCTCGACGACCGCTGGGTCGCGCCCGAAGACGTTCGCGAGCAGAGCGTCGACGTGGTCTCACCGGCCCAGTACAATACCTGGTGGGACGAAGCCGACGACCGGTTCCGGGAAAACGTCGTCGAGGAGTGGGGCCCTCCTCCAGAACGGCCCTTTGCGATCCCGGGGATCGAGTACGGCAACGTCCTCGTTACGGTGCAGCCGCCCCGCGGGTTCGGGATGGACCCCGCAAAGGTCTATCACGACTCGGATCTTCAGCCGCCCCACGACTACTACGCCTTCTATACATGGTTGCGCGAGGAGTTCGCCGCGGACGCCGTAGTCCACTTCGGAACGCACGGTTCTCTGGAGTGGTTGCCGGGCAAGACGGTCGGGTTGAACGGCGAGAGCGCACCCGACCAGCTGATCGACGACTTGCCGAACGTCTACCCCTACATCGTCAACAACCCGGGCGAGGGGACCCAGGCCAAACGCCGGTCGAACGCCGCGATCGTCGATTACCTCACCCCCGCGATGGCCGAAGCCGGGATCTACGACGAGCTTCAGGAACTCGAAGAGCTGGCCGACCGCTATCGCGAAGCCGGGATGAAGGATGCCCGCGCCGATAACGGCGAGCATCTCGAAGCGCTCCTGTGCGAGACAGTGGACGAGCTGGATCTGGCGGTCGAACTCGACATCGCCGGGGAGATTTCAGAGCGCGCGGACGTTCGTGGCCCCGAGGAGGCTGGTACCACTCTCGCTGAGGGCGCGGTCGAAGGGGACGATATCGATATCGACGAACTGGTCGAGCGCGTCCATGAATACCTCACGGACGTCAAAAGCACCCAGATCCGGCTGGGGCTACATACGATGGGCGAACCCCCCGAAGGGGAACGGCTGATCGAGTATCTCATCGCGCTCACGCGACTGGAAAATCCCGGCGCGCCGAGCCTCCGGGAGAGCGTCGCGGGCGTACTGGGGATCGATTACGAGGCGATGCTCAACGAACCGGGCACCTACGACGAAGCGTTGGGAATGACCTACTCGGGGGCCGCTGACGTGGTCTCCGAACGGAGTCGCGATCTCGTGGGGACGCTCGCCGAACACGGTTTCGAGCTACCCGCAAACGAGAGCGAGACCGCTGCCGACGCGGAAAATGAGACGAACATGAACCTGCTCGTCGTCGACATCGAGCCACTCGGCGACGCGAAAGCCGCCCCCGGCGCACACGAGGA
>PXRA01000097.1:10390-15883 GCA_003021725.1 Halobacteriales archaeon QH_8_64_26
CCCGAGGAGATCGGCGTCGTCGCCTGGGGTACCCCGACTGTCCGGACCCGCGGGGAGACGATCGCTCAGGTGCTCGCGCTGATGGGCGTTACACCCCAGTGGAGCGACGCCGGCCGGGTCGAAGACGTCGAACCAATCGGCCTCGACGAACTCGGTCGCCCGCGCATCGACGTGACGACCCGGGTCTCGGGGCTCTTTCGCGACGCCTTCCCACAGGCTGCGAGCGTCGTCCACGACGCCGTCGAAACCGTGGTCGACCTCGATGAATCCCACGAACAGAACTACGTCAAGAAACACGTCGAGGAAGAATCTCAGGAACTCGAAGCCGAGGGACTGGATAGCGAGGACGCCCGTGAGGCGGCGAGCCATCGCGTCTTCACCACCCGGCCGGGTGGCTACGGTGCGGGCACGAACAAGGCCGTCGACGAGGGCAACTGGGAGTCGAAGGCCGATCTCGCGGAGGTCTACGTCCAGTGGGGCGGCTACGCGCTCGGCTCCCGCGGGAGGACGTCGGAAGCCCACGCGGCCTTCAAGCGCCGGCTCGGGAACGTCGAGGCCACGGTCAAGATCGAGGACACGATGGAACAGGACGAGTTCGATTCTTCCGATTGGTACGCCTTCCACGGCGGCTTCATCACCGCCGTTGCCGAAATCGCCGGTGAAGAACCGGCCTCCTACGTCGGCGATTCGAGTAATCCCGACAACGTCGGTGTCTACACCAACGAGGAGAAGGTCCGGAAAGCGATGCGCGCCCGGGTGTTGAACCCGGAGTGGCTCGACTCGATGGAAGACCACGGCTACAAGGGTGCAGGTGACCTCTCCCAGACCGTGGATGTCGCGCTCGGCTGGGACGCAACCACCGGGATCGTGAGCGATACCCTCTGGGCCGAGGTCGCGGAGAAGTACGCGTTCGACGAGGATCGCCAGGAGTGGATGCGCGAGGTGAACCCTTGGGCACTCGATTCGATTACCGACACCCTTTTGCAGGCGATCGAGCGGGGTCTCTGGGACACCGACGATGCGACCGCCGATCGCCTGCGGGACCTCAATCTCCGGGTCGATGGTGACCTAGAAGCGCGTGCCGGCAGCGCGGCGACGCCGGAGGTGTCGAGCGATGACGACTGAGATCTTCTTCGATAGGACGGCGAGCGAGTCTCGACCGGAACTCGACAGCGGCTCGGATCCCGGCGATTCGGATCCCTCCGAGGCCGCCATCGCCGCCATTCGCGAGGAGGGCGAGCGGATCAAACGACACGAGACCGAGCAACTCCTCCGGGAACTCGGCGCAACCGAGGACTCCGCGGACGAGCGGCGCGCGATCGAGGCACTGGCCGACGCCATCGTCGAGCGACTGCTCGCGGTGCCGATCGCGAGCCTTCGGGGTGCCACCGTGGACGATCGGGCGATCGAGACGGCGATCGAGCTCTTCGATCCCGCGTTCGAGACGGAGGGCGGGCGAGCCCGTACGGACGACGGCGAGCGCGTGGACGCTCCGGAGGTGAGCAATGGGGACTGACGCGAGCAGCGAGGAGGGCGACCCCGGTGCGAGCGCCGACGATTCGGATACCGAAGCGTACGCCGACCTCGGCGCGACCACTGCCGACGCGATGGAAATCGCCGAGACGAGTATGGATCGCGTGCGCGAACTCGTGCCCGACGAGACGCTCGCCGACCGGCTCAGAGGGAAAGCGGTGCATGCGACCGGCGATCCCGAGTTCCAGCACCTGCTGCGCTTCGACGGGGACGATCGAGCGGGTGAAGAGAACGCGGAGAGCGCGCCTATCCGAGCCGGCGCGCGGGCAGTGCTCAACGAGCGGCCGATCATCACGGACATCGCGATGGTCAAAGCCGGGATCACGGGCCGCGGCCACGACTGTTCGGTCCGGAAGGCGATCGGCGAAGGGGCCGAGTTAGCGGAGCGGATGGGCATGACCCGAACGGCCGCGTCGGTCCTCGAATTGGACAGACAAGACGTCTACGAGGGGGCGATCGCCGTCGTCGGGAACGCCCCGACCGCGGCGCTCGCGCTCGCCGATTGTATCGAGGACGGGACGCGACCGGCAGTAGTCGTCGCGACGCCGGTCGGGTTCGTAAAGGCCGCAGAAAGCCGGAAGCGGGTTCGGGAGGTCGCGCGCGAGCACGGCGTGCCCGCGATCACGAACGTCGGCCGCCGTGGCGGCAGCGGGCTCGCCGCCGGCCTGATGAACGAACTCGTCCACGTCGCGAGCGACGTTCGGGACGGCGAAGTCGCCTTAGGGAATTCGTCGGAGACCGCCGATGAGTGACGCCTACGACCTCGATAGCGGCCCCGATCCGACGGCGTTCGCGGCGAGCGTGCCGGAATCCGAACTGATGGCGGAATCGCGATCGAGTTCCGACCCCGGATCCCCGCCGACTCCAGTCCACGCGGTCGGGATCGGGCCGGGAAACCCCGAGTACCTGACGCCGTGGGGCGGGCGGGCGATCCGCGAGTCCGAGGTCCTCGTCGGCTTCGAGACGGTCGTCGAGTCGATTCGCGAGACAGCCGAACGATCCGATACCGACCTGCTGACCTGTGGGTATCGCGAGGAGAGCCAGACGCTCGAAACCTTCGCCGACCGGGTCGCGAGCGGGGAGCGTGGAGCGGCCGTCCTGATGGGTGATCCGAACTTCTCGGGCTACCAGTTCCTCGGCAAGGTCCAGCGGGCGGTCGGTGCTCCCGTACGAATCGTGCCGGGGATCTCCTCGCTACAGATCGCCGCGAGCCGTGCTCGGACGCCAATGGAGGATAGCTCGTTCGTTACGCTGCACAAAAGCGGCGCTATCGAATCGGATCTCGACCGGTTGCGCGCGGTCGTCGGCGAGCGCCACCTGCTCGTCTTGCCCCGGCCGTACGACTGGATGCCCGGCGACATCGCCGCGGATCTCCTCGACGCTGGCACGAGCGAGTCCCTCGAGGCACTCGTCTTCGAGGAACTGACCCACGACGAAGAGAACGTCACGCGAACGACACTCGGTGATCTCGCCTCCCACGCCGGCGGGAGGGGAAGGGAAGCGACACCCTTCTCGGATCTCTCGGTGCTCGTCGTCCGGGCGAAGCGACCGTCGTAGGGACCCGCTGGACAGAAGGCGAACGGATGGTTATCACTGACTGTTCATCCCTTCCCCATCGGTTGCAACCGGTCGCGCTTGCTGTGTCAACCGTGCCTCGAACGATCGGGGGGACCCACCGCCGGACGCGAGTACGCGTCGTTTCTCGATTTCGGCGCGGATCGCGTCCGTGATCCGGGGATGGTCGCCGAGCGGGTCGGCGTACGCGAGGCCGCCGCGATCGAGTTCGAGTTTCGCGGGAATCCGCTTCTCGGTCGCCTCGCTTCGAGCGAAAAACAGCGGTACTGCGACCGCACGATCGTTCGAGACGTTGTATCGGACACACTCGACCGCGGGATTCTGGAGCAGGTAGCAGGTTCGAACCTCCCCGTACGCCGTGTGCGCTTCGATTCGTGCGGCGTGGTACTCGGCGGTCCGGCGCTGATAGGGTGTCGAGCCGCTGCCGAACCCGACGAGTACGAGCGAGGCGTCCTCGGCAGCCGGAACCAGTGCCGTCGCCCGGTCGATGAGAACGTCGGTAACCGCGGAGCTACCTCCGAGCGGTTCGCAGTACTGAACCTCGCCGGGAACGGCGGCCAGCGCCCGGGGCAACTCCTCGATCGTATCGTGGGTGTGTGAGACGAATGCGGGCATCGCGTACACCCGGTCGGCGTCGATCGCCGCTACCTGCTCGCGGAGTTCGCGGATCGGCTCGTGTTCGTACGTCGCGGCGTGAACTTCCTCAACGGCGTCGCTCCGCTCCAGCCGAGTCGCATGTGTCTCGATCGCGTTTCGTGCGTGCGTCATGCCTCGGCCGATGAGTATGAGTGCCTCGGATGTCATTAGCGAATCCTCCGCAGTTCAACTGCGATTTATCTAAGCCAATCAGGCTTGACCTGGAGGATGAGAGGAAGTGGCATATAGGTTTTGGTCGCGGGGGCCCTCCTCCTACGAGGCCGAAACGGAGGTGTAGAAAGCGGGCGTGCGAACGCATAGCTGGTGTAGTGTGTTCTCGATCGCACCTTCCGAACCGGTGTCCTCGGCGGTCGTCCTCGACCGGCGGGTTCTCTCGTTCAGTTCCCTCAGCGAAGGAGGTGTGTCTCGACCGCGTCCCTAACTGAGACGACGTCGCCGACGATCGTGATCGCAGGTGGCTCGACCTCGGCCGCCCGGTTTCGCTCCACGATTGTCTCCAGGTCGGCGACGACGGTTTGCTGGTCGTGCCACGTCGCCTTCTGGACCGTCGCTGCTGGCGTCTCGGCGCCAACACCGTACTCCCGGAGAGCACGAACGTTCTCGGCCAATCGCGCGACACCCATGAGGATCACCAGCGTCCCGCCGGCGGTAATCGTATCGGCGAGCGCACTCCAGTTTAGCGCGCTTCCTTCTTTTTCCGGGGTTTCGTGGCCGGTAACAACTGTCATGCTCGATGCGTGCTCTCTGTGGGTGAGTGGGATCGCACTCGTACCCGACGCGGCGAGTACGCTCGATACTCCCGGGACGATCTCGAAGGCGATGCCTTCCGCCGCCAGATGCTCGGCTTCTTCGCCGCCGCGACCGAAGACCCCTGGGTCACCGCATTTGAGCCGGACCACACGCTCCCCGTGCCTTGCTCGTTCGCTCAGTAGCTCGTCGATCTCGGCCTGGGAGGTTCGGTTCGGGGGACGTTTGCCGACGTCGATAACGTCGACTTCCGAGGGGAGTTCGTCGAGAACCGCGTCGCTCGTGAGCGAATCGTACAGCACGACGTCCGCTTCAGTGAGACGCTTCCAGGCTCGCCTGGTGAGCAGATCAGGATGACCCGGCCCCGCGCCGACTAGTGAAACCCGTCCACACTCTTCGTTATCAGTGTCCGTCTCAGTGCGTTCCCCATAGCGAGCGGTTGCTGCGCTCGTCTCCGGCGCTACAGGCAATGACCTACTGGACGGGTTCAGTTCACTGGTTCCCTTCGAAGGGGTCGTCGCACCCGGTGCCCGCCGAATCCCCGTCGATCGGCCGTCCTCGCGTTCGCTCGAAACCGAACGACCCGAACTTGCCCCCTCGGTGCGATCACTCCCCTCCGAGCCTCCCGACGTGCGGTCCGTCGCGTCCTCGGCCATGGAAAACAAAAACAGTTGTCTCTACTTCAATCTTGCTTGCAAGACTTCTGCGAACGAGTCGGGAACAGAAAACGGCCACCTGAGCAGCCGTTCGGTCACGGCGGCTGACCTAGTTGGTTATCGACTCGGTCACTCCATCGGCTGCGACGACGCACCCCTTCTTGAGCACGTAGCGCGGGTCGGACTGCTCGAGGATCGCCCACTGCGGCGATCGCTCGTTGTGAACGACGAGATCCACCGGTGTTCCGGGTTCGATACCGTAGGTGTCCTCGCGGCCCAGTACCGTCGCCCCCTCGGTCGTGATGAGTTGCCAGAGGTGAGCGAG
>PXRA01000098.1 GCA_003021725.1 Halobacteriales archaeon QH_8_64_26
AGGGTCGCGACCGCTTACCCGCCCTGGAGAACCATCCGGCCGTCGACCTGTGGGGAAATACCGTGCTCGCGGGCGTAGGCGGCGAGTACCTGCCACTGGACGTCGAGGTCCCTGTGGTGGTGAGCGGGGGTGAGCGTCGGGAACTCGTGATGGGTCGAAAGCAGGTACGCGTTCGTCGCGAGCGTGTAGCTCCGGCCGGGATCGAGAGGTTCGCCGCCGATCGAACACTCGACGAGCGTATCGGACGTCCCATCGTAAACGACCCGAAGGCCGCTCACATGGGCGTACCAGTTCGCTTCGCCGTGGGGCCTGCGGTAGGCGTCGGCGAGGATCGCACACAACTCCCGTCCGTTCACCTCGGCGAGGACGACGGGTTCGTCGAAGGGCACGAGGCTCACGAGATCGGCCACCGTGACCGCTCCTCCTAATGGTGGGCCGTCGCGGATCCCGCCCGCGTTGTGTAGCGCACAGTCCGCGCCGGCGGCCCACCGGTAGGCGTCGGCGACGAAGTTCCCTGCCCGACACTCGCCCCCCAGCCGTAGCTCCCGGGAGCGGGAGATCGGCTCCTCGACGGTCGCGACTACCTCCTCGAGCGCCGCTTCCTCGCGCAGGTCCTCGTAGACGCCTCTCAGTTCCTCGTCGATCGGTCCCGTCGCGGTCTCGTGGAAGGCTGCCTCGCCCGTATGGAGATCGATCTCACAGACCCGGTGGCCGTTGGCGTTCGGCCGGGTACAGACCGTGCCGGCGATAGTAGAAATCCGCTCGTCGTGGACGTGCCCGCCGAGCACGCAATCGACCGCACAGCGCCGAGCGATCTCGTCGTCGAGCGCGCCACAGTGTGAGAGTACACACAGGTACTCGACGCGCGGGCGAAGCTTCCGCGCTGCTTCCTCGATCGCCGCTACGGGATCGGTGATCGAGAGCGCGCTCGCGGCGGGAGCCATGTCGGTCGTCGCCGGATCGGTTACCCCGATAACGCCCACCCGGTCATCGCCGGCCTCACGTACCGTATGCGGAGCCACGCCCGCATCCTCGCCGAGATCTCCTTTCCCGTGGGAGACGTTTGCGCTGATCCACTGCTGAGGGGAGTCCGCGACGATCTCCCGGGTTCGCTCCAGTCCGTAGTCGAAGTCGTGGTTGCCGAAGGTCTCGACGTCGGGCGAGACGGCTTCGAAGAAGGGCAGCGCACAGCCCCCGCGGGTACTCAGCGAACAGACGCCCGGCGCGAGGTCGTCACCAGTGCCGACGAGGAGGGTCTCGCTCCCACGCAACTCCTCGATCAGGCCGGCCAGTCGAGCGATCCGCTCGGGGTCGTCGTAGGCGTTCTCCAGATCCGAATAGTGGAGGACGCGGGACACTTCCCGGGACTCCGGGGTCGTCGGGCCAAAGACCTTCGGTCGGCGTCCCGATCGGTCGCCCGGTTTCGCCCGGCGGTGCCGTCCGCGCGGTGTCGAGTCCGACGAAAAGCGGTTTGAGCGGCGACAGCCAACCGGAGCCATGGACGAGCGAACGACGTCGACGGGCGAGCAGGTCTACGTCGATCGATCCGCGGCCGAGCGCGGCTCGAAAGCGCCCTTTCTCGTTGCCTACACCGACCCGGTGGGTAACTCGCGCTGGGGCTATGTTTGTACGCACTGTGAGTCGACAGCGACGGCGATGGACACGATGGGCCGAATCAAGTGCAACCGGTGTGCGAACGTCAAGAAACCGGAGGAATGGGACGCTGCCCACGAGTGAGCCCAGCAGCGCTATAACGCTATGACCTCACGATCCCGCGACTCTCTGACTTCGATTGATCGGGATCGGAGTGCCCACGAGAGACCGGATCGCGGCCTCTCCCGACCGTTCCTGTCGGTGATCCGTCGGGTGAGAACGTTTATGAGCTAAGACCGCCTACTTCGTGGTGGATGGTAGCTGTTGCCACGCGTCTGGTCGAACGGGCCGAGGAGATCTTCACTGACCTCGGATACACGGTCTCGGGCAGCGGCCCGGAGTTCCGGGCGGAGCGCAAGTGGCGCGTCGTCCAGGTACTTGCGCTCGAGGACGCCGAGGACATCCCCGAGAGCGGCGACTTGCGGTGTTTCGTCGCGCCCGAAGAACGGGCGAGCGCCCTCAAGGAAGCCCTCCTTGATCGGACTCCCGAGTACGACTGGGCGCTCATCAGCGTCGAGGACGGTGGGGACGGCTACGACGTCCTCCACCCCGCGGCCGACTCGATTGCCGAGGAGGGACCCGTCTCGAACGACGGGATCGCGACCCGCCCGTAGCGGGTAGTAACGGTCCGTCTCGGTCGGGGGAGGGAATCGAGAAGGGTGGACGAACGGTGCGGAGACGGTAAGAGGGGAGAGGGAAACGACGGCGAGTTATAGGCTGGTGCGTGCCGCGGCGAGCGCGGCGTCGGCCTCGACGTCCCCGTTCAAGCCTTCCAGTACGTCGCCGAGCGCGGCGAGCAAGGAAAGAACGTTTTCGGGCCGGGCGGAATGACCCATACAGCCGATTCGGAGAGTATCGCCCGCCAGGTCGCCCAGCCCGCCGGCGACCTCGATATCGTGGTCGGCGAGCAGCCCGTCGGTGACCGCACTCGCCTCGACCCCTTCGGGTACGTAGACCGCGTTCAGGCTCGGGAGCCAACTCTCGCTCACCAACGACAGCCCCATCGCTTCGAGTCCCTCACGTAGCGCCCCGGCGACCCGTTCGTGGCGCTCCCAGCGGTCCTCGATACCCTCCTCGCTCGCCATCCGGAGGGCCTCGCGCAGCGCGTAGGTCGTCGAGATCGGCGCGGTGTGGTGGTAGGTCCGCTTCTCGCCCCAGTACTCACCCAACAGGGAGAGATCGACGTACCACGACCGCGAGGGGCTCTCGCGGGCCTCGATTCGCTCCCGGGCGCGCTCGGAGACGGTGATCGGGCTCATCCCTGGGGGGGCCGACAAACACTTCTGGCTTGCCGAGTAGGCGACGTCGACGCCCCACTCGTCGGTCCGAAACTCGACACCCCCCAGTGAGGTCACGGTATCGGCGATCACGAGCGCGTCCTCATCGTGGGCGATGTCGGTCAGTTCCGGGACGTCGGGTTGAAGAGTACCAGTACTCGTCTCGGCGTGGACGAACGCGACGACATCGATCTCCTGGCTATCGAACGCCTCGGCGACGTCCTCCGGGTCGAGTGGTTGACCCCAGGGAGCCTCGACTTTCACGGGGGTTCCGCCGAGACGGCGGACCATCTCGGCCATTCGGCCGCCGAAGTAGCCGTTACTGGGTACCAGAACCGTCTCGTCAGGTGCAACGCAGTTCGCCAGCGCGGCTTCCATCGCCGCCGACCCGGTTCCCGGGATCGCGAAGGTCCACTCGTTGTCGGTCCGGTAGACGTACCGAAGCAGGTCTTGAATCTCGTCCATCAGTTCGAGGAAGGCCGGATCGAGGTGGCCGAGCAGCGGCGTGGTCTGGGTGCGAAGCACGCGCGGGTGGACGTCGCTCGGGCCGGGGCCCATGAGCGTTCGGTTCGGTGGCGTCAGTTCGTCGACTGCGGGTCGGTCCATGCCTCCCGTATCCGAGGCGGTGAACAAAAGCGTACCTTCCTTCGGTGCGGTCGAGGACTGAGGTATCTCGTCCGGCGTTCGCGAGGCGTTTAAGCCCGCTCACCCCCGAGAGGAGGTGTGTTCCTCGGCCACGGGCTATTGGCGCTCGCCGGCGCGGCCGGCGTCGCCGCGCTGGTGAGCTATGGCCGCGAGCGGGCGCTCGCGCTGGGGCTCTGTGCCGGGGCCTTCGCGCTCGCGCCCGACGTCGACATCCTTTATGCGCCGGTCGGCCTGGCCGAAGCGGCTTCGAGCGGTGGCGACCCCGTGGCGGGCTTCTGGCGCGGCAGCAATCGCATCCACCGCGCGGTGACCCACTCGCTCCTCCTAGGCAGCGTCGTGAGCCTCGCCGTCGGCTGTTGGGCGTGGGCGCTCCGGGACCGACGACGACCGGGGACGACCGCCGCTACCACCATTAGCGCTGTTACCGATAGCGTCGCGTCGGCGCTCGCAGCTATCACAGCGCTCTCGCTTCTCGGTGGCTCGATCGCTCTCACCGGCATCGAGAGCGGCCTCCTCGGTGCCGTAGTAATGATCGCTTTCGGAGCCACGAGCCTGGCGATAGCCACCCTCGCGACACACTGGGGGCTAACGGCGCGCGAGATCGCGCTGATCGCCCTGTTCGGGCTCTGGAGCCATCCCTTCGGCGACCTCTTTACCGGCGAACCGCCGGCTTTCCTCTATCCCCTTGACGTCACGCTTCTCGCCGAGCGGATCGCAATTCATTCCGACCCGACCCTTCATGTGCTCGGGGCCTTCGCGATCGAACTGGGGACGTTTTGGGCGGCGGCGCTCGTCTACGCGTCGCTGTCCGATAGCGGGCTCCGGGCTAGCGTCGACTGGCCGGCGGTGCTCGGGGTGGGCTATGCGGGCGCGGTACTCGCGCTTCCGGCCCCGACGCTCGATTCGGCCTATCGGTTCGTCCTGAGCGTCCTGGGACTCGGGATCGCACTCGGCGTGGTGTCGGAGCTGCGGTCGTGGGCCCGGTCGGTCGGTTCGAGCCCCCGCTCCGAGCGGGCGACCACGCAGGGCGGTCGCTCGATCACCACCGCTCCCGGGCGGGCACTGGATGCGTGCCGGCGGGCAACCCCGGGCGATCCCTTCGGTGTCGCGCTGACCGGCCTGACGGCTGTCACGCTCGCGCTGGGAGCCTACGCGCTGACGTACGTCGCTACGGCCGCTACGATCCCCCCGATCTGAGCTCGCCGATCGAACACCGGACGGGAACCGGTCGGACGCCGGTCGGGCGTTAGTTGACCCGGCTCTCGGAGCCGCAAACGTTCTATTCGAGCGTGGCCCACACCACTGTATGAACCGGGCCGGCATCGGGGGACTGCTCGCCGAAAAGCGGTTGAACGCCGCGCTTTCTGGGTACTCGTCGCGAGCGTACTCCTCGGCGCTGTCCGGAGCGTCCTGCGAGGGGATTTGCTGTGGGGTGGGTTCGCCGCGAGCGTCGCTACCCTCTCGCTGTGGCCCCCCGGTGCTCGCCCGGGACCGACGGACGATGCTTCCCTGAGAAGTCCTTATCCTCGCGGCGCTGCCGGTACTCGGCCGGGCGTTTCTCGTCGCCCAACTCGGGGAATTTGCCGCTTATCTCGCGGTCGCGGCGCTCGCGTTGATCGTCGCGATCGAACTGCACGTCTTCACCGCCGTCGAGATGAATCGGGGCTTTGCCGTCGGGTTCGTCGTGATCACGACGATGGCGACCGCGGGGCTGTGGGCACTCGTCCGGTGGGTCGCCGATCTCTACCTCGAAACGGGCTTTCTCGCGAGCGAGGCGGCGCTCATGTGGGAGTTCGTCGCCTCGACCGCGGCGGGCGTGCTCGCCGGCGTCCTCTTCGCGTGGTACGTTCGGCGCGGAACAGGCATGGAGCCGGCGAGGAGCGGGGAGACGGATCGAAACGCGAAGGGAGCCAACGGGGAGCCCGGGAGGATCGAATGAGGCTTCGCGATCGTCTCGGGATCGGTGAGGGTCGCCAGCGCCAGCTCGCCTGGGCGCTCGAAGTCGGGCTAGTCGCCATGTCGCTCCTCGGGATCGTCCGCGGGCGGACGGGCATCATCGTCAATAGCACGGTCACGCTCGCGGTCACCCAGCTCCCGCCCGTGCTCGAACGCGATCTGGACATCCCGATGGACCCCGGACTCGTGCTCTGGATCACGGCTGCGGTATTCCTGCACGTCTTCGGGACCGTGAGGTTCCCGGGCAGCCCCGCGACGCCCTACCAGTCGCTGTGGTGGTACGATCACCTCACCCACGCGCTCTCGGCCTCGATCGTCGCCGCGGCGGGCTATGCGAGTGCCCGGGCGATCGACGAACACCGCACGGACGTCTATCTCCCGCCGAGATTTACCTTCGCGTTCATCCTGCTGTTCGTCCTCGCGTTCGGTGTCTTCTGGGAGGTCGTCGAATTCGCCATCGGCGGGCTCGGCACAGTTCTGGGCGCGACGGTCCTGACCCAGTACGGCCTAGAGGACACGATGCTCGATCTCGTCTTCGATCTCGCTGGGGCGGTGATCGTCGCGACGTGGGGCGGGGCCCGTCTGAGCGACGTCGTCGAGGCACTGACCGCCCAACTCGACGCTCGGGTGCAGCGCTCGGGGAAAGACCGAATCGAAGGCCGAGCCGTCGTAGAGCGGCGGGGAAAGCGTCGAGCGTAGCGATCGGCGACGGCTATCGATGCCGGCGGACGACTGAGTGCACAGAGACGGTCGAGAGATCACTACGCGAGTTCCGGAAGAGGCGAGAGGAAAGACAAGGCCCACGTTTAAGCGCTCCCCGGTCGAACGGCGCGACGCAATGGTATACAAGAAGATCACGCTCATCGGATCGAGCACGGAGGGCTTCGAGCAGGCAGTCGACGACGCCATCGCCCGCGCCGAGGACACCCTCGATAACGTCCACTGGGTCGAAGTGAAGAGTCGCGGTGTCGAACTCGCGAGCGTCGAGGATCGGGAGTACCAAGCGACCGTCGAGGTCGCGTTCAAACTCGATCAGTAGCGACGACCGAACTCACCGAAATATCGACGATCGAGAATCGTCGAACACGGCTCGTCGAGCGATCGGTCACACGCGGCTCGTTCTCTCCTGTCGGCCTCTCGTTCGGAAGCGACGACTACGTCAGGCTCTCGGGCGGATCGGGTAGTTCCTCGAAGTGCTCGCGGTCGTGAGCGAGGTGGACGGTCGCGTCCTCGGCGCGTTCGAGGTTTCGAACTTCCCTGTTCGATCGCAGCGCTTCCCGGGTGTTCCACGCGAAGGGCGGCTGTAGCTCCCGCTCGTAGGCCTCCTGGGTGAAGGCGAGATCCGCGCCGAGGACGACCGTTCCCGCGTCCTCCAACTCAACCCGTAGTGCCTAGTGGCCCGCGGAGTGACCCGGCGTCGGGAGACACCTGACGGTGCCGTCGCCGAAGACGTCGTACTCGCCGTCGATCTCACGTACGTCGAGTTCCTCGGAGCGCAAGGGGCCGAAATCTCCTTCCAGGTAGAGGCTTCGCTGGATGGGGTCGGCCGGCCACCAGGCGTATTCGAGTTCGTCCTGCTGGACGACGATCGTCGATTCGGGGAAGGCATCGATATCGCCTGCGTGATCGAGATGGAGATGTGAGAGGACGACCTGGTCGATGTCCTCCGGGTCGTAGCCCAGGTCGGCAATCTGCTCGCTCGCCGATCCGCCCTCGGTAGGTTCGATCTCGTCGCCGGCCGACTCTTCCATATGTGAAGCACTGTAGGCCCCGTAGTTCGCGGGATCGTCAAGCATCTCGGCGCTCGTACCGGTGTCGAAGAGGACGACGCCCTCGGAGTGATCGATCAGATAGAAGGGCGCGAGCGAGGGGTAGGTTTCGCCTGGGCGCTCCAGGCGCATCATCGCGCTGTACTCGTACTCCCAGTCGGCGGTGTTCATCGCATACAGTTCGATTGCGGCCATCGCCCGGGGTTCGATCGCCAGGCGAATACGCGACCGGCCTGATGAGGCAAGCGGCAGCGATGTCCGACCTCTCGACGGACCAGTCGCTCACGAGCGACGCGCTCCCAGCCAATTTACAAGTACGACCCGTCGTAGGCTTCCTCAGAGCGCGGCGCGTGGGAGTTCCCACAGTCCGTACACTCGATGCGCTCGGACTCGTCGAGAACCGTATCGAGCGACCCACAGTTCCCACAGTAGTAGCCATAGCGGTCGGTGAACTCGGCGTCGGTGTAGGCGACGACAAAGGGGGCCTCGGTCCCCGATTCGGTCTCCTTGCGATCGAGGTGGGTGTCCGTACCGTCGTCAGTCCTCGCGACGGTACTGTTTCCTCGTGTTTCGGTCCCCGGGAGGTCGGCGTCGGTGACGTCTGTAGCGTCCGAGTCCGGTCGATCGTACTCCTCGCTTACCTCGCCGTCCGAGCCCTCGATCGCCGACGGTTCGGCGTAGACGTACTCGATGAAGGACTGTTCGCCGATCTCGACCTGTCGTTCGTCGGCTTCTTCGAGACCGACCCGCTCGAAGAAGGTCCCGCCCTGGGTGTTCGCTTCGAGCACGCTCGCGGTGACGTGACCGGTACCGTCCCCGCCGAGCGCTTCGCTGCCGGCCTCGTATAGCTCGGTGCCGACCCCTTTGCCTCGATGTTCGGGATCGACGAACAGCCAGCGGAGTTCGCCCGCCTCTTCGCGGTGCTCACCGAGCACGAACCCGACGATCACCGGCTCATCGTCGGCCTCGCTCTCGCCGTTTTCGGCGACCAGCACTACCCGCTCCTCGCTCTCGATCGCATCGGTCAGGGGCTCCTCCTCGAAGCGTTCCTCGGCGATCGCATCAAGCTGTTGGGGGCTGAGCGCGTAGGCGGCGGTCATCGTGCTGTGGGCGAGTTCGCTGATCCGCTCGGTATCGTCGTCGGTGGCCTCCCGTAGTTCCATACTCCGAATCGGGGTGTGATCGGCAGAAACGAAGGCGGTTCGTGTTCGGACCAGGCCTCGGTCCCCGCTCACGACCCACACGGAGCCCATGATGGTGCTCGCAACTCTCTATGTGGTCGTTCTAGGGAGCGAACGTCGTAGCGTTCCGTTGTTGGGCCATTCGAGGAGCGAGGGAGCGCTCTCCGTGTTCGGCACGTTCGAGCCCGTTCTACGGGTTCGCTGATGCGGGAGCGTTTCACCACGCGAAACGCTTAGGCCGATCGACGGGCGTGAACTCGCATGGCCAGCGAGGGAACGATCCGGGCGATCGAGCGTACGTTCCGCATCGCCGAGTTCCTCGGCACACACGGTCCAGTGGGTCTCTCGGCGATCGCAACGGGCCTGGAACTGCCCAAAAGCACGGTGTACCGACATCTACGGACCCTCGAAGGGGAAGGGTACGTGACCGACGACGAGGGGAACTACGCGCTGAGTCTCCGCTTTCTCGATCTCGGCGAGCGGGCCCGCGGCCGGCACTCCGAGTACCGATTGGCTGCCGAGAAGGTCGGCGAACTGGCCGACAGAACCGCCGAACGAGCACAGTTCACGATCGAAGAACACGGCCGGGCGGTGTACGTCCACCAGCAGATGGGAGCGAACGCTGTCAGGGCGGATACGTACCCCGGCAAGCGGGTCCCGATACATACGAGTGCGGCCGGCTTGGCGATCCTCTCTCACTATCCCCGTCGCCGGATCGATGCGATCGTCGATCGACACGGGCTAGAGGCGATGACGCCCCGGAGCATTACCGACCCGGAGACACTACACGATCGACTACAGCGAACCCGGGAGCGAGGATACAGCATCAACGATCAAGGCGTCATCGAAGGACTCCGAGCGATCGGTGCCCCGGTAATCGGCTCGGAGAACACCGTCATCGGTGGATTGAGCATCTCCGGACCGATCAATCGAATAGAGGGACAGCGCCTCGACGAGGAGCTGCCTTCCTTGCTTCTCGGCGCGACGAACGAACTCGAATTGGACATTACCTATCAGTAAGATCGACTACCTATTTTCCACAGAACGAACCGTCACTACTTCGCTCAAATCATTTTTTTGTAGTCGAGATGGATATATTGGACGTTTCCGCTCGATGAGGTCGGTTCGCGTAGCGGACCAGTCATCAAAGAAATTTGAAATGATAAAGTATATACGAACCCCCGACGAGATTCGTCTGTCATGGCAAAGCGTGCCAGAAACGACGGGATCGAGGAAGATCGCTCCGACAGACGTCAGTTCCTGCGTCGGACGGCCGGTGTGGGTGCGACCACGGGGGTGTTTTCCCTCGCCGGGTGTCTGAACCAGAGCCTCGGGGAAGGCGGCGGTGGTGGCGGCGGTAGTGGTGGCGGAAACGGTAGCGGCGGTGGCGGGGGTGGTAGCGGCGGCGGTCCGACGAACATCGTACTTGGGACTTCCTCGGAGGGGTCCTCTTCGTTCCGGGTGGGATCGACGTTCGCACAGTACGTCACGCAAAACGACCTCGCGGATACGTTTACGATCGAGGCGGTCGTCACGGAAGGAACCTCCGCGACCTACCGGCGGGTCGCCGATGGGAATCTACTGTTGGGTGGGACGACCACGCAATTGCTCGAAAACTCGCCGAACGAGGGTTCCTTCGAGGACACTCAGTTGCCGAACTTCGATACGATCCG
>PXRA01000099.1 GCA_003021725.1 Halobacteriales archaeon QH_8_64_26
AGCGCCGCGTTGAGGTACGCTAATTGGGGTCGATCCACCCGGACGTACGTCGCCAAGTCGCGGCCCGTGGTGATATATCGCTGGTTTTCGCGCGGGAGACCTTCGTTCGACGGAATGTCGCCGTTGCCGGTCACAGGATACTTGCCCCGCTGAACGCGAAGCCACTCTCCGAAGTCCGTCACGTACTCCGTGTCCCCTTCTAACGGCTTGAACCGCTGGTGGTGGCTGAACACCCCTCTCGGAACCTCCCAGTAGAGGAACTGACTCACGTACGGTCCCGTCCCACAACCCGACAGCGAACCCCGGAAGACGGTTTCGGGCGTCACCGTTCCGCCGTCGGTCGGAGCGTCGAAGTCGGTTTGTGCGACCTGTGCGTCGATCTCGCCGGCGGCGTCGTCGATAACGCCGGCGGTGTCGTAGTCGCTGAACTCGACGTCGCGACACAACGCCTGCCAGTACACCTCGATCATCTCCGCCGCGGTCCGGTCGCTGTCCATCCCTGGGGCCGCCGGAACGAATAGATACGTCTTCGATGTCGATACCTACATACACTTACTTATGCTTACGTATCCGGGCTCGATCGTTCGATGGGCGGACGAGCGGACATGGTCCTGTCGGTCGCTCGCCTGTCGTACCCGCTCGTGAGGGGTCGGTCGGATCGAGTGGCCAACCCTTTTGAGTCGGGCCGTCGAACGGCGGCTCATGAGCGACGATCAGGAGCGAGAGGACGAATCGCGAGCCGAGGACGCCGACCCGGACGTCGAGCCCCACCTCGAAAGCGAGACCGAAAGCGCCTCCGAGACCGAGGAGGGTGAGGAGGCGGCGGGCGACGAGGAAGGAACGAGCTTCCGCGAGCGCGTCGAGGAGATCCGCGAGCAGCGCGCCGAAGCCGAGGAAGGCGAAGGCGGCGACGGCGAGGAGGGCGACCGCGAGGAGCGCTTGCGTGAGATGATGGGCGGCGAGGGCGGCGGTCCCGGCGGTGGCGGCCCCGGCGGCGGCATGGGTGGCAATCCCTTCGCGCAGATGATGGGTGGCATGATGGGCGGTGGCGGCCCGGGCGGTGGCCCCGGCGGTGGCGGTCCCGGTGGAATGGGCGGTCCCGGCGGCCCTGGTGGACGACCCGGCGGTCCGGGCGAGGAAGAAGGCGGTAACGAAGAGGTCGTTCGGGAGATCGGCAAGCTGCGCGATGAGGTGCATGACGTCCGCCGGACGCTCGAACGCATCGCCGACGCCCTCGAAGACTAACCCGATCCCGCGATACCGGCGTTCTCACCCGCGAACCACACCGACCGGCGACTCTCGACGTATCTCCGTCCGGTCGTCGCCGCACTCGTTTAGTCGTCGTAGACGCCCTCCTTTTCGAGCCACGCGCGTTCGCGGACGATACTCGGCGTCCGGCAGGTCCCCTTCGCGCCGGTGACCTGGGGGATCGTACAATTGTTACAGTTCCGACAGAGCGCCCGTCCCGCGTCCCGATCCCGGACGGGGGAGGGCCCGCTCTTTGCTTCGGTTCCGTCGACCGACCGGTTCTCTTCGCCATCGAGCAGCCGTGCCCCGAGGCGCGGCTCGGCGTAGAAGGGTCGGCCGAGTCCCACTAGATCGGCGGCCGGCTCGGGAGCGGCCTCGCTACTGCCGTGCTCGGCGCTCGGATCGAGCAGCCGATCGATCCCCTCTCGGGTCCTGATCCCGCCCTCACAACAGACCGGTATCGAGACCGCTTCGCGCACTCGCCGGCAGAACTCGCGGTTCCAGGCCGGTTTCTCCTCGACCCAGCGCGAGTGGAGTCGGTGAGCGGCCGCGACCGCTCGCGCGCGCCACCGGCCGCCGAAGGCTTCCTCGTAGCCCGGCTGGAGGTCGCTTGTCTCCCAGGCGCGCTCGGGATAGGTCCCGCGTACGAGGTTCGTATCCCAGAACGGCGAACCCGTCACGGGCACCACTCCGTCGTAACCGATCCGTTCGAGCCGGCGGGCGATTCTCACGCCATCGTCGAACGTAATCCGTCGATCGAGAGGTCGCGGGAACTCGGTCTCGACGGGTACCTTGGTGATGAGAGGTACCTCGCCCGCGAACTCGCGGATCGCGTCGTGAACGCACTCCAGAAATCGGACGCCGTCGCCGAACTCGTCGCTGCGCCGGTTGTAGTACGGCGAGAGGAACTGCTGGACGATCCCCATGTTCGCGCCCGCGATGTGGATGCCGTCGTAGCCCGCATCGACCAGATAGCCCGCCGACCGGCCGAAATCCCGCGCGAGTTCCCGCACCTCCGCCGTCGAGAGGACCTGGGCATCGATGTCGAACATCCCTACGCGATCGAGCGCCCGGAGCGCTCGGGGCGGCCGCGAGACCGCGAGCTGGCGAAAGTCGGGGTGGCGCTCCCGGTAGGCCGAATGCCAGATCTCCAAGCTCCTGAGCCCGCCGTGTTCGAGCTGGCAGAACACGCGGCCACCGTGATCCCCGATCGCCTCGGGGACCGGCGCGAGCCCCGAGACGAACTCGGGGTCGTGGACTCTGGTCATCCGGGGGGCCGGACAGCCGCTCTCCGGACGGACGATCGTCGCGCCCTGGGTTACTAAGCCGACGCCGGAGGCGGCTGCGGGTTCGAGTTCGCGGACGAGCCGCTCAGGGGTTCGGGGCTCGGTCCCGGCACATTCGAGCAGCGGCGCTCGGTAGAGCCGGTTGGGGATCTCGACCCCACCGATCGCGACCGGGTCTTCGAGAGCGGTCATTAGGGGTGGTTCGTTCCCGAGGCGGCTAAGGCTCTCGCCGGTCGCACAGTCGCCTCCGGGCGAAACCGGCGGCGAAAGCGAACGACTCGACGTTCGGAGATCGATCGGGAACTCCGGTCGGCGTCGCCGAGGACGGCACGCTTTTGTCCGACGGCGGCGCTCTTTCGGCAATGAGTCGGCCTTCGTCTCCGGCAACGGGTCCGTCCTCGGAGCCGGACGCGACCCCAGGTTCCGATGCCTCCGACCCCTTTCTCGACGGCGCGGGCTTTTTCCCCGGCTTGCCGCCGGGCTACGACGACCGTTCGGACCGATCGGCAGTCGTCGTCGGCGGCGCGATGGCGGGGCTCGCGGCCGCCCACGCCCTCCGGCGGGTCGGCTACGACGTGACTCTCGCCGAACGCCAGTCCTACGCCGAGAAACGAGTGAACTGTGGGGAGGCGATCACCGACACCTCGTTGCTGCCCCTGGAGAAAACCGCCCAGAACGGCTTCCCGTGTGCGACCAGTGCCTTCGAGGTCCGGATTCGAAACGGCGACGAGACGGCGAGCGTTTCCTTTCCCTCCGCGCGGGGCTACGTCGCCGACCGGAACGTCGTCGAACGCCAGTGGGCCCGCCGGCTCGCCGAGGACGGTGTCGCAGTTCGCGAGGAGACATCGATCCCACGAAGCGAGTTCGAGGACCTGCTCGATGAACACGACCTCGTGGTGGACGCGACCGGCCAGCCTTCCCTCGCAAGCCGCGCGGCGGGCACCACCGACGAATACGCGGGCGCGATGACCGCGATCAACGCCGACGTCGAGGGCGATTTCGCCGAGCTGTATCCCCGGGCGCTGATCCTCTTCGAGGGATATCTCGGCTACGCCTGGTGTTTTCCGAAAAGTGAGACCAGAGCGAACGTCGGTATCGGCTGGGCTCAGGAAGACCTACCCGAGGACTTCATGGCCGCTTTCGCCGCGGCGTGCGGGCGAAACGGGTGGCCCGTCCCTCCACGAGAAGCGGCGAACGTCGCGATCATCCCACGGGGACCGAGTCTCGACCCGCGGCGGACCTACGACCGGCGGGGAGTGGTCCGCGTCGGCGACGCGGCGGGCATCGCCAACCGTTTCACCGGCAAGGGCATCTCGCAGGCGATCCATTCTTCGTACTTGATGGCCGCTCTCGCGGCCCACGACCGACTTCCCGAGTACCCACGGCGATTGCACGGAACGATGCGCCCGGAGTACGTCCTCTCGTATATCGTTCGGGGCACGCTCGAAGACGGGCGGCTCGACCTCCTCCGAGGGATCATGGAAGCGGTGGATGGCATCGACGTCGAACGCGTCGATCGCGACCCGCGCGAGGCACTCTCGCGGCTCGCCCGCCGTCCCGTTCTCTGCGGGCGGCTGCTCGCGTGTCCGGCGATCCGGCGACGGACGATCCGGGCGCTGCGGGACGACTGGGAGTACATCGGGCGGGAACCGGACTCGACGAGTGAGCGGATATCGACGGAGTCGCTCGGTGAGGCGCTTCCGGTGTTCGGGGGGCGGAAATGAGTCGGCGTCTCGTCGGGCATCGAACAGGAAGAACGATCGGCCGAAAGGCGTACCCCAACCCCCCACGGACGGGGTAGTGTTCACACGGAGGCGAGTTCGAGATCACTATGCAGCAGCGACGATACGACGGAAGGACCTCGGTCAGGGCGATGCTCTCTCCGGTAGCGATCGCGGCGATCGACTCGCCGGCAGGAGCTGGCCGTTCCGGCCGGAAGCGAGCGGAAGCGGGCGAACGATCGATCGCCGATGCCCATCGGCGGACACGGAGCGGGCGGCGATGACCGCTCGCACCCGACGTTTCCTCGCCGTCGCGTCGGTTCTCTGTGTCCTCGCGCTCGGGGTAACGCTCGCCGGGTCCGCCCTCGGAGCCCAGACCGACGTGCTAGCCGATTCCGGTCACGCCGGCCTCAGCGACGGTCAGGACCTGGGGGACCGCTCCGCGCCGTTCGCCCAGGCCGACGACGAAGACGACGAAGACGAGGAGGATACACGCGTCATCAACATCACGAACGCCGGCGAGAACGTCGAGTACACGCTTACCGCACCGAGCCTCGATCCGGTCGCTCCCTACGTCGAGGTCGGCGAGAACGCGGAGGACGCCGAGAACCCCGATGTCGTCCGCGGGGACACCGCATTCGGGGTCATCGGGGGCGGGGCGTACGATACCTACCGCTTTACCGGTCCGATCGAGGACGTGGAACTGCAGTCGGAGAACATCGAGGAACTCGAAGTGCGGATCGACGGCGAGTCGGTCGATACACGAACCCTCAGCGGCGAGGAAACCGAAACCGCGACCGAAACGCCAACGCCGACGACCACAGCGACCGTGACGCCGACGGCGACCGAAACGGCCACCACGACAGCTACCACGACCGAAACCGCGACCGAGACACCGACGGCCACACCGACCGCGGCGGCAACGGAGACGGCGACCGCTAGCGAGACGGCGGCACCGACGAGCACGAGTACCGCCGGTCCCAGTCCCACGCCCTCGGCGACCGCGGCCGATTCGACGCCGACTACGGCCGTCTCGGGCGGCGAGTCCGGTGGTGGCGGCGGCTTTACGCTCTTGATGTACGTGTTGATCGGCGTCATCACGGGGCTTGTACTCGCCGCCTCGCTCGCCTACGTCGTTCGCTCGTGACCGTCCGGTCCGACGAATCGATGTCGGACGATCCGGGACGCTTCGAACACGAGAGAAGCGACGGTCGCCACGGGCGACCGGAAGAAAGCCGCCAACCGAGAGTTCGAGTTCTCCCGCAGGGGTCCTCACTCGGCGAACGGTAGCCACAGAAGAGAGCCGCCGGGCAGTGTGATCGATACGACCCGAACGTGATCGTTGGCCGCGCCGGTCGCAGTGGCAGCGAGCCGGCCTCAGTGGTGGTGATACGGTTTGCGGGCGACCTGCGAGCGGATCGTATCGAGCGAGGAGCGACTGACCCCCTCGGCGAAGCGCTCGACGATGGCCCCGACCTCTGCACGGCCGATCTTGATGCCGCCCTCGCGGATGACGTCGACCGGGCGCTCGGTGAGTTCCCGGAGGGTGCCGACGGCGAGCAGGTAGGGGATCGACCACGCTGCCAAGGTGTTGCCCTGGATCTCCGGCAGCGCTTCCAAGTAGTTCTGGGTGTCGTCCAAATACCCCTCGGCGTGACGGGCGACCCGACGGACCACGCGGGCGACCGCCGGGGCGTTCCGCGGGTCAGTGACGCCCTCGGGTTCGACGCCGGCCTCGCGCAGCCAGGTCGCCGGCAGGTAGACGTTGTTCTCCTCCTCGTAGTCGGCGGCGACGTCCTTCGCGACGTTCACCAACTGGAGAAGCATTGCAAAGGAGCGAGCGTTCGCGCGTAACGTGTGGGCCCGGGCGGGGGTCGTATCGGTCGCCAGGAGATTGGTGATGAGCGTCCCTACCGTCCCGGCGGCGTACCAGCAGTACTCCTCTAACTCCTCGATCGTCTCGATGCGGAGGCCGCCGGCCTCAGCGTAGCGATCGACGAAGCGAGCCATCCCGCCGACGAGTTCCCGCACTGGGGGGCGAATGGCGTCTTTCGCCTCGGGATCGAGATCCGCGAAGGTCCCGACGACGCGGGGAGCGGCAGCGACGACCGACCAGTCGGCGTTGCGCTCGCCTTCCTCGGGAAGCCAGGGTTCGACCTCCTCCCTGAAGGCTTCGATCGAGGTCTCCGAATCGGGATCGAGCGCTTCCCCGTAGCGTTCGAGCAAGCGGACCTGCTCTTCAGGGGGAATGTGGCCGGCGTCCTCGATCGTATCGGGAACGCGACAGAGCAGGTAGCCCACACAGATCCAGGAGGCCATCGGCTCGTCGAGGCAGTCGATCGTGATCGCGAAGGTCCGCGAGACTCCCTGGACCGCCTCGTGGCACCACGCCAAGTCCCCCTCCCGTCGTGGTCCCGTGCCTGGATCGGTCATTCTTCTGGCCCGTCTTCGGCACCCCTTCAAAAAAGGCTCACGGTCGGATCGGGAATCGCGAGGCCGTTTCGAGACGTGATTCGGTTCTGATAGTTACCGTACTGGCGACTGAGGAAGAGACGATTAGATGACTCTACGGGTAGGAACGAAAGGAGCTAGTGGTGTAGCCGAACCCCGGCGAAGTAAGCACGCGAACGAGGTGAGCGCGCGTGGTTCGGGACGGCTTCGCCGTCTCGTCATTGCGAGACCAGAGGTCTCTCGAACGACAGCGAGCCGCGGGAGGCTACATCGCCAGGGGCTTCCGGTGAAGGGGTTCCTTCAGCAGAGTGTAACCTGCTACGACGAACACCGCTACCGCTACTGCTGAGGCGAACACTGATACTCGCCGCGCCGAATTTCCAGGCATGGACTTCACGCTGTCGGCCGAACAGAAACAGATCCGCGATACGGTCGCCGACGTCGTGGACAGCGAGGTGGTCCCCCGGGCCGGAGAGATCGACGCTCGTGATGAGTTTCCCGCCGACCTCATCGAACAGTTAGGGGAGTTGGGCCTCATGGGGATGCCCTTCCCCGAGGAGTACGGCGGCGCGGGACTGGATTATCATTCCTACGTGATCGGCTTGGAGGAGATCTCCCGAGGATCGGGCGGACTGGGAACGATCGTCGCCGCCCACACCAGCCTCGCGGGCAACATGCTCTATGCTTTCGGCACCGACGAACAGAAACAGGAGTACCTGACGCCGCTCAACGAGGGCACCGACATTGGAGCCTTCGCACTGTCGGAGGCGGGTGCGGGCAGTAACGTGCCCGCGATGGAGACGGTAGCAAAAAAAGACGGCGAACAGTACGTTATCGACGGCGGCAAGCTCTGGATTTCCAATGGCTCCGTCGCCGATACGGTTACGCTGTTCGCGAAGACCGATTCCGACGCCGGCAACGAGGGGATTTCCTCGTTCATCGTCCGGCCCGAGGAGGACGACGGATTCCACGTCGAAGGCACCGAGCACAAGCTCGGCGACAAAGGCTGTCCGACCGCCGAACTGCGCTTCGAGGAAATGGCTATCCCCGCCGAGCGTCGGCTCGGCGAGGAAGGCAGGGGGTTCGTTCACGCGCTCAAGACGCTCAACGGCGGGCGGATCACGATCGCGACCCGCGGGGTCGGCATCGCTCAGGCTGCCCTCGACGCCGCTCTCTCCTACGTGGCCGAACGCGAGCAGTTCGGCCAGTCGATCGGGGAGTTCCAGGCCGTCCAGCACAAGCTCACGGACATGGACACGAAAGTCCAGTCCGCCCGGATGCTCACCCACCGTGCTGCGGACCTGAAGATCCGCGAGGAACCCTACATCAAGGAAGCCGCTCAGGCGAAACTCTACGCTTCGGAGATCAGTCGGGAGGTCGCGAACGAGGCGATCCAACTCCACGGCGGGTATGGCTACACGACCGATTTCCCCGTCGAACGATACTATCGGGACGCGAAGCTCAACGAGATCTACGAAGGGACCAGCGAAATCCTCCGGAACACGATCGCAGCCCAACTGCTGGAGTAAGGAGGACAGTATTTAGACACTGGCCGACGCCTACTGGATCGTAGGACCGATAGCTTCGAATCGCTGGCGCTCTGTGCAACTCTATGGACGAAACGGACACAGCACCCGAGGAAACGACTACCAGCGGTGCCGGAGGCGAGGGCGAGAGCGGAGACGAGGGTGGGACCGGAAGCGAGGCCGAAGCCGAGGCCAACGGGATCACCGCGCGCTACCGCGAGACCGAGACCGAACGCCGGCTCGCGTTCGACCGGAAGGAATCGAGTGCCGTTATCGCTCAGAACCGCGAGGGCTATGCCATGCTCGGGGTTCGGGAGAGCCCGACCGGCGAGGAGCTCGAACGGTACTACGGGTTCGACATGGCGCTCGATCACGCCGCGGAACTCTTGAACGTAAACCCTCGGGACTTGCCGATACCTCCCCGGGCGACCGACATGGGGATGTAAACCGGCGCGCGAGAGGTCGTCTTCGCTCGCGACTCAGCGCGCGACTTCTTCGAGCCGGTCCAATACGACATCGGCGAACTCCGCGGGATGTTCGACGTGGGGTAACAGGAGTGACTCCTCGATGACGATAAGGCTCGCATCCGCCGCTTCGGCCAGCTCCCGTCCGCCCTCGAGGGGGACCATCTCGCTTTCTGTCCCCCAGACGAGCGTTGTCGGGACGTCGAGACCGGCGAGTGCCGCTTCGAGATCGACGGTCGAATCCAGAAAGCCCGCGACGAAGGAGGCGGGCGCGAAGCGGGCACCGGGCTGGTGGGTGGTGCGGTGTTTGTACCTGATATACTCTTCGCCGACGCTTTCGGGGTCATACAGCCCGTGATCGGCCTCGAAATACCGAAGCGAAGAGTAGGTCGAAAGCAGGTTAAAGAGCGCCTCGCCGACCATCGGCGAGCGAAGCAGCGACCGGAGCCATATCCGCTGACCGGGCATGGCCGTCGCGGTCGGACAGATAAAGACCAACTCGGCGAACGCGACGCCTTGCTGTGCCGCCGCGACGGCATACGCTCCCGACAGCGAGGAGCCGACACAGATCGGTCGGTCGGCGACCTCGCGCGCGAAGTCCGCGACGAACGACTCGTAGAGGGTACCGGAGTAGGTGACCGGCGGGCGATCCGACCGGCCGAAGCCCGGCAGGTCGGGCGCGAGGACGTGGTACTCGGAGGCCAGCCGGTCGGCGACGCGTGCGAACTCCTGGTTCGAACCGGCGGCGTTGACGCCGTGTAACAGGAGCATGTCGGGGTCGTCGGGATCACCGGCCTCGGCGTACGCGACGTCGAACCCGCGCCAGCGATAGGTGCGTTCGGTGCCGAAGGGCACTTCGAGGTCGTCCGTTCGTCGGGCGAGCAGGCGGTTCGCCGCGAGCGTAAGCCCGCCGACGCCGAGCAGGCCGCCGGCGATCGATCGGAGTCGCATACCTCCTCGATCGCCCCTGTCGGGTTTAGGTGTACCGTTCGGCAGTGCTCGGGGTCGCGATCGCCACCCTCGAACCCGGTCTTCAACCCGGATCGTCGGAATCCGGGTTCGAACACCGAAGATCGAACGTCGAGCACCGGAGCGGCCTATCACGATCGCTAACGCGTCAGACGGTCGTCTGCCGGACGACTATGTACCTCGTTAGTCAGGAAGGAGGTATGTGTGCTGCCCAGCCTCGCCCCTCGTCCGCAGTCCCGAAGGTCGATCTGACCCAGACGGCCGCCGGGCGATGGATCGCACGCTCCGCCGAGGGGCTCACCTGCGAAGGACTGAGCCGCCGCGAGGCGCTCTGTCGGCTCGACGCTACCGTCCACGATCAAAGGGTAGCGAGCGAGACCGATCGGTAGAACACCACCCTCTTACTAGATTCGTCTGTAACCCCCTCTCTAACGACAATCACGTCACGCCGCTGCTTGCTTC
>PXRA01000100.1:0-16679 GCA_003021725.1 Halobacteriales archaeon QH_8_64_26
CCACGCGGCGACTCGCTGGCCGTCTTCTCGATGGAAGCCTGAGAAGAGCGCTCGGCTCCATTCCTCGATCGATTTCCCTTTTCTATCGCCGGACGCGACCGATCGCTGCGAGCGCCTGCCTCGATCAGTGCGGTACTGCACTCACCGGCGACTCGCTGGATCATCGTCTGTCGTGGGTGTCGTGATGCCGTGGGCGTCCGTAGCCGTCGACCGGTAACCGGTGTCGGTCCTTTCGAAGAGAGAGCTATCGAGTCCGTCAGAAGTGTGCGCGCCCCTGGAGGAAATCGAGATATCGTGCGTTGTAGACGAGCTGGATCCCCTCGGAGTTCGGTTTACTTACACAGGTCAATCGGACGTCTTTCTCTCCGACTTCCTCCTCGGAGAGGATGTTGTTCATCCTCATGTCGACCTCACCGTCGACGAGGACGGCCCCACAGGTCGCACAGGAACTCTCACGGCAGGAAAACGGCCACTCGAAGCCTCGCTCCTCAGCGGCCTTCAGTATGTAGTTCGTCTCGTTCACCTCGAGCGTGCCGTGATCCTCCTCGCCGAGGTCGGCGTTGGCGGCCTTCTCGAAGAGGTCCTCGTCGCTTAGCTCCCACCCATACTCGTTTAGCACCTCGTAATTGAGGTACTCGACGGTGTATACGCTCCCTTCGTCCGGTTCCTGAGCTACATCGACACGCGGTAGTTGGTCACTAACTGTCACAGTAGTGGTTCCCGGTCCACGTATTTAGCGACCAGGATCCCCGAAACGACCCCGCAAGATCGCCGCCTCCCACCCGAATCCTCGGGACGCGACCGGCCGACGACATCGGGGAAGGCTACTCGACGGTGAGACCGTCCCCGCTCTCGCCTTCGGTGAACTCGACCTCGATTTCGAGTTCTTTCGTTCGATTGGACGCGAACTCGACTTCGACCTCGATCGGTTCGCGATAGCCGAAGGGAATCTCCCAGTCGTCGCTCGATATCGTGAGGTCGCTCCCCGCTTCGACCTGATCGGCGAGTTCGCGCAGGAAGGTCGCGGTCGCCGCCCGCGAGAGGTTCACCTCGCGCTCGAAGTACCCATCGGTGATCACGGTCCGATCCTCGGTACCTTCGCCGGGAAGCGTCGCCATACGAGCCCGAAGGACAGCCCGACACTTAGGCGTGTGTACTGAGAACTCATCACGAACGTTCATAGGGACGGGTTTCGACTACCCCCTATGTCGCTGTTCGACGCCCTCGGGAGCAAACCGCGCCTCAAGATCCTCCAGGAACTCACCGGCGAACCCCGGTACGTCACCGAACTCGCCGAGCGCGTCGGCATGGACGGCAAGAGCGCGGTCCACCATCTCGCGGTACTGGAAGAGGCCGGGCTGATCGAGAGCTACGAGACGAGCCGTCGCAAGTACTATCGACTCACGAAGACCATCGAATTGCGCGTGGCCCCCGAGGACCGAACCTTCGTGCTTCACGCGACCGATCACGAGTCCCCCGGTGAGGACGTGTCCGCCACGCCGGAGGTCCCCTCGATCGAAGACTGATCGGGAACTCACGAACCGTGACGAGGCGTGTAGAATCGTTCAATGGAGGGCGGTTCACGGGAACGAGGGTATATAATGATCGACCTGAATAGTTCGGTGGATGTCCGGACGGAAGCTCCTCACCGTGGTACTGGTCGTGGCGATCGTCGCCGTCCCGCTGGTCGCCACACCCACCCTCGCACAGGACGGGGATGGTAGCGGGGGAGAGGGGACCGGCGGCGGAGATGTGGCGGGTGAAGCAAGCGAAAGCGGTGAGGAGGGCGACGAAGGCGAGGAGGGCGGCATCGAAGGGGCGATCGGCGGCGCGATCGAGGGCTCGGGGCTGCTCGGCGCGGTGCTCGTTCTCGCTTTGGGAGTAGTACTACTGACCGCCTGTGTCGAGCGGCTGATCGGCTATCTCACCCGTGCGGCGCTCGGACTGAAGCTGTCGCTGTTCGCACTCGCGATCGTCTTCACCGGCCTCGAGTTCGACGACACGATCCTCGGGCTCGTGCTGGTGGCGGGCGGGCTCGAAGGCGCTGCGCTCGGGACCGCGCTCGGGACGGGTCTCGCGATCGTCGGCATCACGCTCGCGCTGGCAGCGATCGTTAGCCCGTTTCCGGTCGATCTGCCCACCGATTACATCGCCCTGTTCGCACTGGCGCCGCTGGTACTCGTCCCGGTCGCTCTCCTGGAGACGCTGACGCTCGCCTATGGTCTCGTGCTGGTCGGCTTTTTCATCCTGGCGTTCGCCTATCTGATCGCCCGGGAGCGCCAGCGCGACCAGCCGGTGTTCCAAAGCACCGAACTCGGGAAGGCGATCCAAACCGACGGCGGCACGGAAACCCGAACCGACGGTGGCACGGCACTTCCCGAACCGGTTGCGAGGATCCCTGAGGACCGCCTTCTCGGCGACCGGACGGGATGGCTCTGGCTCGGCTTCGCCGTCATGGCGCTTCTCGGAGTCGTCTTCGCCTCGATGCTACTAGAGGCGGGTTCGGAGATCGTCGTCGAAGGTGTCGGCATCGACGGCACCGTCTTCGGCGCGACCGTTCTGACGGCGATCCTCACCTTCGAGGACGTCCTGTTGACCCTGGAACCGGTCCGTCGGGGGGTTCCGGAGATCGGTGTCGGGAACGTCATCGGGAGCGTGCTCTTTTCGGTGACTGGCAACGTTGGGGTGCTCACCCTCGTCGCTGACGTCGCCGTCGCGCCGTCGGTACTCGTCTTTCACCTGCCGGCGATCGTCGTCGTCACCGGCCTCGCGGCCTACTTCATGTACCGAGGGGAGATGAAACGCCGGCACGGCTACCTGCTCGGGGGTTGTTACATCGCCTATTGGATCATCGCGCTCGCGGTCTTCGGTGGCGTCCCCCTCGGCGGGTGAGGCAGGCTTCACAACAGGAAGTTCCCGCCCCAGTACGCCAGGTACAGGCCCAACAGGAGGACGCCGCCCGGCCGACCGACTCGACCCCGGTAGAACAGCACGGCGACGGTCACGAGCGCGGCGAGGAAGAAGGGCCAGTGAACGAGGAGAACAGTACCATCGGTATCGATCGGCCCGAGGAGCGCGATGACGCCGGCGTTCGCGGTCACGAAAAAGAGCACGCTGCCGACGACGTTCCCGACGCCGAGGTGTGGCCGGCCCTGGCGAACGGGTTCGACGGTGAGGAACAACTCCTCGAGGCTCGCGACGAAGCTCATTACCGTTGCGCCGAAGGCCAGTCCCGTGACGCCGAGCACCGCAAGCAGGTCGCGTGCGCCCGAGACGGCGAGTTCCGAACCGACCGTCATGCCGATCACCGCTAGTACTGAAACGCCGAGTCCGTACCATCCCTCGTGCCGCTCGCGCAGTTTCCGGAGACTGCGCGAGCGCCCCTCGGTCGATGCGTTGCTCTCCTCGTTCGCCTCGTTCCCGTCGTCGTCCTCGTCGTCTTCGAGTGCTTCGCGCACCTCCTCGGCGGAGAGATACCTCGTTCGCCGGTTCCGTTCGAGCGCGTAGACGAGTCCGAGAGCCGGTAGGAAGGCCGCAGTGAGTACCGCGCCGTCGAGACGGTCGAGCGTTCCATCGAGCGCGAGCGCGAAGAAAAGCGCCGGGGAGAGAAGGGTGAACAGGAGATACGATCGTGGCACCTCGGTCTCGAAGGGCGTGAGCACCCCGGCGAGGCCGACCGCGGCCCCGAGGACGAACAGCGCCTCGCCGAAGACGGTGCCGAGCGCCAGATCGGGAAGGGCGTCGAGCACCGCTGCGAGCCCCAAGATCGCGTTCTCGACGTCGGTGCCCGCCAGCACCACCGTCAGGAAAAACCCCGAGACCCCCAACGCGAGGGCGCTTTCGGCGACGCTCTCGACGAAGGTCTCGACGCTCACGATGACGAGGGCGACGCCACCGAGGAAGACGGCGAGTGCGATCAGCTCCGACGGGAGGCCAACGGGCATCCTTCGACACGCCTCGAAGCGAAGCGGTATATATCGAGTGGCTCGCCCGACGGTGGTGAGCGGGGCAGGTAGGTCATTGAGTGGGTTATCGACGCTACGGACGACGAGCCATCGAGGTGTAGCGATCGTCGAGCGGCGATCTATGTTGGGCGCGCGATGAGGAGGACGTACTGGTCGTCGCGTCCTCTCCGATCGACGCGATCGAGGCGTTCGGTCTCGAAGCCCGCGTCGAGCACGCGCTCGCGCCAGTAGCTCTCGGGGTCGGCGTCGACGCCCTCGGGCGTGAGCGGCAGTTCGAGCACGCCGATCACGCCGTCGGTGCCACAGACTCGATGGAGTTCTCGGAGCGCCGGATCGATGCTCGCCGCGGGCAGGTCGTGTAGCACCCGGCAGGCCGCTACCGTATCTACCGACCCGCTGGCAATGGGGAGGCAGGTGCCGTCGCCTTCGATCGGCATCGCGTCGAGACCGGCGATCGCGGCGTTTCGTCGCGCGAGCCCGGGCGCGTTGCCGAGGATGACCCGATCGTCGAAGACGTCGAGGCCCAGAACCGTCGCCGAGGAGGGGAGATGCGGGGCGAGGCCGACGAGCGACCGGCCGGTGCCACAGCCAACATCGAGAACACACTCACTCTCCCCGAGCGGGAGGCGGGCGGCGAGCGCGTTGTACTTGTATCGTTCTATGGTCCACGGTGGCGGGGACAGCACTCGTGACAGCGCCCGAATGCCGCGAGCGGTCGCGCCGATCGCGAGCGCGGCCGCGAGGGCGGTCGAGCCAAGCGACCATCGTCGCCGGAACAGCGCGGCGAGACACATCATACCCGTCGCGGACGCCACCGATCGGAACCGCCGCCGCCAGTGATACACCCCGAAGTAGTACGCCGCCATCGGTCAGATCTCCAAGAGGCGCGCTCGCACCGGCGCGTTCCCGCCGGAATCGGCCACCGCGGCGTCGGCGATCGGTGTACCACATTCCTCACAGGCCGCGTCGACGACGAGATGAGGTCGTTGGCAACACGGATCGACGCGCTCCTCGCCTCTCGCGATCGCACCGCCACAGGCCGGACACTGATCCAGAAAGAGGCGCAATCCCGTCAGCGCGGCCCTCCGTTCGTCCCGATCGAAGTTCTCCCAGCCTGCGAGACGATCGCTTAGTAGCGACGCGGCGGCGACATCGGCCAGCAGCGCCTCCGGGGACTCCCAGCGGACCGACGCGCTCGAATCGAGGACGAACGACGCCTCGCCCATCCGCCCGACGTCCTCGGCGTCGAACATCGACCGGAGGTCGGCGGGTTCGACGCCCCCTTCCTCGACGGATCCGATCCGATCGTGCCACGCTGCGCGGAACGACGGCGCGAGATCGACCCCGGTCCCTTCGCCTCGGGCGAGAACGTTCGCCGCGAACAGCGGGTCGTCGGGGTCGGTAGCCGCGACGGCGGCGCTCTTCTCGGGTTCGTCGGGGCCGGTCGTTCTCGACTCGGCCCCCACACCAGTCGTCGCCGCCCCGCTCGTCGTCGGTCCGCTCGCCGCCGCTTCGGTCATAGAACCCCGCCCGTTCACCTCGAAACCGTTCTCGATCGGTTCGTCCTTGCCGAAGAGGGCGAGCAACCACGGCGGGAAGTACTGCCGGGTGAGCTCGGGTGTCCCGGGGACGAGATACCCCCGGAGGTAGATCACGGCCAGACAGGCGAGGAAGGCGAGCAGGCCGATCGGCGTCACCAGGACGAACGCCAACCCGACCGCCACCAATCCCGCGATCGCTACGTTCACGATCGCACAGGGCACACAGCGGTTCTCGCCGGTGTGCTCCGGGCGGCGCGCCGCGGCGAGGACCGTAGTGAGCCGCGATCGCGTGCTCATTGATCCCTCCTGGAGGACGAGTCGGCACACGCCGCCCCCGATCCGACCTCGCCCGATCGGTCGAGTACCCGGATCATCGGCCGATGAGCGCGGCGCAGTTCCCGATCGCGTCGGTAGCGGTGTCGAGGTACTCGTTGGTCCAGACAGTCGAGGGATCGATCGGTCCCTCTAGTAGGTCGGTTTCGGACAACGTCTCGCCGAGGCGGGTCCATCGGTCCCGGTCGTGATTCCCCCAGCCGGCCTGCCGGACGTGGTCGGTGAACTGGAGCACGTCGGCGGCGGTCCGGAACTTGACCAGTTCGATCTCCCGGTTCCGTTCGAGCGTCGCGTTCCGGGCGACGAGCGCGTCGATCGCGCTCTCGGGATCGTTCGTCGCTGCGACCCAGCCCCGAGCCGTTGCCCGGAGGAACCCTCGCACCGTTTCGGGGTTCTCAGCGGCGAACTCCGGATTCGAGACCAGCGTCATGCCGTAGATCGCGAGGTGCTCGCCGATCGGCAACTCGTCGGCGACCCGGTCGTGCTCGTACTGGAGTTCGAGCCCGTTCGTGACTACCCCGACGGCGGCGTCGACCGATCCCTCCAGGAGCTTGTGCTCGACGCGGTGGTGGGTGTGGGGATCGACGTCGAGTAACTCGACCGTCCCGCGGATGCCGGCGTCCTCCAGCAACTGGGCGGTCAGGATCCGCGTCTTCGTCGCGGAGGGCGCAACGGTCTTGCCGGCCAGCTGTGCGGGTTCGGTTAGTTCCTCGCCGAAGACGTCCCGGAGCGTGTAGACCGCCGCCGGGGTCCTCTGGGTAACGGCGGCGACGGCGAGGGGATCGAGGCCCCCGCTCTGGATAGATAATACCGCACTGGCACCAGCGAGGGCGAACTCCCGGCGGCCGCGAGCGGCCTCCTCGGCGGCAAACGGCGAGCCGTGGCCCTCGACGAAGCGCACCTCGATGTTCTCCTCTTCGTAGAAACCCCGCTCGCGCGCGAGGAAGTAGGGTGCCTGGAAGCCGTTCGGCTCCCAGTTGAGCTGGAAGTCGACGGCCCTCATTCCCCTGCCTCCGGTCGGAAGGTGCCCTCCGGGATGTGATCGACCCCCAGAGCCTCGCTTCCGGCGACCTCCAGCAGATGGGAAAAGAGCCGTTCCATCCCCGTGATGGTCTCCCCGTCCCAGTCGGAAACGACCATATCCCGCCAGCCATCCCGCACCGCACCCATTACTGCCGGATCGTCGTAGGTCATCAGGTCCGTGGCGATCGCCTCCCAGAGGTCGTCCTCCGCCATGAGCCGTGAGACGGCCTCCCGGTAGGCCCCTCTGAATCGTCTCACGGTCTCGGGGTTGTGATCGAGGAACTCCTCGCTCGTGAGAAACGTCGAGATGGGTAGCTTTCGGTCCACTCCCGAGAGGTCCTGGACGAGCCGCGAGACCGGCAGCACTTCCCGGAAGGGTCCGGTCTCAGTTATCTCGGGGACGATCGGCCAGAACTGGAGCACGCCGTCGACCTCTCCCTCCCGGATCATCCGCGTGAGTTCGACCTTCGAGCCTGCCTCGACAGGAGTGCTCTCCTCGTCGGGATCGAACCCATGCGTCTCGCGGCAGGCCGCCCGGACGAGGATCCAGTTCTTATCGAGCCGGCGCACGACCCCGATTCGCTTCCCTGGCAGGTCCGCTAAGCCATCGATCTCGGTATTCTCGGGGGCGACGAGGCCGCCGACGGTCCGTCCGTAGGGGTGGATCGCGACGATCGCCGCGCCCTCGGCGCGTTCGCGCGCGGTCGAGATGTAATCGATGTCGATGAGATCGGCCGCGCCCCCCTGCAGGCGTGCCTCGACGGTCTCCATGCCGCCCTCCAGTTCGTCCGATACCAACTCGACGTCCAGGTGAAAGTCGTGGTCGCGATCCAGTCCGAGGCGCTTGATCGTATAGAGCATGTACCGGGGACTGCCGTTGTGCTCGAAGCGCGCGCGCATGATCGGGAGGTCGCCCGGGTCGTCGTGGTGGGCGTCGAGGGCGGCCTGTTGGGATTCGATGTGCATCGATTACCTCGAGGGTGCGACGATCGCGTCGATCTCGGCCTCGCCGTCGATCAACTGGCGGCGTTTCATCCAGTCGAGATGGCCGTCTAACTCCTCGCCATCGGCGAGTTCCGGAACCGCGTAGGTCGGTACAGTGAGATCCGCCCGAAGCTCCTCCATATCGACGTCCGTGAACAGATCGGGCGCGACCCCGGCACTGTCCTCGGCTTCGAGCATGTCGAGGTAGGCCCCGCGGTAGGCCTCGGGATCGGCGTTGATGTCCGCGACCGCGCGGGCATACCCCCGCATGAACTTCTCTAAAACGTCGTCGTCCACCGCCCCGCCGCCGACGATCCCCATGTGGTTCTCGAAGGTCATGACCGATCGGAAGCCGAGGTGCTCGGCGAGGGTGCTCTGTGGTTCGAGCAGCGTCACGGCCTCTACCTCCCCGTCGCGCAGCGCCCGGAGCCGGTCGGTGGGCATCCCGCAGTGGCTCAGCTCGACGTCTCCCGGGTCCACGTGTGCTTCGAGCGCCCTGATCGCGGTGTACTCCTGGCCGGTGCGCCGGTTGACGCCGACCGGAACGCCCGCCAGATCGGTGGGTGTCTCGATCGCGCTGTCCTCGCGGACGAAGACGCTGTAGGGCTGGTCGGCGAAGGTACCCTTCGCGACGACCTTTCCGTCGCCCTTGTCCCAGGTCCGTTTTAGGCTCTCCCACTTGCAGATCGGGTAGAGATCGACGTCGTAATCGGTAGTCAGGTTCTTTTCGGCGGGAATGTACTTCCAGTCGATCGAGGCCCGATCGCGTTCGACCAACTCGACGTCGAGACCCTCCGCGTCGAAGTAGCCCCGCTCGCTCGCTACCCGTTGGGGAAGCATGAACGAGAACGGAAGGTGAAACAACCGGAGAGTGGTGCCTGTTATCATAGTACAGAAGTGTCGATCAGCGACGGCATAAGAATTCCGAATGAACGTTTATATACGATCCGCTCGTCGGATCGAAGGGACCGAGGATGGATCGGGTCACCGAGGCCGAACGCGAGCAACGGGAGGTCGCGGCGGACGTGTATCTGGCCGACCTGGCGGCCGGCGAGCGAGCCGGCATGAAACACTGGCGCGTCGAGCCCGGCGCTACCCTCCCGACACACCGCCACGAGAACGAACAGATCGGCTACGTCATCAGCGGGACACTCGTTGCACGCATCGAGGGTGAAGAACACCGCCTCGAAGCCGGTGATTCCTATGCGTTTCCGAGCGAGGAACTCCACGGCGCGGAGAATCGCGGCGACGAGCCGGCGGTCGGCATCGGCGTTCTCAGCCCGCCCCGTGACGAACCGGATTGGAGTAGGGAGACACGCACGCGAGCGGACTCGCCGAAGCACGGACGGGCGGACTCGGACGACTGATCGCCGGGAGCTATCGAACCCGATCGCTCCGAGCTAGCGCCTACGTACGTCGCTCCCGCCGATTGCTTGATACCGGCACCGAAACGTCTAGGAAGTCCTTTGAATTTGAGATAGATGCCAGTGGCCGACGGCGACCTGCCGACTGAACACGACCTCGCCGGAACCGAGACGACCCGCGAGAACGCCGACGGCACAGTGGTTCGCCCGCGTACGAAGCGAACGGAGTCGGATCGGCACCCATCGAGTGGCGGTATTCGTTGCACCACCGGCTTCGTACGGGGACGGACGCGCCGCTCCTCCGGCACGGCAGCGCTCACGGGCCGTCGCAGGGCCACGAGCGATGCACGCTCGATGGGGTCGAACGGATCGACGTCCCAAGCATGGTCGCCCTGTACGATCGGTTCGCTCGCGAATACAACGAACTCCGTGGGATCGGGCTACGGTAGCCTGCCGAGGAGTCGTCCCATAGGCATCAGGATCGACCAGTGATAGGTGACAGCCGATGTGAATGGCTATACTCCCGTATTACTGCTAAGGGGGTCTGTGTCGAGCGGTCGCGACGCCCGGTCTTACAGATTACCGAGACCCACGCACCCCTCATCGACAAGCCCGGTGACTGTCCTCTCGGAGCTCTCAATCCCCGGTGAGGGAAGCGTCGAGTCGTCCATCGGGAACCGTCCCGTCGGGCGTCCACCCTCGCCGACCGTAGTACTCCTCCAGTGCGGCGTCGAGCCCCTCGAGGTCGTACGGCAGAGCATCGTCGTCGGCCCGCGTCCGTCCGCGTCGGTTATTAAAAGCGCGTTCGAGGTCGACGATCCGCGCGCCGAGTGCGTCCAGCGTATCGAGATCGGCGTCGAGCAGGCCGGCCAGTCGCTCGTCGGTGAGGACGTCACGGGAGAATTTGCACAGAATTGCCGAATCGAGCACCGCATTGTGGTTCTCGCTGTCGGCGAGCACCTCCGCCTTGCCGTTCAGACCGTCGGGATCGAGCGCTTCCTCCTCGGGGACGAAGGGGTACTCGTAGACGTACATACTACCATAGAGGTGATCGGCCCCCCGATTGGCGGTCGCGAAGGCCAGTCCCTGGCCGTTCAGCGCGCGGCCGTCGTGAGCGGCGAACTCCATGCCTTTCATCGTCCAGTCCCGGACGCCCAGCTCCGCGTGACAGCGCGCGATTCCCTCGGCGAGGGTGTCGCCGATGCCCTCCCGGTGGGCGATCTTTCGGATCGTCTCGTGAACGAGTTCGCCGTCGCCGAAGGCGTCCTCGCTCGCGAGGTAGGCTGAAACGGTATCCCCACAGGAGATGGTGTCCATCCCGAACTCGTCACAGAGATCGTTCGCGCCCATCACGTCTACTACGTCAGTGAGGCCCGCGTTCGAGCCGAAGGCCATCACCGTCTCGAACTCGGGGCCTTCGGTCTCTAGTCCACTGGAATCGTCCCGGGTCGGGAGCTTACACGCGAACGCACACTGCGAGCAGGTGCCTTTCCTGTGCTTCTTTGCCTCGATACGGTCGCCGTTGATCTCCCCTGCGTTCTCGAAAGAGGTCTCGGCGAAATACCGAGTCGGGAGCGCCCCCACCTGATTCGCGAAGTCCGTCAGTCCCGCGGTTCCCTGGCGTTTCAGCGCGTGATCGGACGTCGCGGCCTCCCGATGGATCTCCTCCCCGACCTCCATCGCCTGCTCGGGGAACTCGCCCTCCCGCTCGCTTTCGCCGGCGACGGTAAGCAACTTGACGTTTTTCGCGCCCATGACCGCGCCGAGACCGCCCCGGCCGAACGTCCGGTGATCGCTCGTCACGATCGAGGCGAAGCGCACTACGTTCTCGCCGGCCGGCCCGATACAGGCAACGGCGTCCGACCCGAGACCGTACTCGCGCTCGGCGTACTCGGTGCCCTCCGAGACGAGCGCGTTCTCCAGTTCGGGGACCGCCTCGAACTCCACTCCGTCGTTCCGGACGTGGACGGCCAGTAGCTCCTCGCTTTCTCCCACCACCTCGATCGCCCCGTAGCCTGTGTCGAGGAAGTTCCGCGAGAGGAACCCGCCGGCGTTCGAGGACAGCAATCCATCCGTGAGCGGCGAGAGGCCCGTGCAGTTCATCCGCCCGGTGAAACTCGTCGTGGAGGCCTGGAGCGGCCCAGCGGTGAAGACGAGTCGGTTCTCGGGTCCCAGTGGGTCGGCCCCGAAGGGAACCCGATCGAAGGCCAGTCGCGTCCCCGCCCCGCGTCCGCCGACGAACGCTTCGAGCACGCTATCTACCCGCTCGGTTCGTGCCTCCCGTTCTCCGACGTCGACGGTCAGTAGCGGTCCCTCGGCGTGTCGCATGGTATCAGGGATCGATCGCCACGGTAATAAAAACGAGTCGGACGTTCGACGGGGAATCGACGACCGGGGGAGGGGACGGTGGTGAGCCCACCCCTCGCCCGCCGGCCGCCGGGAAAGTATATACACGGGGCACGAGAGCGCCCGCCATGGACGGGATCGATCACATCAACGTTGACGTCGACTGCCTCGAGGCGTGTTACGAGTTCTATCGCGAGGACCTCGGGCTCGAAGTGTTGCGCCCGCCCGAGGACTTCGAGGGCCCACACGCGATGTTCAGCGTCGGCGAGACCGTTCTCACGCTGGCGGCGACGGGTCGGGCCGAGAACTGGCACGAAACCGACCTCTCCCACCCGCTCGATAAGGCACATATCGCCTTCGAGACCGACCGCGAGGAGTACGAACGCCTCCGTGCCGATCTCGATGGCCAGTTCCCGAAACAGGGCCCCTACGACTGGGGCGAGTTCGAGGGCTTCTACTTCCTCGACCCGGACGGCAACCTCCTGGAAGTCATCACGCGCGACCCCGCGGAGAACGCCGATCGACGACTGCTCACCCACGACGACGTGGAGTGAGCCGATCGCGGTCGCGCTTCCGGACGCGAACTACAGGTACGTCGAGCGCGTAGCACCGTTATGGCCGAGCGCGACGGCGACGAACGACCCTGGATCAGTAGTCACACCCGAAGTGAGGCGGCGATCGTCGGCCGCTGTGAGTTCTGTGCGTGGTACGCCGTCGCGGACTCGCATACGGCGATGGTCCAGCGCTATCAGGACCACCTCAGGGAGACCCATCCCGACGCGTGGCTCCGGGCGTAATTCGAAAGAAATCCGTTCGGTTGGGACTCGGCGTTCTTAGGGCTCCAGTAAGACCTTCGTGACGCCTTCCTCGCGGTCGTCGAAGCGCTCGTACATCTCCGGAGCGTCGTCGAGCGATTCGCGGTGGGAGACGTAGAAGCTCGGGTCCGCACGGCCCTCGATGATCATATCGCGTAGCCGGCGGTTGTAGGACTTAACGTCACACTGTCCCGTCCCTAGCTTCTGGCCCTTCTCGAAGAGTTTCCCGAAGTCGATCCCCAACCTACCCTCGGCGGCCATCTCGTCGGGCGCGCCCGGATCGGAGGGCACATACAAGCCGACGATGCCGAGCTGGCCGGTCGGGCGAACGGTCTGGATGAGGTTATTGAGGACGATCGCGGGGTTCTCCCGCGCCGGGTCGTAGTCGCTGTCGCCCTCCTTGTCCGAATCGATCGCCTGGTAGCCGACGGCATCGACGCCCTTGTCGACGCCCTCGCCGCCGTGTTGATCCTTGATCTGCTCGACGGGATCGGCTTCCTCGAAGTTGATCGGGGTCGCGTCGCAGTGCTCCTCGGCGAGATCGAGGCGGCTGGGTACCCGATCGACAATGTAGATGTCGGATGCCCCCTGTAGCTTCGCGCTGTAGGCAGCCATCGTTCCGACCGGCCCCGCGCCGTAGATCGCGATCGACTCCCCTGGCTGGAGGTTCGCGAGCCGCGTGCCGTGCCAACCCGTCGGGAAGATATCGGCGAGCAACGAAAAGGCGTCCTCGTGTTCGTCGCCCTCGGGCAGTTTCAGCGCGTTGAAATCGGCATACGGTACGCGGAGTTTCTCGGCCTGGCCGCCCTGATAGGGTCCCATCGCGACGTAGCCATAGGCCCCACCGGCAAAGCCCGGATTGACGTTCGTACAGAAGGCAGTCTTGTTGCTCTCACAGTTCCGACAGAACCCACAGGCGACGTTGAACGGCAGTACGATCCGGTCGCCCTCCTCAAGGGAACTGACCGCCTCGCCGACCTCGGTGACGATTCCCATGTTCTCGTGGCCGAAGACGATGCCGGGCTCGGCATCGGTCCGTCCCTCGTACATGTGGAGATCGGACCCACAGATACACGTCGTCGTGATATCGATCACCACGTCGTTGGGGTGCTGGAGTTCGGCTTCGTCCACGTCGTTCTCTACTGCGACCTCGTGTGGTCCTTGATAGACCACGCCTTTCATTGACATTGTGTAATCCTCCGCGGTCGTGAGACGACCCCCTTTGTAATGATTGTTTCCCCACTATGTGCGCTCCGAACCGACGCGCGGCCGGCGTTTCCGTTCGTAGGCCCTCCCGGTTCCCGCTGCCGGGAGACCCCGGCGATAGGTCTCGTCGAACGTGACAGCAACGCTGTTTTCTCGCGAAAAGCTCGGTCGCCCTCGAACGGCGGGACCGGGCGGCGGCGCTTCGGCCGGGCGGTGGAGAGAGTCAGTCGTTTTTGAAGCGAAGCGGCGCGCCGGCGGGTTCGAACCCCCGCCGACAGACGAGCGGGTCGCGCCGACGGATCGTACTGATCTGTGCGTCCGCTTCCATTCCCTCAAGGATCTCGTCGAGTTCCGCCTCGCTCCAGTCGGTCTCGCTTACGAGCGTCGATCGGGAGACCCGCCCACCGTGGGCGATCAGTTTGCGGAGCACCTGGTCCTCCGCGGAGACGTCCTCCGCGGCGATCCGGGGGGTCGGGCGTTCGGGTTCGCTCGTTGGCGTCTCGGGCTCGCTCGCCGGCTCGCTTTCTTCTTCCTCGGTCGGGGCGGGCTCGCTCCCGTCGTCCTCGCCCCGTCCCGGCACTAACCGTTTCAGGAGCGCCGTCGCGAAGTTCATCGAGCAGTCGTACTCGATTCGCGTGGAAATATCTTTGCATATCACTTCTTTACGATTTTTACCCTCGATCGGCGTGCGAACATCGATTACGCCCTCCTCTCCTGGCCGGTCGTCGAGTCAGCAGTCGCGGGTTCCTACTTCCCGGCTTCGAAATGCTTTTGATCGGTTCGCGGCCAAAACGTAGTACCATGGACATCGAAGTACTCGATGAGGAGGCGAACCCGATGTTACATCGCACCGACGTTCGCTTCGCGCTCACCCACGACGCCGAGACCCCCTCCCGGCTCTCGGTTCGTGATAGCTTGGCCGCCCGGCTCAACAAGGACGCCGGCGAGGTCGTAATCAGGGAGCTCGACACCAAGTTCGGCATGGCGAAGACCATGGGCTACGCGAAGGTCTACCAGTCCTCGGCGGACGCGAGGGACGTCGAGCACGCCCACATGCTCGATCGGAACAAGATCGGCGACGACGGCGAGAACAGCGAGGACGAATAGGCTCCGTCGACGACGGGCGAGAACGGACGACAACAGGGGTTAATCACCACTACTTACCGCCACCCTACCACGACCAATGCGCGTTCTCGGCATCGAAGGCACCGCCTGGGCGGCCAGTGCTGCCGTCTTCGATACGAACGTCGACTCCGACTCGGGAACGGACCCGCTTTGCACCGAGACCGATCCCTACGTACCCGACAGCGGCGGGCTCCACCCACGGGAGGCCGCCGAGCACATGGCCGAGGCGATCCCCCGAGTGATCGAACGAGTTCTCGACGCCGACCGCGAGCGGGGGACGGGGAACGGGGACGAAAACGGTAGCCAGGGGATCGACGCCGTGGCCTTCTCGCGGGGCCCCGGCCTGGGGCCCTGTCTGCGGATCGTCGCCAGCGCCGCCCGGGCTTTCGCGCTTTCGCGCGGGACTCCCCTGATCGGGGTGAATCACATGATCGCCCACGCGGAGATCGGGCGCGATCGCTCGGGATTCGACGCGCCGATCTGTCTCAATGCCAGCGGCGCGAACGCCCACGTGCTTGGCTACCGAAACGGACGGTACCGAGTCCTCGGGGAGACGATGGATACGGGCGTCGGCAACGCCTTGGACAAGTTCGCCCGCTACCTGGAGTGGTCCCACCCCGGGGGGCCGAAGGTAGAGGCCGCCGCCGAGGAGGGCGAGTATCTCCCTTTACCCTACGTCGTCAAGGGAATGGATCTGTCCTTCTCGGGGCTCGTAAGCGCCGCGAAGGAAGCGATCGACAAGGGAGAGGCGATCGAGGACGTCTGTTACTCGTTGCAGGAAACGGTCTTCGCGATGCTCACCGAAGTCGCCGAGCGGGCGCTCTCGCTCACCGACGCCGAGGAACTCGTTCTCGGGGGTGGGGTCGGCCAGAACGCCCGCCTGCAGGACATGCTCGGGGAGATGTGTAGGGCCCGGGGCGCACAGTTTTGCGCTCCGGAGCCCGAATTGCTCCGGGACAACGCCGGGATGATCGCCGCCCTGGGCGCGAAGATGTACGCGGCGGGCGATACCCTCCCGGTCGCCGACTCGCGCGTGCGCCCGGACTTCCGCCCGGACGAGGTGGCCGTGAGCTGGCCGGTCGCCGAACCCGGTCGCTCCGGGAACTCCAGGGCGACCGCTCGCGACCCGGACGATCGGCACGACCCGGCTGATCCGGGCGAATCGGACGACCTGGGTGCCGAGGCGGTGGTTCAGGGCGCGGAGGCGGTCGTCGAGATCGACCGCACGGCCGGCCGCGTGGTGAAACGCCGGCCGAGAAAGGCCTACCGCCACCCCGCGCTCGACGAGCGACTGGGCCGCGAGCGCACCGTCCTCGAAGCCCGGCTCACGAGCGGAGCCCGTCGTCTGGGGGTACCGACGCCGGTGATCGAAGCGCTCGACGTTCGGGAGCGATCGCTCACCGTCGGGTACGTCGGCGATAGGGACCTACGCGACCTCCTCGGGACCGACGGCGGGTCCTCTTCGAGCGGCGACGCCCCGCCCGCCACAGCGGTCATCGAGCGCGTCGCCCACCACCTCGCGACGCTGCACGGTGCCGGTATCGTCCACGGCGACCCCACGACGCGGAACGTCCGTGTCTCGCTGTCGGAGACCTCGGAGAACGACCCTCCCGCGGCTGGGGAGCCAACACTCGACCGAGCTTCTCTCATCGACTTCGGGCTCGGCTATCACACCGAGCGAGCCGAGGACCACGCGATGGACCTCCACGTCTTCGGCGGGAGCCTCGCGGGCACCGCCGAAGACGCCGACGTCCTCCGGGGGCACTTCGAGACGGCCTACGCCACGGTCGGCGAGGAGCGGGTTCTCGATCGGCTACGGGAGATCGAGGATCGCGGTCGCTACCAGTGACCGCTCGTTCGCTCCGGAACCTCACTTCTATCCTGCCGGTCGTTTTTTGTACGAAAGGACCGTATTCGCAGTAGCCGTGTCCCTTCGTTCTACCCTCGCTGTCGATCTCCACGTCCACTCCAGGGGCT
>PXRA01000100.1:16711-17989 GCA_003021725.1 Halobacteriales archaeon QH_8_64_26
CTGCCCTCCGACACAAACGATTTAGTACGGGCCGCTCTAGACCGCAGTATGGCCGACAGACCATCCTCCGGCGAGATATTCGGCGTTCCGTATAACTTCGAGCAGCCAAGTCTCGGTCGCATGCTCTCAGCGTACTGGCAGCCCGGCGAGAACATGCTGGTCGAGAAGCCCTTCGGCGTCGGGTACACGCTCAACCTCGCCAGTTGGCGCTCCTGGGTCGCACTGGCCGTCGTCGCGGCGCTGCGCTGGCAGGAAGGAGACGGTTCGAGCGAGGCGGACTCCGAGGACGAACCCGTCGAGGTCATCGTCGACTGACGCCAGTCCGGCGGTCCTTTTTCGCTCGCGTCGGCGGTCGAGGAACCGATCGTGAACAACCCCGGCGAACCGACTAGTGGAGGGTCCTCGCTCTCATCGGTGCTGTCGTCGGTCCCGGACCGCCGATCGCGGGGAAACGCTTAGTATCGATCGTGACAACCGAGTACTACTCCGGCCGCAGCGCGGGGACGGCGGGAGGAAAACCATGAGCACGACCGAATCCGTTTTGGACCACCACTTGGAGGCCTTCGGCGATCAGGACTTAGAAGAAACGATGGTTGATTACAGCGAGGACGCCGTCCTCATCACCCAGGGAGCGACCTCTCGCGGTCACGAGGAGATCCGTGGCGTCTTCGAGGACTTCTATGCCGAGTTCTCACAGGAAGGCGTCGAGTTCTCCTTGGAGGAGCGAACGGTCGAAGGCGAGTGCGCCTACATCGTCTGGAACGCACGGACCCCCGATAACGACTACGAGTTCGCGACCGACACGTTCGTGATTCGGGACGGCGAGATCGTTGCCCAGACCCTCGGGACGGTCGTCACGGCCCGGGAGTAGAAGGGACACGACTCGATCGACGGCGACGACGGTCGAGCGCTACCGACAGGTACGTCTCCGACCGCCCGCTGTCACCCAGTATGCTCCGTTTCGTGACCGGCAACGAGGGGAAACTGCGGGAGGCACGCGAGTATTTAGACCAGGTGGAGGGCGTCGAGTACGACTACCCGGAGATCCAGGCCGACGACCTCGAAACGATCGCCGCCTACGGTGCTCGGGACGCCTACGAGAACGTCGGTAGTCCAGTACTCGTCGACGACGCGGGGCTGTTCATCGATGCCCTATCCGGATTCCCCGGTCCGTTCTCCGCGTACGTCGAGGATACCCTCGGCATCGAGCGCGTCGCCGAACTAGCACACCAGGAAGAGAACCATCGCGCGCGCTTCCGGGCGGCCGTCGCCTACTGC
>PXRA01000100.1:18085-18831 GCA_003021725.1 Halobacteriales archaeon QH_8_64_26
TCGTTTTCGGCGTGGTATCGCGAGCGAAGCAAGTGATACGTTGAAAGACGCGGAGCGTCTTTTAGAAGTTTGCTGAACGTCAGTGAAGCAAACCGGACAGTCGCGTCGGTGAGCAGCGCGACCGACAGGAGCGACCGTCCCGACGTGGTATCACGAGCGAAGCGAGTGATACATTGAAACACGCTTCGCGTCTCTTCAGGAGTTCGCCGAGCGATGGCGAGGCAGACCGGTCGAGTTACAGTTCGCCCGCGCCACGCGAGGTCGGTTGCAGTGTCGTACCTGGTTACGAACCGAACCGATATAGGTTCTCGTGGACGTAGCTACCCTCGGCTACCAGCATGACACCGGCACCGAACCGACCGCCCCCGGAGGAGCGCTACGACGAGCACGCCTGTGCGGTGATCGATTCGCTCCGACAGATCGGTTCCCAGTGGCGCCTGATCGTACTGCATGACCTCCAGGATGGCGAGAAGCGCTTCAACGAACTCAAGCGATCGACCGGCGCGAACTCACGCACCCTCTCACGGGTTCTCGACGACCTCGACGAGGCGGATCTGGTCGATCGCCGCCTCGAACCCGACGCGCCGGTCGCGGCGTACTACCGGCTCACCGAGAAGGGCCGGTCGCTCGAACCCGTCTTCGCCGAGATCGAAGCCTGGGCCGACGACTGGCTCCCGGACCCACGGGCGTAACCTCACTCGCGCGGGTCGCGATCCGGACCGGGGTATGTCCCGCCTTCGACCACC
>PXRA01000101.1 GCA_003021725.1 Halobacteriales archaeon QH_8_64_26
ACCTCGCGAGCGAGGCGCTCGTTCGACGGCTCGCGTAGCTGTACGGCACCGGTCGGACAGGAACTCGTACAGGCCCCACAGTTCCGACAGGAGATCTCGTCGAAAGCCACCTCGTCGATACGTGGGCGCTCAACCGCCTCGTGTGGACAGGCCTCGACACAGACGGTACAGCCCTCTTGGCTCGACTCGCCGGCGGCACACACCTCCATGTCGAACTCGAGGAACTTCGGTTTCGTCGTCCCTTCCAGGAGGCTCTCGACGGCGGCGACCGTCCCGCTACCCGTGTTCGTATAGAAACCCAACTGGCCGCCCCGCGCCCGGGGATCGGCCCCCGGATGGATCACCTGGTCGGCCTCGATGGTCCGATGGGTACCCTCCAGAACGATCGCGTCGGTCGGACAGTCGGCGGCCCACGGCCCGCCCTCGGTGCCCGGTTCGATGTCGACCGGATAGCGGGTCACCGCCTCGTCGGGGCTCTGTTTGACACATTTCATACAGGAGACACAGTCCTCGGTGACACCCGCCGCTAGGGCGAGTTCGAACTCGCCGTACCGACCCTCGACGCTTACGACCCGGCCGCGCTCGACGCGGATGTCCTCGAGGTCCGCCTCGGCGTCGGCGTATTCGTTCCCGTCGGCGACGAGCGTCACCTCCGCAGTGTCGGCGAGGGCCGCGGCGAGATCGGCGTCGCCGACCACCGCGACCGAACTGCCCGCCTCCCGCGAGACGCTTCGTGAGGGCGCCTCGTGTTCGAGGCCGGCGTAGGTGGCGTTGATCAACCGACCGGTCTTTGCGGTCGCGGCCGCCTCCTCGTGGACCCAGCCGGCCCCCTCGCGCTGATTGACGAACGCGGTCGCCTCAGGGTGGAGCCCCTTCTCGGTGGCCAATTCCTCGAACTTCGACTGGCAGCGCGGCTCGGGCGTCGTGACGATCAACTGATCGAGTTCGTGTTCGTCGATGAGTCGATCCATCGCCGGGAGCCCGTCCTCACAGAGCAGACGCGAACTCGCCACGAGGTCGACGTCTTCGACCCCCTCGCGAACCCCCTCGAGATCGATCGCACACGTATCAGCACACGAACAAACGAACGCCCCGACGTTCATCGTCGGGCGTCGGGTAAGGACGAGTAAAACCCTTCCGCCACCGATACGCCGTCGGCTCGTTTCGGCGCTCCTAACAATGGGGCGGTTGCACGCACCGAAACGCGGCATGCGACCCGAACATTGATTATCGACCGATGGAAAGAGCGGGCGACGCGTGGGAACCCATGTCAGAAACATTGTCAGAGGCAGATCACCGGTGGAGACCTAACCGATGAGTTCGGAACCGGTCTCACTGGATCTCGATCGACGGTCGTTCATGAAAGCGAGCGCGTTGGCCGGCGGGCTCGCGCTCGGCGGGGGCGCAACGGGCCACGCCCTCGCCCAAGAGGGAGGCAAGGAGCCTCCGGACGGCGCGCTCGGCGACGAAGGGGAGATGGTAAAGACGGTCTGTAACTACTGTTCGGTCGGCTGTGGGTTCAAAGGCGAGCGGAAGGGCGATGCCTTCGTCGGCCAGGAGCCCTGGTTCGAAAACCCCCACAACAACGGTTCGCTCTGCTCGAAGGGAGCGTCCATCTACGGCACCGAACACTCCGAGAAGCGCCTCAAGCACCCGATGCGACTCGAGGGCGGCGAGTGGCAGAAGATCTCCTGGAGCGACGCATTAGCGGAGATCACCGACGAGTTCGAGCGCATACGCCAGGAACACGGTCCCGATAGCGTGATGTGGATGGGAAGCGCTCACTTCGCGAACGAGGAAGCCTACGCCTTCCGGAAGCTCGCTGCCCTGTACGGGACGACGAACGTCGACCATCAGGCACGGATCTGTCACTCGACGACGGTCAGCGGGCTAGCGAACACCTGGGGGTACGGCGCGATGACGAACACATTGAACGATTATCGCAACTACGACCTGCTTTTCATTATCGGGCAGAACCCCGCCGAGGCCCACCCGATCTCGATGCAACACATCTTAGAGGGCCAGAAACGCGGCGGGAAGATAATCAACGTTGATCCCCGCTATACGAAGACCTCGGCTCACGCCGACGAGTTCCACCGGATGCGTCCCGGGACGGACGTCGCGCTCATGATGGGGATCATGCGCTACCTCCGGGACCAGGGCGAACTCGATCGGGACATGCTCGCCGATCGGGTCCAGGGTTGGCCCGATGTCGAGGTCGAACTCGACAAATACGACCTCGATACCGTCGCGGACATCACCTGGATCTCCCGTGAGAGCATAGAACACCTCGGCGATCAGTTCATCGAGCACAAACCGAACATCCAGATCGAGTGGGCAATGGGCGGAACCCAGCACAACAACGGCACCCAGAACATCCGCTCGTACGCCCTTACCGGCCTCGCCACCAGCGGGATCGGCCGCGCCGGCGGCGGGATGCAGGTGATGCGCGGGCACGCGAACGTCCAGGGGGCGACCGACCTCGGGCCCAACAGCCACATTCTCCCGGGGTACTACTCGGTCGAATCGCCCGGCTCCTGGGCGTACTGGACCGACGTCTGGAGCCAGAGTCCCTGGACGAGCGGGAGCGTCTCCTTCGAGGAGCTGTACGACCGCTACGACGTAATGTCGAAGCAAAAGTACGAGGAGTCGAGCGGCGAGGCGACCTCGACGTTCGCCTTCGAGGGCAGCGATCTGAACGCGCGGTCGATGATGCTCCAGAAGGGCTTAACCGTTGCCCGCTGGTACGACGCGGCCCTCCCTCGCGAGGAACGCCAGAACAACGCCCAACTCTACCAGCCCTCCCAGCTCAAAGCGATGCTCATCCAGGGCCACTCGGCGAACTCCATCACCGAGATGGACAAGCAAAAGAAGGCAATGGAGAACCTCGACCTGCTGGTCGTCGCCGACATCTTCCCGAGCCTCGCATCGGCGATGCACGACCGCGAGGACGGCGTTATCCTGCTTCCGGTGGCGAGCCAGTACGAGCACCACGGCTCCTTGACGAACACCCACCGGTCCGTCCAGTGGCGCGATCCGGTACGACCGCCGGGCCACAACTCCAAAACCGACATGGAGATCATCCAGTTGCTCGCCGACGGGCTCGGGTTCGGCGATCATTTCGACTGGGGGACCGGACCGGAGCTCTACAGCGGTCGATCGACCTACGAGGACTGCCTCCGGGAGATCAACCTCGGCGTGCGGACGATCGGCTACCAGCAGAGCCCCGAGCGCCTTCAACAGCACAAGGAGTACGACTGGGCATTTAGCACCGAGACGCTGCGGGCCGATGCGCCGGGGACGCCGGTTGAGGGCGACTACTGGATGTTGCCGTGGCCGTGTTGGGGCGACGAGCACCCCGGCACGCCGATCCTCTGGCGGGACGACGTCGACCCGCGCGAGGGCGGGTTCGACTTCCGTGCTCGGTGGGGGACGAACGCACCGACGCGCCAGCAGTGGAACGAACTGGTCGATGGTGGCGATGCACCCGACCAGCCGACCTACCCATTCGAGGAGACGGTCGCCAGGCAGGGCCAGGCGGGCCTGGGAATGCTGCGTGCGCCCTATACCCCCGATTGGAACACCGATTACAACGGCCAGGTGACTGGCGTTCCACAGTATCCCGGGTTCTCGACGGTGTGGCCCGACGACATCGAGAACCCGACTGCGCTGTCGCTTCCCTACCGGTTCGCGCTCGATCCGACGAAATCCGCGTTCGACGCTGCCCGGGCGCTGAAACGAAAGGCCAACCGAGGGACGCTCAGACCACAGGGTGCAGCCTCTGACATCGACCCCCAGCAGTACAGCCAGTTCGACTCCAAACAGCCTGACCCGCCGACGGGCCGCGGCAAGGCCCGTGCGGTCGCGTGGAACTTCCTGGATATCGTTCCGGTCCACCGCGAGCCGGTCGAGAGCCCGCGGCCCGACCTCGTCGAGCAGTGGCCGGCGAACGGCCAGCAGACGAACTTCTTCCGGCTCGATCAGAACAACGCAGTGATCCAGGAGAGCTCGACGAGAGCCGCCGAACAACAGGGTATGAACACGATCCTGACGAGCGGCCGCCAGGTCGAACACCAGGGCGGTGGCTCCGAGACCCGATCGAACGTCTTTACCGCCGACCTACAGCCCCACATGTACGCCGAGATCCATCCCGATATGGCAGCGGACCTCGGCATCGACGGCGGCGACCTCGTCGTCGTCTCGACAACCGATCGCGGGTCGATCCTCGTGAAATCACGAGTGACGAACCGGCCGAACACGAGGGAGGTGTTCATGCCCTATCACTGGGGCGGTGTCTTCCACGGGAAGAGCTTGGAGGACGACTATCCCGAGGGGACGGTTCCGTACGCGATCGGCGAGAGCGTAAACATCATCGCCTCCCGCGGCCACGACGTCGAGACCCAGATGCAAGAGACCAAAGCCGCGATGGTGACCGTCGAGAAGGCAACACAAGAGGTCGTCGACGATCGTAACATGGACGTCGACCTCTCGAGTTTCGAGTTCCCCCAGGACAGAAACGACATCGGCACACAGAAAGACTTCGACGTTCGCGACACGCGGACGGTCCAGTGATCCAGAGCGACAATGTCATCCAACGACTCCGCACGACAGCAAGTCCTCGGCGAGGGCGTGATGAGTACCGGAGAGGGCACCCGCATCTTCCCGGACGTCGAGGCGTGTATCGACTGTGGTGGCTGCGTGGTCGCCTGTAAACGCACCTGGGATATCCCACGCGACGACCAGCGGATCTCCATCTCGACGATGATGGAAGGCGAGATGGGTGCTGGCGGACTCAATGCGAACAGTGCAGCGGCACTCAACCAGGGCCAGTCGCCGGGCGAGACGGCGATCCCGATGCAGTGCTATCACTGTGAGGAGGCCCCCTGTGTATCGGTCTGTCCGACCGACTCGCTGATAAAGAAGGAAAACGACTTCGTGAGCGTCCGGGACGACCTCTGTGTCGGCTGTCAGTACTGCCTGTCGGCCTGTCCGTTCGGCGCGCCACAGTTCCCCGAATCGGACTCGGCAAGCGCACAGCTGTTCGGCACCGGCGGGACGATGGACAAGTGTACGATGTGTGAGGAGCGCCAGGAGGTCGGGAAGGGCCCGGCGTGTGCCGAAGAGTGTGCGACCGACGCGCTGCTGGTCGGCGACGCCAGTCAGATCGCGAACGAACTCGATAAGCGAAACAGCGACTCCTTTTTCAACGACGAGGCGATGGAGATCATCTTCGGCTCGGAGGAGGCCGAGGAGTTCACACAATGACGAGCGAGTACCCCGAAACGTCGGCGTACGGTCGCGTTGCGATACTCGTAAGCGCACTGGTCGGGGTCGTCCTCGCCGTCGGGTCGGTCTGGCTCACCACGTTCCTACTCGGCGGCTCCGCCGGTGCTTCCTCGGAATCGTTGTTCCGCGTCGCCCCCACGGTCCAGGACGGCGGGGTCGGCGCGGACTGGACGGCCGGGAACACGATTCCGGCACTCGACTTTCTCATCGCGCTGATCCACGCGGCCGACGTCATCCTCGGCGTGTTCATCCTAGTGTTGGTCTTCATCCACTGGGCGGTCTTCCGCCGGCTCGCGAGCCGGATGCGCCGTCCCGACGGGGACCGACGGAGCGAGGGGATCGCGACCGACGGCGGACGCGAGCCCGGGACCGGCGGCGAACGGCCGACCGGCCGCGATACCGACGCCGAGAGGAACGGAGCAGAGAGAGGGAATCCGGAAGCCGGGAGCGGCGATGGAGGTGACCGACGATGACGAACCTCGATCACGGGAAGTTCACCCGGGTAACGACGGTGTTCCACGCACTGCTCGCACTCGACGTGTTCGTGCTGTTCTTCACCGGCTACGGTATCATGTTCAACGACGAGCTCTGGTGGCTGGTCACACTGATGGGCGGCAACGAGGGCGTCACCGCGATACACCGCCTCGTCGGCGTCGGGTTGATCGCACTGATCGGCTTCTGGATGACGCTCATGATCGTTACACCGACTGGCCGGAGCAACTTCCGGGCGATCATCCCCACACCCGAGGACGCGAAGGCTTTCGTCCAGGATATTCTGTTCGTTCTCGGCCGCGTCGACCAGCGTCACCCCAACGCCCGCCAGTTCGCCGGCTACGATGCCGACGAGATCCCGCTGCTCTCCTACGTCGGAAAAGGCGTTATCTTCATCTTCTCCGTCGAGCTGACGCTGCTTTCGATCTCGGGGCTGCTCATCTGGTCGAAGACGGCGCTTATGGGGTTCTTTCAGACGAAGACCGCGGCGATGGCCTTCGTCGTCTTCCACGGGCTGTTGGGCGTGATCATGCTCATGGGAATCATGTTCCACATCTTCGAGCACGGCTTCCATCCGGCCTTCTATCCCCTGGAGACGAAGGCGTTCATCCCGCGGGAGATGATCCCGGAGGACCACGGGGACTCCGAGGCCGACACCACCGGGATCGAGAACCTCACCCTCTCGCCGAGTTGGGGGTGGGTAACGAGTCTAATGGGCTTTTTCGTCGTCACCGGCATCGTGAGCGTCCTGCTCGGGAGTATCTTCGACGAGGGGTATCCGGTGCCCCGAGAGCTCGCGGTCGGGGGCGGCCCGACGAACCTCCTGTTGACGATCGGTATCAACATCGGAATCCTCGTGCTCTTCGTCGGGCTCGTGCTCTCGCTGTACGGTAACGTGCTCCGCTCGCGCTGGGAACGCCAGATAGAACAGGAGCGCGACCGGACCACGGCGACCGACGGTGGGCAGCGCAGCGACGATTAGACGCTTTCCTCCGTATTTCGATTCCGCTCGCCGCTCGACTCACGACCGCACCCGAGACGATCGAGCGTCCGTTCCGCCTTCGCTTCCGCTCTATGCCGACAGCAGACGAGCGGCTTCCGAGGAGAGTTCGATCGTTACGTCCTGGCGGGTCTGCTCTGCTATCTGATCGATATTGCGGGTGAGGACCTCCAAGATGTCCTTGGGTTCGGGGTAGACGAGCATGTTGCCCGACTGGTCCTCCATAACCAGTTGGGTATCGGACAGTGAGATCTGGTCGTTCTCGATGCGCGCGACGATCGCCGCGAGTTCCTCCGCACCCCCTGGGTCGCCCTCCTCGACCTGGGTAACGTACAGTGCGTCGAGGCCGATGAGGTCCTTGTACTCCCGAACGCGCCGGGCACACGCGACCATGTCCTGGGTGATCGCCGCCTTCTCGGGGTTGCCGTGTTCGTCCTCGTAGCAGTGTTTGCACACCCGCAGTTCGATCCGCATGCCTCCCTTATCGCACAAACGCCTATTACGGTTGTGTCTCCACCCGTTTTCCGTTCGACACGAGTAGCGTGGTTAGGTATATAGTGGTGGGCGATCGATAGGGGGGTATGTCGGCGCTACTCGATACGATCTACAGCGTGGCGGTGTTGCTCGTCGCGGTCGCAGGCATGGCCTACGTCTTCGGCGCGGTCGATTCCGGTCCCGACGACGGTCCCGGCTGGACTCGGTGGGTCGGCGTCGCCGTCGTCGGGGTCTTTCTCGCCGCGATGATCTGGCTTACGATCGCCTGAGAACCGATCCGTCCGGCGCTACTCCACGCTCGGCTCCAGTCCATCGCTTCGCTCTCCCGTCGTTTTCGGTCGAACCCGACTCGGGCGGCGAACAGGAGCGAGCCGACAGACGGGCGAGGGTCGGAGGCAGATGGCGGTCACAACCCTTTCGCCCGTGCGCGCGCTACGGCGCGACATGGACGAAAACGCCGTTTACGATCTCCTCCACGAGGTCGAGGACCCCGATCTGGGCGAGGACATCGTCTCGCTGAACCTGATCAATGGCGTGACGGTAGACGGCGAGGAAGTCAGCATCTCGCTCGCGCTCGGCGCGCCGTACTCCCCGAACGAGACCGCGATCGCCGAGCGCGTACGCGAGGTGCTTGCCCGCGAGGGCATCGAGGCGGATCTCTCCGCAGGGGTCGATCGCGGTCCGGGCCGCGAGGAAGGGGTCCTCCCCGACGTCAAGAACGTTATCGCCGTAGCTTCGGGAAAAGGCGGGGTCGGGAAGAGTACCGTCGCTGTCAATCTCGCCGCGGGCTTGTCCGCGATGGGCGCACACGTCGGCCTGTTCGACGCCGACGTCTACGGGCCGAACGTCCCCCGGATGGTCGCCGCGGACGAACACCCCCAAGCCACCCAAGAGGAACGAATCATCCCCCCCGAGAAGTACGGCATGAAGCTGATGAGCATGGCCTTTCTGGTGGGCGAGGACGATCCGGTCATCTGGCGGGGACCGATGATACATAAGATCATCACCCAACTCACCGAGGACGTCGAGTGGGGCGCGCTCGATTACCTCGTGGTCGACCTCCCACCGGGGACCGGCGACACCCAGCTCACCTTGCTTCAGAACGTGCCCGTCACCGGCGCAGTGATCGTCACGACCCCCCAGGACGTAGCGGTCGACGACGCCCGGAAGGGACTGCGAATGTTCGGCCGTCACGACACGCCCGTGATCGGCGTCGTCGAGAACATGAGCGGCTTCATCTGTCCGGACTGTGGAAGCCGCCACGACATCTTCGGGAGCGGCGGCGGGGAGGCCTTCGCCGAGGAGGTCGAGATGCCTTATTTGGGTGAGGTACCCCTCGATCCGGGCGTTCGAGAAGGGGGCGATGAGGGCGGACCGACCGTCCTCGGGGACGGCGAGAGCGCCGACGCGCTCCAGGGCGTCATCGAAGGGACGGCCAACAACGTCGGCGTCCTCCACCGGAGCCGCCTACGCCAGGGGTAGCCGGCGGGACGCCGGCTCGGCTTCGCCGACGCTCGATTCCAGCACGGCCTCATCAGTGGTTGGGATTACATGACCGTCGCCCGGACGATCCGTTCCTGGGTAGTCTTCCGGCGCTGCCGGCGTCGTTCGGGTGCCTCGCGCCAGACGCCCGTCGGCTGATCGTCCTTTTCGAGATAGCCCATCTCCGCCATCGTGCTGAGAACGTCGTGGGTCGTCTGTCGGGAGATGTCCGTCCCGATCGATGCCATGACCTCCTGTAGCGTAAAGACCGTCCGATCGCGTGAGAGCCCGAGTGCTGCGTCCCATACCAGGTCGCGTTTCGTGTGTCGTGCCATTACCTATACTATCACTGCACGGTACTTCACTTTGAGCATCCCGCTCGTTCGGTGCGGTCCGGGCTCGCCAAGCCGGCGTCCCAGAGGCGAAGAGCTAACCCTCTCTCGGTCGTTCGGCCGCTATGCAGGCGGCGCTTCTCACTATCGGCGACGAACTGTTGGCGGGCGACACTGAGAACACGAACGCGAGTTGGCTCGCTGCCCAGCTCACCTCCCGGGGGGTCACCACGAAGCGGGTCCTCGTGATCCCCGACGAGATCGATCTGATCGCCCGGAAAGTCCGCGAGTATTCCGAAGCGTTCGATGCCGTGATCCTCACCGGCGGGCTCGGGGGCACCCACGACGACGTGACGATGACTGCGGTCGCGCGGGCTTTCGACCGCGAGCTGGTAGTCGACGAACTCGCGCGAACCGACGTCGAAGAAACCTTGAAGGGGGTTCGCGAGCGCCTGCCCGATCTCGATATCGACGTCGATGCCCACGCGTCGATCCCGGCGGGCGGCCGGCCGTTGCTCAACCAAGAGGGACTGGCACCGGGCTGTGTAATCGGGAACGTCTACGTATTCCCGGGGATCCCTCGCGAGATGAAACCCATGTTTGCCTCTGTTGTCGAGGAGTTCTCGGGAACCACTCGCTCCTGAGTGGTCTATACGACGACGCCGAAAGGGGAATACACGGGACTGCTCACGGAAGCCCGCGATCGCTTCGACGTGTCGGTCGGTTCCTATCCGAGCCGGAGCGAGGGCCGGCGACGCAACCGGATCAAACTCCTCGGCGAGGACGAGGATCGCTTGGCGGAGGCCGCGGACTGGATCGAAGCGCGCGTCGATTCCTACGAGGGCGAAGGATTCGAGGCCAGAGGTCGGTCGACCGATGCCTGACTCGGTACCGAGAAAGTGGGGGTGTATCGAGTATCGAACACCGAAGGGGACGCGTTCGGCGCCTTCCGTCCTCAGCGCGGGCTTTCCTCGGGGTCCGGGCGGCGCGGCGTGCCGGTCGAGAGTTCGTTTTGTCCCTGCGTGCCGCTCGATTGGATGATGTTGAGCGCGGTCATGAGGTCGGTTCGGGAGATCAGCCCGGCGAAAGCACCCTCGGCGTCGATCACCGGCAAGCGGCCGACCCCCGCCGACTGCATCGCGTTCATGGCCGTTATCGCCTCCGAGGACGCTCCGATGGTCGCAACTTCGGCGGTCATCACCTCCCTAACGCGGTAGGCGTCGCGCTCGATCTCACGTATCTCGCGGGCGTCCGAGAGCGTGACGACGCCGACGATCTCGCCCTCGTCGAGCACCGGATAGCCCGTGTGGCGCTCGCAGAACATCCGGTCGAGCAACTCGGCGACGCTCGTCTCCGGCGTCACTGCATGTACCTCGGCCGCGGGCGTCATGATGTCCCGAACCCGAACGCCCTCGAAGGCCGCCTTCATCGTGGTCTGCCGGGTTTCGGAGGCTGCCCCGACGTAGATGAAGAAAGCGATCGCTATCCAGAAGACATTGAAGCTCAGCAGGCCGACAAGCCCCAGGACTATCGCGAAGAGCTGCCCGACACGCGCGGCGCTCTGGGTAGCCTGGGCGTAAGGACGGGAGCGCGCGAGCAGCGCCCGGAGCACCCGGCCGCCGTCCATCGGGAACCCTGGCAGCAGGTTGAAGATCGCGAGCGCGACGTTCATCACCGCGAAGTAACCGAAGAGGAACCTAGCGGCACTGAACTGCCCGGCCGGGATGGCGAGGAACGCACCGTAGGAGAGCGCGCCCAGCGCGATGCTCACTGCGGGGCCGGCGATCGCAACGGCGAACTCCTCTTTCCACTCCTCCGGCATCTCGGCGAGCTGAGCGATTCCCCCGAGGAACCAGAGGGTGATCGACTCGATGGCGACCCCGAAGCGCAATGCGACGAGCGAGTGGCCGAGCTCGTGGAGTACAACGGCGGCGAACAAACCGATCGCGGCGACGGCACCGAGCACATACGGCATCGAGCCGGCGGTGAGTGCGGCGACGTCCAAGTTCGCGCCGAGAAACGAGTTGAACGCCTCGACGTACCGGCTGACCTCCGTGCCGATAAGCCAGGCGAGCAAGGGCAACACCAATAGGAAGGTCAGATCGACCCTGATGGGGATGCCGAAGGCGCTGCCGACCGTGAAGCTGCGCATATAATCGATAGACGATCTGTCCTCTTAAGCCCGTTCCCGGGTCGATCCGCGTCGGCTCGTCTCCCCTGGTCGGCGGGTCACGGTTCGATCATCCATCGCGGCCGGTTCGCCGCGCGAACGTCTTTGTGGGCGGAGCTTCCCTATCGGAACATGACACGCCGCGACGACGGCTCGGACGCTACCGACAGTGAGGGGACGACCGGGACGAACACGTCCGATCCGGTGATCAGGAACGCCGAGGCGGTGAACTACGAGGCCGTTGACGCGGCTGATGGGCTCCGGAAGGGCCTGCTGATCGGTTCCGAGCACGGTGCCCCTGGCTTCGCGCTGCGGCGTTTCACCCTCGACCCGGGCGCGACGGTCCCGAAACATACCAACGAGATCGGACACGAGCAGTACGTTCTGGCCGGCGAGTACGTCGTCGGCATCGGCGAGGAGGAACACACCCTTGAGGCCGGCGATTCGTTACTGATCCCCGCCGGTACCGTCCACTGGTATCGTAACGACTCGGAGCGCCAGGGGGCCTTTCTCTGTGCGGTCCCGAACGGCGACGACGAAATCGAACTCCTGAAATCGACGCCGAGCGAGTAGCCCAGTCGGTCAAGCGATCCGGCCGCGTCGACAGGGGCGACGACGCGAGCGGCCTCAGTGCTCGCCCCGAAGGCGGATTTCCTCCGCTTCGATCGAATCGATCGCGTCCGTGCCGAGCGCGTAGGTACCCTCGTCGGTCTTCCCCCAGTTCACCTCGACGCCGTCGTCCAGTGCCACGTACAGCGTCTCGCCGTCGACGCCGTTTACATGACCGAGCGGTCGATCGTTGGCTGCGACGACGCGTTTGCCCTCGTCCTCGCCCGTGAGGTCGGTCATATCACCGCTTGTTCGTCTCGCCGAATACGTCTGTCGCCTGCGGATTCCAGCTACTGATCCCGGCTGTGGATCACGCGATCTCGCTCTCCTCGGCGGCGTCGGTCCACTCGCCTCGGTTAGGTCCATACGGCGAGAAAGCTTTGGGCCCCCCGGTTAACTGGCAGGCACAACTGGTTAGTGCCCGCCACGCCTGCATCCAGAGGAGACCGATGCCCGATACGAACGACAGGGAGATGGGAGTCGAACTGGGCGATCTGAACGACGACCTCGAAGCACACGACTATCCGGCCTCCTCCGAGGAACTGATCGAGGAGTACGGCGATCGCGAACTCGACCTGCCGAAGGGCTCGAAGAGCTTCGACGAGGTCATGGAGCCGGTCAGCGAGAAGACCTACGAGGAGGCAGACGGGGTCAGACAGGACATCTTTAATTTCGTCGGCAGCGACGCGGTCGGCCGCGAGAACTACAGCGACCGCGGTGCCGCCGCCGACGAGGTCGAAGGCGAGGAGGAACCGGAGTCGCTGTAGCCGGACGAGCCAAACGGCGTACCGATCGCCGGCCGCCGATCGAGTTCTTTAGTACTCCGCGTCGTAGTGACCCATCAATACGGCAGCACACGGCGAGTCGGAGCCGGGCGCTTCGCGCTTCATACTGTTTCACACCGGAGTCGAGCAGCGAGTTCCCGATTGGTTTCAGTCGTCGTCGGCCCCGGCTTCGACTTCTATTTCACCTTCTCCCTCCGCGCTCGCGTCCGTCCGCGCCCCGCGCTGGGTCGCGCGTTCGACGAACTCCTCGGGGAGTTCGTCGATCTCGCCGGCCTGAACCGCCCAGAGGTTCGCATACAGCCCCTCGGCACCGAGCAACTCGGCGTGGGTGCCGCGTTCGACCACGCGGCCGTCCTCGAGGACGACGATCGTATTGGCGTCTTTGATCGTCGAGAGCCGGTGGGCGATCGCAAAGGTGGTTCGGTTCTCGGTGAGCCGGTCGATGCTGCGCTGGATGAGCATCTCCGTCTCGGTATCCACGTCACTCGTCGCTTCGTCGAGGACGAGGATCTCGGGGTCCTGGAGTATCGCCCGGGCGATGGCGATGCGTTGGCGCTGGCCCCCCGAGAGCTTGACGCCGCGTTCGCCGACCATCGTGTCGTAGCCATCGGGGAGATTGGAGATGAACTCGTGAGCTTCCGCGGCTCGGGCAGCCTCGACGATCGCCTCCTCCTCGGCGTCGAAGGTGCCATACGCGATGTTTTCCTTCACAGTGCCGTAAAACAGGAAGGTGTCCTGGCCGACGTAGCCGATCTGTCGTCGGAGGCTTCGCAGCGTGACGCCCCGGAGGTCCTGGCCGTCTACCCTGATCGCCCCTTCGTCGACGTCGTACATCCGCAAGAGGAGTTTCAATACGGTGGATTTCCCCGCGCCGGTCGGACCGACCAAGGCGATCGTCTCCCCTCCCTCGACGGTAAAGGAGACGTCCTCGACGGTCGGGTCCTCGTCGCCGCCCTGCTCGGCGTCGTACCCGAAGGTGACGTCCTCGTACTCGACGCGGCCCTCGCTCACACCCAGATCGGTCGCGGCGTCGTTCTCCGCTAAGCGATTGGGCTGGTCCATCAGCCCGAAGATGCGTTCGGAGGATGCCCGGGCACGCTGGTACATGTTGATGATCTGGCCGAACTGGGCCATCGGCCAGATGAACCGCTGGGTATAGAGGACGAAGGTGACGAACGCGCCGGCTTTGAGCGTGCCTCGGAGCGGACCGGGACCCGTACCCGTAAGCACCCAGAGGCCGCCGACGAGGAAGGTAAGCACGAACCCGACGCCCGAGATCACCCGCAGGGCCGGAAAGAACTTGATCCGGGTGCCGATGGCGTCCCAGTTTGCGTCGAAGTAGTCCAAGGAGACGTCGTCGACCCGGTCGGACTCGTAGTCCTCGGTGTTCGTCGATTTGATGACGTGAATGCCACCCAGGTTGTTCTCCAGCCGGGAGTTGACCTGGCCGACCGAGGAGCGGACCTCGGCGTATTTCGGCTGGATAATCTTGACGAACCGATAGGTGAAGAGCACGATCAGCGGGATCGGGATCAGCGCGATGAGTGCGAGTTGCCAGTTCAGAACGAGCATGATCGCCGCGATCCCGATGACCATCGCCCCGAGCCGGAACAGCGAGTTCATTCCGTCGTTCAGGAACCGTTCGAGCCGATTGACGTCGTTCGAGAGAATGGACATCATCTCGCCGGTCTGCTTATCGGCGAAGAAATCCATGTTCAGGCGCTGCATCTGGTCGTAGGCGTCGGTTCGGACGGAGTGTTGGACGTTCTGTGCGAAGGAGTTCCAGCCCCAGTTCCGCCCGTAATGGAAGGCCGCGCCGCCGAAGAAAGCGACCCCGATCAGAGTAACTGTGAACCAGAACTGGCCCGTCTGGGTCGCCGGGATCGCCCAGTCGGGCGCGAACGCGAGGAATGGCTTCGAATCGAAGAAGATCGCGTCGATGGCGATGCCGAGCAACAGCGGGGGCAGCAGATCGAGCCCGCGGGCGAAGACACTGGCAAAGAGACCGACCGCGAACTGCGCGGCGTTCTCGCGGCCGTACTCGGCGAACAAGCGCCGCATCGGGTTCTCGGCCCGCCGGCGTTGATCCTCGAAGGGATCGTCGTCTTCCGGAGCAATACCCATTGCTACAGATAGGTCAAGCGCGTTCAAAAGGGTTTCAGTCGACCTACGGGAGTCCGCTACCGCCGGTCGATCGGCCGGAACCACGCGGGGCGAGTCACCGGTCGGCCCCGCTTTCCCCCCTCGGCGCAGCGGGATGGAAGCTGGACGCGAGTCGGGACTGGACGCTTCAGCGGTTCGCCGCCGACTCGTTTCCTTCCCGATCGACGACGATCCGGTCGCCCTCGGTGACGTTTCGTGCGGCCATCCACCCGCGGGGGACTTCGAGGATCCACTTCGCGCTGCCCGAGCGCTGGATGTCGTTGCCGTCCTCGTTCGGGCCGGGGGCCGGGGCCTGGGCGACCCTATTGATCCGCCCATCGGCACCGATAAAGACGATATCGAGGGGATAGTTCATCTCGCGCATCACGAACGTTCGGCGCTCCTCCTGGTCGTAGACGAACAGCATGCCGGTGCCGTTCCGAAGCGTTGGGGTATCGCTGAGGCCGGTGTATTGCTCCTCGTAGCTCTCCGCGATCTTGACGTCTGCCGTCGCGAGGGTGCGGTTGGTCTCCTGATCGTTGATATCGACGGTCGCGTTCCCGTAGTCGCTCCAGTCGGGTTCCATGATGACCAGCCCCATAAGCGAGGGGAACGTACTCAGGAGGACGAGAACGGCGAGCCCGAAGGCCGTAAGCGCGAACAGACCACTGAGTACGCGCCGCCGATCCATGAGTCGAGCACGCACGGCGAACGCCTAAGCGTTCCGGACGACCCGCCTGCTCGGCGCTGCCGGAAGGATCGCTGGTCTGAGACGAAAACTGTATTCGTTCTCACGTCGTTGTTCGGTTGTCGGGTTCGTGGTCTAGATGGTTATGACGCGGCCTTTACAAGGCCGAGATCGGTGGTTCGAATCCGCCCGAACCCATGCACCTTTTGCGCTGCGCTCGGCTGCTTCGCAGCCTCTCTCGGCAAAATCTGCACCAAAATAGCGCGTACTCCTGCCGCTCGCCTTCGGCGAGCGTTAGTCCCTGCGCGCTACCGCTCAGTCCCGTGGAGTTCGCTCGCGGGTGCAGTGCTCGCGTTTTCAGCCCCGGTTCTCGCAGAAATCCGTCAGACGAGATCTTTGACTCTACACGGACGAAATTCGATCCGTTCGATGTGTCCCAATTATCGGCGAACGGACAATGGCAGATCGGCGCAGGCAGTCGGCTTATGACCGCTCATGCGGACGTTTCTGGATACGCTTCGCTTCCGAGATCGGGAGCGAGGAGTTCTCCGATGAGCACGAACACAGGCGGTCCCAGGGGGTTCGGTCGAACGTTCATAGAACAGTTCCAGGAGCGAGACGTTACCTTCATCGCGGCGAGCTTGGCGTACTACGCGTTCGTCTCGCTGATTCCACTACTACTGCTCGCGATCGTCATCGCCTCGGCCGTCGGCGGGCAGGACCTCGCCAATCGGATCACCGCCCAGCTCGGGAGCTCGCTCTCGCCGGCCGTGAGCCAGTTGCTCACCAGCGTCCTCTCCGGCGCACCGGGGGCCGGCGGGGCCGCACTCGCCGGGATCGTCGCCCTGCTTTGGAGCGCGCTCAAACTCTTTCGGGGGCTTGATGTCGGCTTCGCGAAGGCCTACGACGCGCCCGGTCCCAATAGCCTCGGCGAGCAGGTCAAAGACGGGCTGATCACCTTCGTCGCGGTGATCGTCGGCCTGGGGGTCGTTATCGCCGTCGGGGCGATCATTTCCGCCGTCTCGATCCAACTCACGGTCGTGGGCGTCGATCTCTTCGGCCTTTTGATCAGTCTCGTCTCGATTCTCGCGCTCTCGATCGCCCTGTTCCCGCTGTATTACTTCCTGCCCGCCGACGACGTCTCGGTCAGCGAAGCGATCCCGGGAGCGGTCTTCGCCGCATTCGGCTGGATAGTCCTCCAGACGGTCTTCCGGATCTATGCCACGAATGCGGGCAAATACGCGGCGTATGGTGTCATCGGTGCCGTCCTGCTACTGATCACGATCCTCTATTTCACCGCGCTCATGTTGCTGCTGGGAGTGCTCTTGAACGGGATCATCGCGGGCCGAATCGGTTCCGGCTCCGGTTCCGAGGCCTGAAATCGGTCGCTCCCGAGCAGCCGAGACCGGTTCAGGACGGAACGACGGTGATCCGCCGACCGCGGTCGATCGCTCCCTCTAGTTCCTCGGCGATAGCGCTGCCCCGCGAGACCTGTATCTCATCGCCCCGCGAGACGGTCGCGGTAAAGAGGTACTCGCCGTCGGCCTGGACTTCGACCGTCTCGCCGGCGTGGCCGTTGAGCCCGATCACGACGTGCCGGGAGGTAATTTCGGGTGTGACCGCCTCGCCCACGCCGCTGGTCCCACCGCCTCCGCCCGGACCGCCGCCACCGCTACCGGCGGATCCACTGCCACTGGCCCCGCCAGCGGGGTTCTCCTCGTGCGTGCGGACGTCGATCTCGATACCCAGTCGCTCCTCGACGTCCGAGATCCGCCCGCCGCCCTTGCCGATCACGCCCGAGATCTCGCTGTCCTCGACGTAAACGACCGCCCGATTCGAACCCTGGATCTCGACATCGACGTGCCCGCGGGCGATCGAGCGGATCTCGCGTTCGACCTCCTGGCGGGCGATCCGCGAGACGCCCGACTCGTCGCCCTCCCCGTCCATCGGAACGGTGACGACCTGGTTGTTGAAGGTATAGATCTCATACGCCGGGTCGTCGGTCGCGAAGTCCCGGATCGTGATCACCGGCCGCGCTAAGTCCTCTTCCATCAACCCCTCGGGGACTTTGACCTGGGTCGTCACGTCGTATACCGTATCGATCTGGCCGGCCTCGATGTACACCACCGTATCGACGACCTGGGGGATGAGCCCGAGTTCCACCCGGCCGATGAGGCGCTGGAGGGCGTCGATCGCCCGGGTGGCGTGGACGACCCCGACCATCCCCACACCGGCGAGACGCATATCCGAGAAGACGCCGAAGTCCTCGGTCTTGCGGACCTCGTCGTAGATCGTGTAGTCCGGTCGGACCATCAGCAGTGAATCGGCGGTGTTCGCCATCGAGCCCCCGAGTTCGGTGTACTGGGTGACCTCGGGGCCGACCTGGAGGTCCCGGGGTTTCTCCATCGTCTTCACCGAATACTCGCCCTCGACGAGGAACTCCGCGACGGCCTGGGCGAAGGTCGATTTCCCGACACCGGGTGCCCCCGAAATCAGTACCCCGCGTTGGCGTTCGAGCAGCCGGTCCTGGAGTTCCTCGGCGTAGTCGTAGTCGGCCATCGTCGTCCGGGCGATCGGGCGGACGGCGGTGATCTCGAAGCCGTCGGCAAACGGCGGGCGGGCGACCGCGATGCGGTACTCGCCCAACTGGACGATGTCCATCCCCGGTTCGGAGAGTTCGAAAAAGCCCTCCGAGGACTCGCGGGCGGCGCGCTCGATCCCCTCGATCCACTCCCTGAGGTCGTCCTCGGAAAGCACCTCCTCGCCGATCCGCTCGAATCGCATCTCGCCCACGGACCCGTGTTTGGCCATGGGCTCGACGCCGGTCTTGAGATGGACGCTCATCGTTCCCTCCTCGAAGAACCCCTCGATGCCCAACTCGCCGACCTCGCGCTCGCGGGGTGTTCGGTACTCGACGGCGAGCCCTTTCGCGCGGGCGACTTCGGCCTGGACACCGTCGCTCGTCAGCAGCGTCGCGTCGTACTCGCCCGCGAGGTCGCGGATCAGCGCGTCGATCTCCCCGGAGTGGGCGGCGTGCCGTTCTCCCGATTCGGGTCGGCGGCCGACGTACTCCAATTGCTCGATTTCCCCGTTATCGAAGTAGGTAGCGAGGCGTTGGAGCTCTTCGAGTCCGTCCCAGCCGCTCCGTTGGCCGTTGTTGGCCTGGCCTTCGAGTTCGGCCACGACGGCCTCGGGAACGTAGATACTCGCCCCGGCGAACGTCCCATCGTCGACACCCTCCGAGAGGCGACTGTCGACGACGGTGCTCGTATCCGGTAGGATACTCATACCGAATGTACGGCCGCGAACGACTATAAGACCCCTGAAGAGTGCCCGCAAGCCTCGAACCCGCAATAGGGTCGACAGCTTCGAGCGCGCACGGCGGATCACCCCGGTCACCGGTGAGGGCCATCTATTATGTCCCTCTCGTTTCTCGGTACTGGCATGACCGATCACGCTGGGCCTACAGAGGCCACCGATCGAGCCGAACTTCTCGAATTGGCCCGCGATCTCGTCTCGATCCCGAGCCACGACGAGGAGACCCGCGCAGGCGATTACATCGAACGATGGCTGGGGGACCGCACCGACGCTCGTGTAACGTGCGACGAAGCCGGCAACGTCCTCGCCCGCCGTGCGCTCGGTGATACCGATGGAGTCGATACGGACCCGACTACGCTCGCGCTCGTCGGCCACCACGACGTCGTTCCGCCCGACGATTCGCAGGTGATTGACCATGGCGGTGACGACGGCGATGCCCACAGCGAGTACGTCGTCGAAGAACGCGATGGCCGCCTCTACGGCCGGGGCAGTGCGGACATGAAAGGCGCGCTCGCCGCCGCGATGTGTGCGTTCCGGGACGCGAGCTCACAGCGAGATAGCAAGCGAGACGACCGAAACGCTGCCGCCGATCCGGGAGAGTCCGAATCCCTCCCGATCGAGGAACTAGTCTTCGTGAGCTTCGTCGGCGAGGAACAGGGAGGAATCGGCGCTCGCTACGCGATCGACGCCGGGTTCGCACCCAACTACGCGATCGTCGGCGAGGGGTCGACGGGCTACTCGGCTCCGGGCGTGACCGACGTCGCCGTCGCCCACAAGGGCCGCCGGGCGAGTACGATCACCGTCAGCGGCGAGGCGGCCCACGCGAGCGAACCCGCTGCGGGCGAGAACGCGATCTACCGTGCCTGTGAGGCCGTCGAGGTAGTGCGGGAGGTCGACGCTCCAACGATCGAGGTCGCCAAGGAGGAACTCGCGGGCAGCGTCGTCGTCACCGAGATCGATGGCGGAGCGGCCTGGAACGTGATCCCCGATGTCTGTACGCTGATGATCGACGAGCGGACCGTCCCGGGCGAGCGCGCGCCGCTCGGAGACGTCGAGGGGATCGATGGCGTTTCCTGGGACATCGAACAGGACCTCCCGCCGATGCGCTGTCTGAGCGAGGAGTTCGCCGAGACGACGCTGGAAGCCGCCACCAAGACACAGGGTGGCGACCCGAAGCTCGTGACGAAACCGCATGCGACCGACGCCGGTTGGCTCGCTGAGGCGGGCACGGCCTGTGTGATCTGTGGGCCCGCCGAACCCGGTGAAGCCCACACCGAAGACGAGAGCGTCTCGATCGACGTCCTCGAACGCTGTTACCGGATCTATCGGAGCGGTGCCGAAGCGACGAGGTGATCGCTTATCACGGGACGTATCGTCGTCCCGACTCGGCCCTGCGGAACGATTTTCACCCCCGGTGTGGTGAAGAATACACATGTCCTTCGACGATCCGACTGTCATCGAGGCTGGAGTCCATCGATTAGTGATCAGCGGTCGGCCGCTCGACGGCGATCCCATTCGCGTCATGATGGACGGCGAGACGGTATCCCTTCCGCTGGCTGGCGACGTCGAGACGGCTAGGAAACCGGCGAAGTACGTCGCGCGGTACTCGAACGGCGCGAGCATCGTCGACAAGCCAGCGAAACAGATCCTGCGCCTTCCGAATGGCGCATGCGTCACGCGAAAGCCCGCCAAATGCGAGGTCGTCTTCGGCGATGGATCGGTACTCCTCGATAAACCCGCGAAGACGACGTTCCGTGGCCCCCGGCTCCGATAGGCTCGTTGCTCGGGAGCGAACCGCTGATTCACCTGTCTCGCTGAATGGCGGTCTCCAGCTCTGAACGGGGGGTTGAACCAGTGTGTCGGACGACAGCGGTGATGCGTCGTGGTGAACGACCGGAAGCTTCGGATCGGTGCCGGAGGCGTGGCTTTGATGCTCGTTGGCGCTTCCCTACGACCATGGCGACAGACACGACTCGAAGCGAAGCCCCCGACGCTTACGCCGAATTGCTGGAGCGATACGGACGGATCTCGAGCATCCAGGACGCCGGCGGCGTCCTCAGCTGGGACCAACAGGTGATAATGCCCGAAGGTGGCACCCCGGCACGCTCGAGACAGCTCTCGGCGCTGTCGGCGACGGGCCACGAACTGCTGACCGCCGAGGAGTTCGGCGACGCACTCGATAGTGCCGAAGCGTCCGACCTCGACGCGAGCCAGGAGGCCGCGGTCAGGGAGATCCGCCGGGAGTACGAGCGCTCGGTCCGGGTCGATACCGACCTCGTCGAGCGCATCTCCCAGACCACCTCCGAGGCACTGCCTGTCTGGACTCAAGCGAAAGACGAGGACGACTTCGAGGCCTTCGCGCCGATCTTAGAGGATCTAGTCGAACTCAAACGCGAGTATGCGAACCAGATCGATCCCGACGCCGACCCCTACGCGGTGCTCTTTGCGGATTACGAACCCTACCTCGGCCTCGATACCGCGGAGCAGGTCCTGGAGCGATTGCGCGACGAACTCGTGCCCCTGATCGACGAGATCGAAGCGTCCAACGCCGACCTGGCTACGCCCTTCTCGGGGACCTACTCCGAAGCCGATCAGGAAGCACTCGCCCGGGATATCCTCGATTCGGTGGGCTACGACTGGGATCGGGGTCGTCTCGACGTCTCGGCCCATCCCTTCACGTCGGGCAACCAGTTCGACGCCCGGATCACGACCCGCTTCGACGAGGCAGACCCTCTGGGGGCACTCACGAGCACGATTCACGAGTTCGGTCACGCGACCTACGCGCTCGGGTTGCCCGAGGAGTCGTATGGCACACCACTGGGCGAAGCGCGGGACCTCTCGGTGCATGAATCCCAATCGCGGCTCTGGGAGAACCACGTCGGCCGCTCGGAGCCCTTCTGGGAGCTACTCGCCCCCGAAGTCGAGGAGCGACTCGGCGTTGAGGCCACGCCCCGGGACTTTTACGAGGCGGCCAATCGCATCTACCCCGACAATCGCATCCGGGTCGAGGCCGACGAACTGACCTATCACATGCACATCGTGTTGCGCTTCGAGATCGAGCGCGATCTCATCTCGGGCGATCTCGCGGTCGAGGACATCCCCCAAGTTTGGAACGAGAAGATGGAGGAGTACCTCGGGGTCGTCCCCGATAACGACGCGGAGGGCTGCTTACAGGACATCCACTGGTCACATGGGTCCTTTGGCTACTTCCCGACGTACTCGCTCGGTAGCGTGCTCGCCGCTCAGCTGTACGGGAGCGCCGACAGGGAGATCGAAGACCTCGAGGGCGATATCGAAGCCGGCGAGTTCGACGCGCTACAGGAGTGGCTCACCGAGAACGTCCACCGCCACGGGAAGCGCTACCGTACGCCCGAGCTAGTCGAGGAAGCCACCGGCGAGGAGTACTCCGCCGACGCTTTTCTAGAGTACGCGACCGAGAAGTTCGCCGCATTGTACGATCTCTGAGCTGTGTCTCGTGGTCGTGGCTCCGACGACCAGTTCCGCGGACCGCCATCGATCGGCGAGTGCTTATCGGATAGTCGTTTGTGCCGTAGCAACCGAATAGCCATCGGCGAACAGCCGTATCGTGATCTCCCAGCCCGGTTGCGGTACCGGATCGTTGCTACCGGCTATCGTGAGACCGGCCTGTTCACCGACCGCCCAGGTCGTCTCGCTCGCTCCGCTATTGAACGGTCCCGTCGGCCCGCTCTCGAAGCCCGTCGCCGAGAAGAAGGGCACCGGGGGCTGGTGTTCGAGGCGCTCCCCGCTTACCGAGATTCGTACCGTGAGCGTTCCCATATCGAGCCTGTCGCCGGCGAGATGTGTGAGTTCGACGTGGGTCTGGCCGGTCGTGGTGTTGTAGCCGGCGTCGGCAGCGATCGACGCTTCCGGTGGGTCGTCGAGTTCGACGCCGAAGAGCATCCCGCCGACGAGCGCGGCTAGTACGATGGTGATCAGCACCATCGTCATGACGCCGACGACCGGCGCGACGGCCCTCTCTGCCACTCCCCGGGATAGTTCTCGCTTCCTATATGAACGTCAGGCCGATACCCAGGGAGCGATCGCGGGGGCTGATCGATTCCCGGCCGTAGTCGCCGTCGCGTTCTGGTCGGATCCGTTCGCGATAGGGCTATCGGCTCTGGAGCCGGTTGGTGGCGTTCCGGGCGGGAGCGCGGATTCGTTCCGAAGCGATGTCGATCCGTTCGCCAGTAGCGTCGACCTGTTTGCTGGGGGTGTCGATTCGTTTACCGGCGTGGTCGGCCGACTTTCGGGCGGTGAGGGTGTCCTCGCTGCGATGTTGGATCTCGCTTCCCCATCGCCGGCCGCCAACCGGGGGTCGGCCGCGAGACGCACCGTCGCCGTTCGATTGCCGTCGGCCACGGTCACGTTGATAGTCCCTCGGAGGGAAATCGCCCAGAGATAGCCCTTCGAACCGGTTCGGCCGACGGTCCGATCCTCGATCGAGACGGTGGCGTCGATCGGCTCGCCGCTCCCGGCCGCGGTGACCGAGACGTTCATCGGGCCGGTCGCGTACGTGCGGTTGACCGCTACCCGGAGGCCCGCCTCGCTCGCGGTGACCGCCGGCGCGGTCGGCACTCCCCGTAAGGGTTTGGCCTGGATCTCCCGGAAGACCGCTCCCGTCTCGCTGTCGAGATAGGTGCTCAGTCGTCCCTGCTGGTGAAAGAGCGTGAACCGGTAGCTGCCTGCGCCGGGACCGCCAGCCGACCGGACGCCGGTCGAGTGGTTCCACGCCCAGGGGTAGACCTCGATCACTCGACCGAGCGCCCCCGAGATGCTAGCGGGACCCTCCGGCGGCCCCTCGTCCCGTTCGGTCGGCAGGTACGCTTCGCGGACGTACCGGCCGTTGTCGATCACCGCGAGCACGACACCGGTCTCGCTCACCTCGGCGTAGACCGCGATCGGGTCCGATCCTTCGAGGGCCGCGAGGACCCCCTGCCGGACGGGACTGGCGAACAGCCCGAGTTCTACCAGTCGGTCGCGTGCCCAGGCGTCGACCGACCGTCCGCCGAGCGCCGTGCCCGGGATCGAGGCGGCGGCGGTTTCGAGGCGAGCGATCGACCCCCGGAGCTGTCGGGCACGGGTCTCGATCCGCGCGAGCGCGTCGAGGAACGCCTTCGTCGAGCGCCCGTCGTCGCTGTAGTCCTCGATCGTCCGGCGTTGTTCGGTTCGGAGCCGGTCGATCCGGCGCTCGATCCGGGTCCCCGTTCGCCGGATCACGACCCGTTTCTCGGCGGTAGTGTTCGCCCGGGAGAGCCGTTCGTCGATCGTCAGCGAGAGGAGCCGTCCGTCCGTCGCCGCGGCGTCGGCCGCGAGCGCGCCGGCGACGTCGAGATCGACGCCGCTTACGGTCGCGTTCGAGACGTTTGCCGGCGGGATCGCGAGATAGGCCGTGGTGTTGCCCGGCGGGGTCGCGGGGGGAGCTCCGAGCGGGACGCTCGCGTTCGATCGCTGCTCCAGTAGGGACGCCGAAGGTTCCGACGCCACTGGCGTCCGGTCAGCTCCGGCCGATCGGTCCGTCGGGACCGGTGACCCGCTCGCGACGACCGCTATCGGGGCGAGCACACAGAGCGCGGCGACGATCACGGCCGTCCGAGCCATTACGCCGAGGTAGATCGCTCCGAGTACTAAAAACCCGTCCGCTACGACGTTCGAAGGCGGCGATCGAGGCCGGTCGAGACCTTTTAGATCGTGCGCTAACGCTTTATTCCGGACGAAACAGTTTTGTCCACGGACTGACCACTCGCTGTCGTGCAGGTCCGTACGGCCTTCGTTGCGTTGCTCCTCGTGTCGACGACCGCGACAGCGGCGCCAGCGACGGTCGGCGAAGAGCCCTCTCGCGCGTCGTCGGCACGAGGAGCGCCCCTGGCTCCGGACACGTCCCCGTCGGCACGTCTCGGGTTCGCCTCGTCGGCGATGACCGTCGATGCACTCGCGAACGGCCCGCTCGTCCCCAAGCACGGCGGGCTGGCACAGATGGACCCGGCACCGGAACCGACGGGAGGGACGACGACCGAACCGACGAGGACGAACCTGACCGTTCGCCTGCGACCGAACGGCGACGCGAGGTGGACCGTCACGGTGGCGGTAGAACTCTCGGGAGCCAACGAGACCCGGGCGTTCCGGGAGCTCGCGGAGCGCTACGAGGCCGGTCGCGCGGAGGTCGGGCCATCGGTCGTCCCGTTCAAGCGCGCGCTCGCAGCCACCAGTACGGGGGTCGAGCGGGAGATGGCACTCATCGAGCGCTCACGATCGGCCCGGATCGAGAACGACACCGGCTATCTCGCGCTCCGGTTCGTCTGGACGAACTTCGCCGAGACGAGCGAGGGACGATTGCAGGTCGGCGACGCCTTTCGTACTCCGCAGGGAACCTGGCTGCCCGGGCTGACGGCAAACCAGACGCTGGTGTTTCTCGGGCCGCCGGGCTACGGTGTCAGTAGCGCGCCGATCGGGCCGAGCGGGGGAACGCTGCGGTGGGACGGTCCCGTGGACTTCGAACCGGACTCGCTGACGATAACCTACCGGCGGGGCTTCCGGGCCACGACGACGCGGACCACGACCCCACCGGCCGACACAGGTGTAAACTTCGCACCGCTTGCGGGTATCGCGGCGCTCGGCGTCGGTCTGTTGCTCCTGTTGTACGTCCGTTCACAGGGAGTGGCGTTGCCCGACACCGGGAGTGGGGCTACCGATGGTTCCGCCGGAAGCGACGGGGCCGTCGGATCGGGCGGCGAGGGGACGGAAGGCGACGCTCCGAGGGGTACGGACGGTACCGACCCGACGGTCGGCGAGGATGTCGGGGACGGGAGCGCGGCCGCGGGGATCGATACGGATCTCCTCTCGGATGAGGAACGCGTCGAGCGCCTGCTCGACGCCAATGGCGGTCGGATGCGCCAGGCCGACATCGTCACCGAGACCCGGTGGTCGAACGCGAAGGTCTCCCAGTTGCTCTCGGCGATGGATCGGGCCGGTCGGGTCGAGAAGCTCCGGATCGGCCGTGAGAACCTCATCTCACTGCCCGACGAGAACCCCGCCGACGCCGATAGCACTACCGAGGAATAACTCCCGGAACCTAGCGCCTCGCTCTTTCACAACCGTTAACTCGGCTACGGTCCTGGTGTCGATATGAAAGTCCTCGTCACGGTAAAGGAGGTCGCGGAGGCCGCCGACGACTTCGAACTCGCCGAGGGCGCGCTCGACATCGACGAGCGCTACCTCGAGTACGACTTAAACGAATGGGACGAGTACGCCGTCGAGGAAGGCGTCCGGATCGCCGAGGACGACGAAGACACCGAGGTCGTCTCGGTGACGATCGGGCCCGAACGCTCGGAGGAGACCATCAGAATGGTGCTTGCGAAAGGCGTCGATCGCGCGATCAGAGTCTGGGACGACGCTCTCGAAGAGACTGCCTTTCTCGACGTCGAGGCCCGCGCGGCGATCCTCGAAGCCGTCGTCAGCGAGGAGGAGCCCGATCTCGTCCTGACCGGCGTACAGGCTGCCGATGACGGCTTCGGCGCGACTGGAGTCGCGCTCGCGGACGCTATCTCCTTCGAGTGGGCCGCCGTCGTTAACGACTTAGATCTCGACCTGGAGAACGACCTCGCCCACGTTCACCGCGAACTCGAGGGTGGCGTCGAGGAGCTAACCGACGTTTCCCTCCCGGCAGTGCTTTCGATCCAGACGGGGATCAACGAGCCGCGCTACGCGAGCCTGCGGGGGATCCGCCAAGCCCAATCGAAGGAGATCGCCCCCTACGGGCTCGACGATCTCGGCCTCGACGCCGAGACTACCGAGAGTACCCTCTCGCTGACGAGCATGTACGAGCCCGAAACCGAGAGCGACGCGACGGTCTTCGAGGGCAGCCCCGAGGAGGAAGCCGACCAGTTAGCCGAGCTGTTCGGCGAGATGGGGGTGGTCGAAGGATGACCACGGTCGTTCCCGTTCGTGGTTCAAGAGAGCGGAGCTCTCTTGTCATCACGAAAGGCGCTTCGCGCCTTTCGAACGACTCGCTCGCGCTCGCTCACCTCACCCTCCCTGATCACATCTTCTCGCGGGCGAAACCCGCTCGAACGGCCCGAGGGACTCCTGTGGAGTCACCGAACTCCACCTCGCCGTCGTCGGCGGCGAAGCTTCGGGGTTCGCCGAGGAACTGAACCGTGAGGGCGTCGATACGATCCACGCCGTCGGGGCGGGCGAGGAGTTCAACCACGACGTCTACACGCAGGTCATCGAGAGCTTAGCGAGCGGTCTCGACCCGCAGATCGTCTTGATGCCGAACTCCGTCAACGGGCTCGATTACGCCCCGGCGGTCGCGAACCGCCTGTCCTTGCCCCTCATCACGGACGCCGTCGGGTTCGACGCCGACGAAGGGATGACCGCGATCCGGGAGATGTACGGCTCGAAGGTCGAGACCACGATCGCGATCGACGCCGACCGATTCTGTGTGACGATCCGGCCCAACGAGTGGCCCGCCGCCGAGGGCGCTGGCGACGCCGAGATCCGCGAACCCAACGTCGAGATCGACGAGAGCCGCGTGCGCTCGACGGTCACGGGCTTCGAGGAGGTCGGCGGCGGCGACGTCGATATTTCGGATGCGGACGTGCTCGTGAGCGTCGGCCGCGGGATCGAAGAAGAGGAAAACATCGAACTGATCGAAGAGTTAGCCGACGCGCTGGGGGCGACGCTATCCTCATCACGGCCGATCGTCGATGCCGGCTGGCTTCCGAAGAACCGGCAGGTCGGCCAATCCGGCAAGGTCGTCACGCCCGATATCTATCTGGCGGTCGGTATCTCCGGGGCGGTCCAACACGTCGCGGGAATGAAAGGTGCGGATACCATCGTCGCGATCAACACCGACCCGAACGCGCCGATCTTCGATCTGGCTGATTATGGCATCGTCGATGACCTCTTCGAGGTCGTGCCCGAACTCACCGCGCAGTTCAGCTGAGGCTCGGACCGGCCGTTGCTCGTCGAGGGCGACCGACCGCTCGCTGCCGTTTCACTGCTTTCGATCGAGCTTTCGTCACGTACTTGCGCCGTCCGCTCGTATATTTTCGTAGATGGAGTACCTGGATCGCCGCGTCGAGCTGATCGAGGAACGCGCGGTCGCGGTGCTCGACGCGGTCGAACCCGCCCCCCTCGCCGAGCAGGTCCGCCACGTCGTGCTTTCGGGAGGCAAGCGGGTCCGCCCGATGATCACGCTGCTTACCTGTGAGGCTGTCGGCGGGGAGACGGAGGACGCGCTCGATTTCGCCGTCGCAATCGAACTAATCCACAGCGCCTCGCTCGTTGTCGACGACGTCATCGACGATTCGGACACCCGTCGGGGCACCGATAGCGCGTGGGCGGCCTTCGGCTACGGGTCGGCACTCATCGCCTCCGATGGCCTACTGGGCGAGGCGTTCTCATTGCTGCTCGCCGACGAGCGCGCAACCGAGATCGTCTCCCAGGCGATGATCGAACTCGGCGAGGGCGAGGCGATCGAACTCGCCGCCGTCCCCGAGACCGACGAGGAGTACCTCGGCCTCGCCCGTCGGAAGACCGGAGCACTGTTCCGGGCGGCCGCTCAGTTGGGAGCCGTCGCTGCCGACGCCGAGGACGGGACGATCGAAGCTGTCGGGGAGTACGCCGAGGACGTCGGCGTCGCATTCCAGATCCGCGACGACGTGCTCGATGCGACCGCCGACGCCGACGCGCTCGGAAAACCGGCCGGGCGTGACGCGGCGATGGAGCGGCCCTCGATCGTCCAGGTCACCGACCAGTCCCCCGAGGAGGCGAACGAACAAGCCCGCGAGCACGCCGACGACGCACTCACCGCGCTCTCCTCGGTCGAGATAGCGAACGACCGCGCCGAGGAGTACCTACAGGACCTCGCGGAGTTCGTCGTCGTCAGAGAACAGTAGTAGGCCGAACGGTCACCTCTCGGCTGCCAACGAACCTCTCTCCGCCGATCCGGTATTGTCTTCCCCACCCGGAACCCGGCACGTGGGTTTAACCCTCCCTCGCCCCTACCCTCTGTATGCGCATCGCCACGTCGCTTCCCTCGGCGACCGAGATCGTCTACGCGCTCGGGGCCGAACCCGTTGCGGTCTCCCACGAGTGCGATCACCCGCCCGAAGCCGCCGAGAAACCCGCGTTGAATCGCTCCCGGGTCGATCCCAAAGCCTCCAGCGGGGAGATCGACGACCAGGTGCTCGAAGCCGAAGAAAGCGATGGGGTGTACGAGATCGACCTCGACGCCTTAGAGGCTGCGGACCCGGACCTGGTCGTCACCCAGGGGATCTGTGAGGTCTGTGCGGTCGATTCGGTGCTCGTCGAGGACGCCATTGCGGAACTAGGGCTCGATGCCGAAACATTGACCACTGACCCCCACTCGATCGGGGACGTCTTCGCCGACATCCAGGCAATCGGCGCGGCCATCGGAAAGGAACACCGTGCGGGCGAACTCTGCACGGACCTCCGGAAACGTGTCCGGGCGGTCGAGAGCCGAGTCGAAGGGATCGATGCCCAGCCGCGGGTCGCCGTGCTTGACTGGCTCGATCCCGTGATGGTCGCGGGCCACTGGGTGCCCGAGTTGGTCGAGACCGCGGGTGGGACCTACGACCTCGCCGCGCCTGGCGATCGCTCCGAACCCCGCGAATGGGCCGACGTGCGCGAGTACGATCCCGAGGTGGTCGTCGCCGCGCCCTGTGGGTTCGATCTCGATCAAACCGAGGAGAACCTCGCGGATCTCACCGACCGGTCGGGCTGGAAGGAACTAAGCGCCGTCCGCGATGGTCGAACGGTCGCGATCGACGGCTCGCAGTTCCTCAACCGTCCCGGCCCTCGACTCGTCGACTCGCTCGAACTCCTGGCTCAGGTGATCCACCCCGAGGCCTTCGAGGCGGGTGATCCGGTCGCTACTGAAGGCATAGAACCGCTCGTAGCGCCGCCGGCCTGAGTCGAGCGGGATGGCTATCGTGATCGAGTTTCCGGCCGACGCCTACGAGGCGATCGTCGCCCACGCCCGCGAGAACAGCCCTGAGGAAGCCTGTGGCGTGCTCGGCGGCGAGCGTAGAGAGGTGGAGCGTACGGCCGACGAGGGCGAAATCGAGGGGTCGACAAGCCGGGTTCGATCCGTCCATCGTGCCGCGAACGTCGCCCGAAGCTCCCGCCGAACGTACCTGATCGACCCCGAGGAGCAACTGACGATCATGGAGGACATCGAAGCACGCGGAAAGGAGATCGTCGGGTTCTACCACTCCCACCCGACCGGTCCCGCGTGCCCGAGCGGGGTCGACGAGCGGCGCGCGACGTGGAAGGGGTACTCCTACGTCATCTGTCTACCCAGCGTGCCCTTCGTCGGATCGTGGCGCTGGAACGGCGAGACCTTCTCGCCGGAGATCGTCTCGCTTCGTTGATCTATCGGTGTGTTCGGCCGCTCGATTTTTTCCCACCTCCGTCTTTCGGTTCCTCTCAGTCCGCCGGGATCGGGCAGGTCCCCGAGTACTCGACCTCGTGAATCGACTCGATCTTCCCGCTCTCGCTACAGACCGCACAATCGGGGTTCGCCTCGTAGGGCACCTTCTCGAATGTCATATCGAGCGCGTCGTAGAACAGGAGAACGCCCTTGAGGGGCTCGCCCTTCCCCAGGAGGTGTTTTACCGTCTCGGTAGCCTGGATACAGCCAACGGTACCGGGAAGCACGCCCAGGACGCCGGCTTCGGAACAATCGGGGATCGTCCCCTCGGGGGGGGCTTCGGGGAACAGACATCGGTAGCAGGGCTCGCCACCCGCCGCGACGGTCGTGATCTGGCCCTCGAACTGGTAGATCGCACCGTGGGAAAAGGGCGTCCCCGAGAGGACGCAGGCGTCGTTGACCAGGTACCTGGTCTCGAAGTTGTCGCTACCGTCGATGACGAAGTCGTACTCGGCGATGAGGTCTCCGACGTTTGCCGCGGTGATCCGCGTGTCGTGGACCCGCACGTCGATATCGGGGTTGAGATCCGCGACGAACTCGGCAGCGCTGTCCGCTTTCTTCCGGCCGACATCCGCGTCCCGATGAATCACCTGGCGCTGGAGATTCGAGCGTTCGACGACGTCGTCGTCGGCAATACCTATAGAACCGATGCCCGCCGCGGCGAGGTACTGGATGACGGGCGCGCCCAAGCCCCCTGCGCCGACCACGAGCACCCGACCGTCGAGGAGGTTCTCCTGGCCTTCGGGGCCGACCTCGTCCATGATGATGTGCCTGGAGTACCGATCGAGCTGCGTGCCATCGAGGCTGAGACCCGCCATAGGCCCTGTTGCCCGTCGACGGGCAAAAGCGCGCCGGTGGTCCCGATCGGTACCGAAGAAACGAAACTGGCCGAAATCGCCGTGGCCGACGATGGATTTTACCGACTGGCCGGCCCAGAGCCGGTATGGTAGAGGAAGTCGATTCCGAGACGCTTCACGAACACCTCGAAGCCGGCGCGGGTGTCCAAGTCGTCGATATTCGTCCGGAAGCGGAGTACGAGCGAGGCCACATCCCCGGTGCGCTCAGCGTTCCGATGAGTCGCTTCGGAACCGAGATCGAGAACCAGGAGTGGGGCGAGGACGTCGTCGTCGCCTGCCCGATCGGCAAGAGTTCGATCCAGGCCGCCCGGCTGCTCCAGTCCTACGAGGGCGTGCCCGAAAACGCGAGCGTCACGAGCCTCGAGGGCGGGTATCGCGGCTGGGAGTACGACCTCGAAACCGGTTCGGATACCGACGGCACCGACGCTACCGGAGCCGACGGACCCGACGCGGACGATACTGAACCCGCTGAGGAACGCGACGTCGACGCGCCCTTCTGATTCGGCCGACATCGGCGATCGGTAGCCGGTATCGTGATCCCCGGCCGGTTCCGAATCGAACGACCGTCGGCAGAGCGCGGAAGCTTCTTTTACCGGGGGCGAAACCCATGAGACGATACTCGATGGGTCTACTACAGTCGTTCCGAGACGCGTTCGAACCCGACAGCGACGAGGGGGCCCGCTATCGCTGTCGGAACTGCGATCGGCGGTTCTCCTATGAGGTCGTCTTCGAGCAACCGGACTGCCCGTACTGTGACTCGACCGACGTCGAACGACTCGATACGTAACACTGGGGTAATCGCGGTCGCCGGGCGACGAACGAGAAACGACGTTCGGACGACGGTCCCACGAAGGACGATCAGTGATCGGTGGCCGGTAGCCGATCGCCGGTCACGGACGTCGGATGACCAACCACTATCAGGCGAGCACTCGACCGAACACCGTTTTACACCCGGTAGCGAAAGCCACATCAAGAGAGCGCGATGCCACTACTGAGCTTCGTTACTGATGCCGAGAGATCGCCAAGCGAGAAACGGTCCTTCGCCGAGCAGGTTGCGGAACTCTATGCCGAGCACATGGAGACGGCGACCGGCCATATCGCCGTCGAGATCCGCGAGGTCGAGCCCGGAGGACTATGGATCGGGCGGGCCAACGACCCCGATGCCGGCCATCTGTTCTGTGACGCCGATGTCCGCGAGGGCCGATCGGCCGACCAGCGACGGGCGTTCGCCCTCGCGGTCATGGGTCTCGCAACCCGGGAATGGGATCTCCCTGAGGCGAACCTGAAAGTCGTCTTCACCGAACACGTGGGCCCGGAGATGATGGGGGTTGATCGCGTCGGTTCGGACTGGGCGTCGAAGGAGATCGAGGAGTGATTCCCTCCTCAGTGATCGAGCGCCTCTCGGTCGGCACGGTAGCGAGTGAGGACCGAGTCGATCTCCGCGACCCTTTTGTACCGGTCCGTCCTCCGAGCGGGTATGGTTCGGTGGTTAGCGATCATTACGGGGTTCGTCGTCGGGTTGCTCATCAGCGTCATTGGACTCGTGCTCCCGCCCTTCGGGCAGATCGGTGGCGGACTCGTGGGTGGGTTCGTCGCCGGCTATCTCTCCGGACCGGGGCTCGGCCGTGGGGCCTGGCATGGCCTGCTCGCGGGCGCACTCGGCGGGTTCATAATCGCTATCTTCGTCGCTATCGGCAGCGCGCTGCTCGGGCTCACCGGCGTCGTACAGCCGGTCGGCGCGCTGTTCGGCGGGGTCGGGTTGATAACTGTCGTATTGGTCCTCGGCTTTCTGCTCGCGCTCGATAGCGCGATCGGCGGCGCGATCGGCGGCGCGCTCAAGTCCTAACACGCACCTTTTTCTCAGGATCCTCGCTCGTGCTCCTTTCAGTCGCACTCGCTGCGGGCCTGAGAAAAATCTGCACCAAAAACGCTCACTCGCGCCGAGGGCGCTCGTTTGCGCTGAACCGCTCGCTGGCGCTCGCGGATGCAAGGCCAGCTATCATTAGCTAAACCACGTAGCAATGCTCCTACGTCAAGTGCTCTAGTTCGCGTCGCTACTGTTCACGTTGACGGTGATCCCCCGGTCCGGGGCAAGCGCAGTCACATAGCCGGTCGTGGCGAGCATCCATGCACCGAGCGGTGTGCCTATGATTGACACCATACACAGCAGCGCGATGATCGCCCAGAGTGGGCCAAGCCACCACCCGATCAGCAGAAACCAGATGATCCGAATACCGATGTTCGCCATCACACGCCTCCAGAACGTCTGCTCGCGGTCGCCGTACCAGGTATAACTTCGCCACCCTTCTGTTCGTTCTGTTGATCCATGTCTGCTAATCGTCCTGGTTTGTGATTTAAAATCTCGCTCTCTGATCCTGCAGTTACGGCTTTTTGATGCAGATTTTCGCTGGGCGGCGGGAGCCGCCCACCAAAAAGGTGCGTGTTTTAGGTGCGTCAGTGCACAGATGCTCCTATGACAGACGATGCGCGTCCGAGTGGCGGCCGTGAGCGGGCGTATACGGTCCGTCTCGAACTCGTCGACGAGCCCGGCGAACTACTGAACGCCCTCGAACCGATCGCCGCTCAGGGGGGCAACCTGCTGTCGATCTTCCACGAACGCGGCTCGCTCACCCCTCGGGGCCACATCCCGGTCGAGATCGCCCTCGAAGCTACCCCTGAAGGGTTCGAGGCGATCGTTGATGCGTTACGCGAGAGTGGCGTTGCGGTCGTCCAGGCCGGTTCGGAGCGCTACAGCGAACACCTTACGGTGCTGTTGATCGGCCGGCTGGTCGGCACCGATCTCTCCGATACCCTCTCGTGTCTCGAAGCGCGCGCGAAGGCCTCGGTCACGGACGTCTCCCTGTCGGCCCCCGAGGGGACCGCCGGCACGTCGAGCGCCCGGCTCCGGCTCGCGACCGCCGAGGCCGATCGAACCCTCTCGGTCGTCCACGAGGCGGCCGCCGAGAAGGGTCTTGACGTAATCGAGCCCCTGACACCCGGAGCCGAACGATGAAGCTGGGAATAATCGGGACCGGTGCGGTCGGCAGCGCGGTCGCCCGCCTCGCGCCCGAGTACGGTCACTCCGTCGTGGCACTGGCGGACTCGAACAGCGCGGCGATCGATTCCGACGGGCTCGATTCCGAGCGCCTCCTCGCCCGCAAGAGGGACGGCGAGTCGCTGGGCGAGAGCGATCCCGGCGAGGCACTCGACGGGTTCTACGACGTCCTCATCGAAGCGACGCCGACGACCCTCGGCGATGCCGAACCCGGTTTCTCGCATGTCAGGCGTGCGCTCGAAGGCGATCGTCACGCCGTGCTCGCGAACAAGGGCCCGGTCGCCGAGCGTTATGGGGAACTGCGAGCGCTAGAGGAACGGAGCCAGGGACAAGTCCGTTTCGAGGCGACCGTCGCTGGGGCCATCCCGGCGCTCTCGACGATCGCGGATCTCGGCGCGGGGAACGTCACGGCCGTCCGGGGCGTGCTCAATGGGACAGCGAATTTCATCCTCAGCCGGATGGCCGCGGAGGGACTGGGCTACGAGCACGTCCTCGCCGAGGCCCAGGACCTGGGCGTCGCGGAAGCCGACCCGAGCTTCGACGTTCAGGGCACTGACGCCGCGCTCAAATGCGTAATCCTCGCGAACGTGCTCGCCGAGGGCAACGGCGACAACGACGCCGACGAAGCGGCCGTCCGAGAACCGTATACCCTCGCCGACGCGGCGGTCGAAGGCATCGAACACGTCCCGCCCAGCGCGCTGGAACTCGCCGCCGAGGACGGCCGGACGATCCGGCTGATCGGCGAAGTATCCCAGGGATCGGTTCGTGTCGGTCCACGTCTCGTCCCCGAACACGGGACGCTTGCGGTGACCGGCACCCAGAACATCCTTCAGTTAGAAACGCGACACGCCGGCCGTCTCAACATCAGTGGCCGGGGTGCCGGCGGGCCCGAGACGGCTACCGCGGTGCTCGCTGACATCGGTCGACTCGGGGTGTAAACGCCGACCCACGGCTCCGAGGGGCGTCCAGCGACCGTCCGACGGGAGCACTGACGACGGAGTCACCACCGCGGTCACCCGAACTGATTTGCTCTATCGGCGTTCGTCGTCCCGTGCGAGAGAGGGCCAAACCGCTGGAGGGGATCGGTTTCAGTTGTGCGTGGTATCGAAATGGTTTTACGCACAACTATCAAACCACTGCAACAGAGCGCATCTCGCGCGTGAAACCACAATGGCAGACAAACCGCACCAGAACTTGGCCATCATCGGTCACGTCGACCACGGCAAAAGCACCCTTGTCGGACGCCTGCTCTACGAGACCGGCAGCGTTCCCGAGCACGTCATCGAACAGCACCGCGACGAAGCCGAATCCCAGGGGAAGGGTGGCTTCGAGTTCGCCTACGTCATGGACAACCTCGCGGAGGAGCGCGAACGCGGGGTCACCATCGACATCGCTCACCAGGAGTTCGACACCGACGAGTACTACTTCACGATCGTCGACACGCCGGGCCACCGCGACTTCGTGAAGAACATGATCACCGGCGCGTCGCAAGCTGATAACGCCGTGTTGGTGGTCGCAGCGGACGACGGCGTCCAGCCCCAGACCCAGGAACACGTCTTCCTGGCCCGCACACTGGGAATCGACGAGCTCATCATCGCCGTGAACAAGATGGATCTGGTCGATTACGAGGAGGACCGCTACCGGGAGGCCGTCGAGGAAGTCGAGCAGCTCCTCCAACAGGTCCGATTCGACACCGACAACGCGGAGTTCATCCCGACCTCGGCGTTCGAGGGCGACAACGTCGCGGAGAACTCGGACGATACGCCCTGGTACGACGGGCCGACCATTCTGGAGTCGCTGAACGACCTGCCCGAACCCCAGCCGCCGACCGACGCCCCGCTCCGTTTGCCGATCCAGGACGTCTATACCATCTCGGGTATCGGTACGGTTCCCGTGGGTCGGATCGAGACCGGGACGATGAGCCCGGGCGACGACGTCTCCTTCCAGCCCTCCGATGCGGGTGGGGAGGTCAGGACAATCGAGATGCACCACGAGGAAGTCGATTCGGCCGGACCGGGCGACAACGTCGGCTTTAACGTCCGTGGCGTCGGCAAGGACGACATCCGCCGGGGCGACGTCTGTGGCCCCGCCGAGGACCCGCCGAAGGTCGCGAACACCTTCCAGGCCCAGGTCGTCGTGATGCAACACCCCTCGGTGATTACCGCCGGCTACACGCCGGTCTTCCACGCACACACCGCACAGGTCGCGTGTACGATCGAGTCGATCGATCAGAAGATCGACCCCGCGAGCGGCGAGGTCGACGAGGAGAACCCCGACTTCATCCAATCGGGCGATGCGGCGGTCATCACGGTTCGTCCCCAGAAGCCCCTCTCGATCGAGCCCAGCAGCGAGATCCCCGAACTCGGCAGCTTCGCCGTTCGGGACATGGGCCAGACGATCGCGGCCGGCAAAGTGCTCGGCGTCGATCAGTCCTAAATGCAGCAAGCACGCGTCCGACTCGCCGGGACGAGCCCCGAGGACTTAGACGCCATCTGCACCGACGTTCGGGACATCGCGGAGAATACAGGCGTGAACCTCAGCGGCCCGGTGCCCCTGCCGACGAAGGAGCTGGGCATTCCGGCGCGGAAATCGCCTGACGGCGAGGGGACCGCGACGTGGGAGCACTGGGAAATGCGCGTCCACAAGCGTCTCATCGATCTCGACGCCGACGAACGGGCGCTCCGGCAGCTCATGCGCATCCAGGTGCCCAACGACGTCTCGATCGAGATCGTTCTCGAGGACTGAGACTCTCCTACCGGCTCGGCCACGGCGGTCTTTCTCGCAGCATCGTTCACCGATCGCGGCTGTCAAGCACGGATCGCCCGTAGTCAACGCCGTTTTCTCCCCTGGTCGCGAGTTTCCGGCATGGGACGGCTCGCGCGTAGCCCGACGGTAGAGACCCTCGCCCTGATCGCCGTCGTCTTCTCGCTCCAGCAGTTCACGAGCCTCGTCGGGAGCTTCGTGGGACTGGGGGGCCTCGGGATCGCTTTCTTCGCGCTGAGTCCGCCACTCGGGGTCTATCCCTGGACGCTGGTGACGAGCGTCTACGCCCACGCGAGCCTCGCTCACCTCCTCTCGAACGCGCTCGCACTGGTAGTCGTCGGCCTGGTCGTCGAGACGGTCACGACCAGAGCACGCTTTCACCTCTTTTTCATCGCAACCGGCGTTCTCGCCGGCCTCACCCAGGTACTCGCCGGCGGGTTCGTACGATCGCCGGCCGGCGTGCTCGGCGCGAGCGGGGCGATTCTCGCACTAGTGGGCTACGTCCTCGCGGCGAACCCCCTCTCCGAAACGATCCTCGACCGGTTACGACTGCACCGTCGGGCACAGTTCGGTGTGTTCATCGCTCTCGCCCTCCTGGTGACGCTCGTCACGGGAACGGCAGGTGCGGCCCTGATCGCTCACTTCACCGGTCTCTTACTGGGGTTACTCGCCGGCCGGCTGAAAGTGTTACACGCTGACCGCGGTGGCGGTAGTAGCGGTCCTCGGGGGCCGGAGAGGAGCACCGAGCGGCTGTGAGTCCGGACTCCTAAGTGCGAGCTATCGGCGAACGGTGGCGTATCGAAACACAAGCTACAAATGAGCCGACCGGGTATATGATGTCTAGCGGGCTCGTAGATCAGCGGCAGATCGCTTCCTTCGCAAGGAAGAGGCCCCGGGTTCAAATCCCGGCGAGTCCATCGCGCCTCTTTCCCGGCGTCCTCGCCCACTCGTTTCGCTCATTCGTGGGTCGAGAGAGCGAAGTTCCCGCCGGCCATCAAAAACGCTCACCGCCCCCTTTAACGTTCTCGGTGAGCGGAGTCGTTCAAAAGGCGCGAAGCGCCTTTTGTGATGACGAGGGAGCGAAGCTCCCTCGAACCACGAGCCGAGAGCAGGGAGTAGGAGGTGAGCGAGCCTGCGAGCGAACGGAAACGACCGTGCTTGCTTGTGCCGAACCGCTCGCCCTCTACGGTCGCTCGCGAATGCAGTCCCCAGCCAGTAGCAGGGTTCGAACCAGGGAGTGAAGCGAGCAAGGCGAGCGGAACGACCGTGGTTCGAACCCGGGCACCGGTACGTCGCCGATTCCGTCCCACCGTATCGGTCTACTCAGGGGAGGCAACACCCTGGCTGTCCATCCACCGATCGCTCAGGCACCGACAGCATCGGATCCCGGTTCCGAACCGCCCTCGATCCGGTTCTCGTCACGCAGTTGACGGTACGCACTGGTGATCACCGCCAGCATATAGACGAGCAAGGCTGTATTGACGACCGTCGAGACAGCGAGCGAGAGCGTAGAACCGGTCGGCAGGACGAACTCGACAGCGAAGGAGACGATCATGAAACTGACGATAACGACGAGGTATAGCCCGAACAGCCGCCACCGATTGCCCGACGCGAGATCCCAACTGTCCCGAATCGCACTGAGGAGGTTTTCGTCCTCGTCGGCGATGTAGACCGTCGTAAACAGCAAACTCACCGTTAGGAACAGCCCTGGAATCACCAACAGAACGAACCCAAGCATCGTTAGTACGCCAACGATAATGCCGGCGGCGACCGAATCGGCCAAGACCCAGATCATTCGTCGCGTGTAGGTCTCGCGTGCGATGACCTGGCGATCGGCGGCCATCAGGCGGATCAGTACGATAGTCAGTATCTGCAAAAGGAGTAGGACGACGAGCGCGATCACACCGGCGACCGTCGCCGATATCGGGAGCGATAGCGGGGTCGACGCCGAGGCCTGTGTGGCTCCGGTGGGGAGGTCGAGACCTGCGAGCCATGCCTCAACCAGCGTGTTGGTCGCGGCGAGGAATGCGATCTGGACGAGTCCGAACAGGACGAGAAGTGTTAGCCCGGCTTTCGAGAGCGTCTTCGCGACACCCTTGCCGAGCGCGCGACCGACTTGAAGTGTCATATATGATCTGATGGTGTATTGTTACTGGCACTGTCTAGTTGAGCGGCTTCAATAAGCAAATTACCGTAATTTTGATCTGCTGACCAACTACCCTGGCGACACAGAAGCTAATTCGGCTGATTACGATTTGATTTACGGTAAACGTGAAACGCTGGTTGCTGAACTAGACAGTGCCATGTTACTTAAAATGTTCGACAGGGATCACATCGGTGCTGAACGGGTCGACTCTCGGTTGGTTGGAGTGAGATCGGAGAGACGTTCCAGCATCCGCGAGCGCGAAGCGCGAGCAGTTCCCCGCGAACGAGCCGCTGTGCGGCGATGAGTGAGCGGCCTATTTGATCTACAGATCCGATCGATGATCGTGCCCGTCGAGAGAACGGCATCGTCGTAGCCGGGTTCACACGCCGACGCGCGGCGGACTATACACTCGATACCCCGCTCGGCGAGGGCTTCCTCGATCGCGCGTTCCTCGTGGTGTTGGTCGTGGCCGAGTACGATGACGTCGGGGTCGATCTCCTCGATCGGGACGAAGATGTCCTCGGGGTGGCCCATCAAGGCATCGTCGACCGGATCGAGCGCCGCTACTACCGCCCGACGCTGGTCGGCGGGGACGATCGGCCGTTCCTTGTGGGTGACGTTCGTACTGCGGCTGACGATTACGGATAGCTCCTCGCCCATCGCAGCGGCCTCCCGGAGGTAATGGATATGACCGGGATGAAGGAGATCGAAGGTGCCCTGGGCGACGACCCGACTCATGGGAGAGACCAACCCGCATCGTCATCGGCGTCGTCTCGGTGATCCCTCTCGGAGGTCTCCTCGGCGCTATCGGCGTCGGTACCGCCCCGACCCGGATCGCGACCTTCCGCGGCGAGTTCGGCGTCGATGTCGGCCTGAGTGAAATCGAAGAAGGCCTCGTCGTGCTCGCGGTACCGGGCCTCGGCGTCGACGTCGATGTCGAGCACCCGGAGACCGGTATGACGGCCCTCCCGGTCGAAGGCCCGCCAGTCTCGTTCGCGGTAGGGCGCGCCGACGATGATATGTACGGGTCCCCGAGTGAACGTTGCGAGGTCGGCGTCGCTCGGGCGCAACACGCCGTTCGGGTGGGAGTGAACCGAGCCGACCATCCGGAAATCGTTCGGCACGAGGCTCGTCCGTACGGTCGCGCTCACGGGGTTGGTCTCGGTCGCGGGCACGACGAGTACCTCGGTTATTACGGTGCCCTCCCGATCGAGACCGACCTCCCCCGCGTCCTCGCCGCGCAACAGTCCCATATACTCGTTCGGATGGCTATCGGCGGCGGCTCCGAGAACGAGATCGAGTGCGGGCGCGGCGATACCGAGTACGTCACCCGATCGAGAAGGGGCCATGTGAAATCTGGTCCCGGATCGCATCTAAGACTTTTGTCTCTCCAACGCGGTCCATCACGGACCCGACACGGGGCCGAGGCGGGGCTGGCGCAGGGTCGCGCGCGGAGTGCAGAAGGGTTAAACGCGAACTTCCCAAAGGGGCCTTACAGATGTCTATACCGCCCGACGCCGATGAAAGGGGCGTCGAAGTATCCAGTGACGCGGTGATCTACGAGGTCGGCCCCGACTGTACCGGAGAAGACCTCGCGGTCGGCGAACTCTATTCCGCGGAGGTCAACGGCATCGTCGATTACGGCGTGTTCGTCGATCTCTCCGACTCGCTCTCGGGGCTCGTCCACGAATCGGAACTCGACGGCGATCGGTCGTATACCGTCGGCGAGGAGCTTATCGTACAGTTGATCGACGTGCGGGAGAACGGCGATCTCGGCTTCACGACGGTTGGTATCGACCCGAGTGACCACGAGACCGAAAGACGTAACCACGAGTTCGAGACCGCCGAGGCGAGCGATCTCGAAGGGTCGCTCGGCCAGACGGTCGCATTCGAGGGTCGGGTCGTTCGGATCGAACAGACCGGTGGGCCGACCCTCTTTAGAATCGGCGACGGCTCCGGTATCGTTCCGTGTGCGGCCTTCGAGGAAGCCGGTGTCCGTGCGTATCCCGACGTCGAGATCGAGGAAGCCGTCCGCGTCGTCGGGCGCGTCGAACGCCGCGGCGAGGGCTTCCAGATCGAGGTCGAGTCGCTGACCCGGCTCGACGGCGAGGAAAGCGATCGCGTCGCCGACCGCGTCGAAGACGCTCTCACAGAGCGCGCCGCCCCCCACGAGACCGAGGCACTGATCGAGTGGGAGGCCCTGGAGACGCTCCGTCCGGGCCTAGAGGAGGTCGCTCGCGTTCTCCGGCGAGCGATCCTGGAGGGGCGGCCGATCCGCGTCCGCCATCACGCCGACGGCGATGGGATGTGTGCGAGCGTGCCGACCCAGCGTGCCCTCGAGAACTTCGCCGAGCGCGTCCATAGCGACCCGTCGGCGAGCCAACACGCGATCAAGCGCCTGCCGAGCAAAGCGCCCTTCTACGAGATGGAAGACGTCGTGCGCGACCTGAACCACGCGCTCGGCAACCGGGATCGCCACGGCCAGCGAATGCCGCTTCTGTTGATGTTGGATAACGGCTCGACCGAGGAGGACGTCCCGGCCTACCGGACGATCTCCCAGTACGACATCCCGATCGTCGTTATCGACCACCATCACCCCGATCCCGACGCCGTACAGTCGCTGCTCCGTGCCCACGTCAACCCCTATCTGGAGGGCGAGGACTACGCGGTGACGACGGGCATGCTCTGTGTCGAGCTCGCGCGGATGATCGACCCCGACCTCCCTGCCATTGATCACGTTCCCGCGGTCGCCGGGCTAGCCGATCGCTCCGACGCCGACGCGATGAGCGAGTATCTCGCGCTCGCGGAGAACGCGGGCTACGACGAGAGCGAACTCCGGGACGTCGGCGAGGCGCTCGATTACGCCGCCTTCCAGTTGCGGTACAATGACGGTCGCCATCTCGTCGATGACCTACTCGACCTCGGGGACGATAGCGAGCGCCACCGCGAGCTGATCGACCTGTTCGCCGACCGGGCCGAACGCGACATCGAGCGCCAACTCGACGCGACACTGTTCCGTGCCGAGCGCGAGGACCTCGATAACGATGCTGCGTGCTTCCGGGTCGATCTGGAGAACCTCGCCCACCGCTTTACCTACCCGCCGCCGGGCAAAACTACAGGAAAAATCCACGACCGGAAGGTCGCCGACGAAGGCGAGCCGGTCATCACGATCGGCTACGGTCCCGATTTCGCCGTGCTTCGTTCGGACGGCGTGCGCCTCGACATTCCACGGACGGTGACCGAACTCACCGAGGAACTCCCCGGAGCCGGCGTGAGCGGCGGCGGGCATCTCGTCGTCGGCTCGATCAAGTTCGTCGAAGGCAAGCGCGAGACCGTCCTCGACGCGCTGGTCGAGAAACTGGGGGAAGCGGATTTGGACGAGGAACTCGGCAGCGCAGCGGTCGCCGGCTTCGAGGACTGATCGGCCCCTGGGCGGATCGTCGAAGTTCGTCCGTAGCGGAGACCGTTCGCCGATCGGTTCGGATTCGATCCGATCACGGTGGTCGGACCAGGAGTTTCTCGTTGCATATGCCGGCTAGTACCCCATTGAGCCGTGACTCTTTAATAAAGCGATGGATCGAACCCCGGGCGGCGTCTCCGCCGAATCGATCGGCCGGTTTCGAGACGGACTGAGCGAGTACCTCACGGCCGACGGTATCCGTCGCTTGCTCGAATCGGTCGATTCGGAGTCGGTGCTCGAAGGAGCGCTCGCCGAGGACGTCCCGACCGAGGAAGGAGCCCGTGTCGTCGGCCGGCTGCTCGGGCGCGTGGTCGCGAAGGAAGCGACCAGTCACCTCCCGATGGGGCCAGGTCGTCGAGGCGACGGTCGGCCGGGCGACCGGCGAGAAGATCGGTGAAGGGGCGGTTGCACTCCTCATCGAGTACGGCAGCCTCGCGGCGATCCTCGCCCGTATCGATTCGATGACCGATAGGAGCGAGTCCGAGGACTCCGAGGACTCGGGCGGTCGATTCGATAGCCTCGCTATCAGGAAGCGAGCGAGTAGCGCCCGCGAACGCCTCCCCAGGATCGGCGGGACCAACACCACCTGGGAGGCCGAAGAGGCGACATCGATCCCGATCACCGAAGACCTCGAAACGGAGTGAGGAGTACCGATCCACAGACCTTTCGGGCCGGTGGCCGAGGCATCGGTATGCCATCCCGACCGACCGAGACGCCGAGACCGGGGACCGAACCGCGGCCCGCGACCTTCTCGATTGCCGCCCGCGATCCCGCGACGGATGCGGTCGGCGTCGCCGTCCACTCGGAGTTCGTCAGTGTGGGGTCGGTCGTTCCCTTCGCGAGCGCCGACGCCGGGGCCGTCGCCACCCAGAGCTTCGCGAACGTCGCCTACGGTCCCGACGGTCTCGATCTGCTGCGTGCGGGCCACACTGCCGAGAGCGCGATCGAGGAACTCACGAGCGACGACGCGGACGCCCCGTTGCGCCAGGTCGGGATCGTCGGCCAGGACGGCTCGGTCGCCGCCTTTACCGGCGGGGAGTGTTTCGAGTACGCGGGTTCGATCCAGGGCGAGACCTATACCGTGCAGGGCAACATCCTCGAGAATCGCGAGACGCTCGAAGCGATGGCCAGCGCCTTCGAGTCAGGTGGAGGCAAGGACGGAAGTAAAGCAGGCGAAGCGACCGACGGATTCCCCGAACGCCTGCTCGCTGCACTCCGGGCAGGTAACGAGGCTGGCGGCGACAGGCGCGGCGAGCAGGGCGCGGCGCTGTACGTCGCGAAACCCGAGGGCGGGTACGACGGCGGGAACGACCGCTGGATCGACGTGCGCGTCGACGATCACGAGGAACCGATCGCCGAACTCGAACGCGTCTTCAAGCTCTATGACGTCACGCTGCTCGAACGCGAGGAACCCGACGATCTCCGGGCCCTAAGCGGCGAAACGGCGAGCGAGGTCGCGGAAACGCTCGGTGACCTCGGCCTCTATAACGAATCCGTAACGGATGGAGCGGATAGCGAGGAGTTCGGCGAGGCGGAACGCGAAGCCCTAGAGGACTTCCGGTCGATGAACAACTTCGAGAACCACTCGACTGCCGTGCTCGAGGACGCGATCGCCCGCGG
>PXRA01000102.1 GCA_003021725.1 Halobacteriales archaeon QH_8_64_26
TCGCCGACGACCTCACCAGGATGACCGGCATTGAGCGGGTCGGCGGCCAGGACTACATCGGCAACTACCCCTATCGCGACTGGGAGGACTTCTACCGCGATGAGTGGGAGTGGGACTCGGTCGCCCGGAGCACTCACGGCGTCAACTGTACGGGCAGTTGCTCCTGGAACGTCTACGTGAAGAACGGCCAGGTCTGGCGCGAGGAACAGGCCGCCGACTACCCCGAGATCAACGACCAGCTGCCCTCCTCGAACCCCCGTGGTTGCCAGAAGGGCGCGTGTTACACCGACTACGTCAACGCCGAACAGCGCATCAAACACCCACTGCGGCGGGTCGGCCAGCGCGGCGAGGGCAAGTGGCAGCGGGTCTCCTGGGACGAGGCGCTCACCGAGATCGCCGAGAAGGTGATTGAGGAAGTCGGGGAGGGCAACTACGACGCCATCTCGGGGTTCACGCCGATCCCGGCGATGAGTCCGGTCTCCTTCGCCTCGGGGTCGCGGTTCGTCAACCTTCTCGGCGGGGTGAGCCACTCCTTTTTATGACTGGTACTCGGACCTGCCGCCGGGCGAACCCATCACCTGGGGCACCCAGACCGACAACGCCGAGAGCGCCGACTGGTACAACGCCGACTATATCATCGCCTGGGGGTCGAACATTAATGTCACCCGCATTCCCGACGCGAAGTTCTTCCTCGAGGCCGCCTACAAAGGCACCAAGCGGGTCGGCGTCTTCACCGATTACTCCCAGACGGCCATCCACTGTGACGACTGGCTCTCGCCGAAGGCCGGCACCGACGCGGCCCTCGCGCTCGGGATGGCCCGAACCATCGTCGAGGAGGGCCTCTACCACGAAGCCCACCCCAAAGAACAGTCCGATATGCCCCTTCTCGTCCGGGAGGACACCGGGAAGCTGCTTCGGGTCGCCGACGTCCCGGGACTTTCGACCGGCGGCGACGCCGGGAAGGTGTTCGTGATGGCAGACCAGGCGGGCACCCTCCGGGTCGCGCCGGGATCGCTCGGCAACCACGAGGGCAAACACGACGAGAGCGCGAGCATCGCCTTGGACTTCGATCCCCAACTCAACGTGGACCGGACGCTGTCCCTGGCGAACGGGGACGTGCGGGTACGGACGGTCTGGTCGAACGTCACCGAAGAGCTCGCGAACTACACCCCCGAACGGGTCAACGAGATCACCCGCGTCGGCCGGGAGACCTACCAGCAGGTCGCCCGCGAGTTCGCGAACGTCGAGAAGGGCAAGATCATCCACGGGAAAGGTGTCAACGACTGGTATCACAACGACCTGGGGAACCGGGCGATCCAGCTGCTCGTTACCCTCACCGGTCATATCGGCCGGCAGGGCACCGGGTTCGATCACTACGTCGGTCAGGAGAAGATCTGGACGTACAACGGCTGGCAGCAGCTCTCCTTCCCGACCGGCGACGTTCGGGCGGTGCCGACGACGCTGTGGACCTACTACCACGGCGACATCCTCGGCAATATCGAACCCGAGACCAGCAGGCGGATCGAGGAGTCGATCGATAACGATTGGATGCCCGTCTATCCCGCCGAGCGCGAGGACGGCTCTCGGCCCGACCCGAGCGTCTTCTTCTGCTGGCGGGGCAACTACTTCAACCAATCCAAGGGTGGGATCGCCGTCGAGAACGTTCTCTGGCCGAAACTCGATCTGGTCGTCGACATCAACTTCCGGATGGACTCGACGGCGCTGTACTCCGATATCGTGTTGCCGGCGGCGAGTCACTACGAGAAACACGACCTCAATATGACGGACATGCACTCGTATGTCCACCCGCTCACGCCCGCGATCGAGCCGCTGGGCGAGTCGAAGACCGACTGGGAGGTCTTCCGCCTGCTCGCGAAGAAAGTCCAGGAGATCGCCCGCGAGCGGAACTTGAGCCCGCTTCCCGACCGGGAGTTCGACCGACGGATCGATCTTACGAGTATTCACGACGACTACGTTCGTGATTGGGCCTCCAGCGAGGCGGGCGCGCTGCGCGGGGACAAGGCCGCTTCGGAGTTCATCCTCGCGAACTCTGAGGAAACCAACCCGGAGGGGCGCGACGAGCGCATCACCTTCGACGATACGGTCGAACAGCCCCAGCGCTTCGAAGCCTCCGGCGATCACTGAACCTCGCCACTGGAAGAGAACGAACCCTACACCCCCTGGAAGCGCTACGTCCAGGGGAAAAGCCCCTGGCCGACGTTCACCGGGCGCCAGCAGTACTACATCGACCACGACTGGTTCCTCGAACTCGGCGAGGCGGTGCCGACCTATAAACGGCCAAAGGTACTCCAGTCCGAACAGCAGTACCCGCTGCAGTACAACACGCCCCACGGCCGGTGGTCGATCCACTCGACGTGGCGGGACAACGAACACATGCTCCGGCTCCAGCGCGGCGAGCCGATCGTCTACATGCATCCCGAGGACGCGAACGAACGGGGCATCGAGGACAGCGATACCGTCCGCGTCTACAATGACCTCGACGAGATCGAGGTCGGGGTTAAGATCTACCCCAGCGTCCAGCCCGGCGTGGCGAAACTCTACTTCGCCTGGGAGCGCTTCCAGTTCCCCAGCCGCGGGAACTTCAACACGCTCGTCGGGGTGTACATGAAACCGACCCAGTTGGTACAGTACCCCGCGGACAGCGGCGAACACCTCGAGTTCGTCCCGAACTACTGGAGGCCGACCGGCGTGAACAGCGACGTCCAGGTCGAAGTCGAGTTGGTCGAGAACGTTTCGGAGGGGGCAGGGACGGACGCGGCCAACGGGACGACGACTGGCGCAGCCAACGAAACGGCAACCGGTGGGACGACTACCGAAACGGCGACTGATGGAACCAACGCGACCGGCGGGACGAACGGGAGGGGAAACGAGACGGCGGCGATCGACGGCGCGATGGCGAACGACGCAGCCACGGACGCGTCCGGACGTGATACCCAATGAGTTCACAGAACCAACAGGGCGGAGCTAACGAGACCAGCGGCGTCAACGGGACCGGCGGCACGAACGGAACGAACGAGAGCACCACCCAGTCCGGTCAGGGGATCGACGTCGCGGAGGGCATCGATCACCAGGTAGCGATGGTGATGGACCTGAACAAGTGCGTCGGCTGCCAGACCTGTACCATCGCCTGCAAGACGCTCTGGACCGATTCAGGGGGTCGGGAGTATATGCACTGGAATAACGTCGAGACTCAACCGGGCCAGGGCTACCCGCGCGGCTGGGAGGACGACGGCGGCGGCTACGAGTCCGCCGAGCAGGCCCAGCAGGAGGGCCACCTCGAATACGAGGAGGGTGAGAGCACCTCCCCACACAGGAGGGCTACGGCCGGGCGTGGGACTTCAATCACACCGAGGTGATGTACGACGGCAACGACGCGCCCCTCCGATCGGAAGGCGAGGATCCCGAGTGGGGACCGAACTGGGACGAGGACTAAGGGGCGGGGGAGTACCCCAACTCCTATTACTTCTATCTCCCGCGCATCTGTAACCACTGTACTCATCCCTCCTATGCGGAGGCCTGCCCGCGGAAGGCGATCTACAAGCGCCAGGACGACGGGGTCGTCCTCGTCGACCAGGAGCGCTGCCGGGGCTATCGTTACTGCGTCGAGGGCTGTCCGTACAACAAGGTCTATTATAAGGTCATGCAGAAACGCTCGGAGAAGTGCATCTCCTGTTATCCCCGCTTAGAGGGCGAGGGACCGAGCGGGGGGAAGTTCAATCTCACCGATGGCGACGCGGTGCCGCCGGCCTGTGCGACGGAGTGTCCGCCCCAGCTCCGGATGGTCGGCTTCCTCGACGACAAGTAGGGCCCGATTCACAAGCTGGTCAACGAGTACGGGGTCGCACTCCGGCTCCACCCCGATTACCACACTCAAGCGAACGTCTACTACATTCCCCCCTTCGCCCCGCCCCAGCACACCGAGGACGGCGAGAGCACCGACGTCGAGCGCATCCCCCGTCCCCTGCTCGAGAAACTGCTCGACGAAGACGTTCACGAGGCGCTCAACACCATCGAACGCCACCGCGAGCGCGTTCGACAGGGTAGGGACAGCGAGCTCATGGACCTGCTCACGACCAACAACTCGGCCCAGCAGTACCGCCTGGAGGCCTTCGACGGTGAGTAAGCGAAGCGTCGAACCGCCGACCCCGCTGGAACCCGGTTCCGAAGGTGTTCGAACGAGCGTCCGGGCGATCGAGCACCCGGTGACCGGCGACCGTCGGAAACGAGTTCGAACCCGGAGGAATCCGGTGCTGGAGGTGTTCGAGGGGTGAGCGACGACCGCACGGCGGTGGGACGGAAGCTGCTGCTCGCCGGGATGCTCGTCCTCGCGGCGGCGATCGTCGCGCCCTTCGCCGCGGGCGCGCCCGCCGACCGGATCCCGATCACCGCGGCCTCCCAGTCGGAGGCCGACTCGCTTTCGAACCCGACGGTTCCGGTCTGGAACGACGTGCCGACCGAGACGGTCCCGCTGTCGAGCGCCCCGAGCCAGGTCCCGAACGCCAATGACACCTCGATCGAGCGGGCGTCGAGGGTGAACCGACCGACGCGTTCCCGGAGTTCATCACCGAGCGCCGCGGGCTCGAGAAGTGGGTCCTCAAAGCCGTTCGGCCCTGAGCGCCTTCAGGCCAGGGCGTCGCCGTCGGTCACCGTTCCGTCCTGTCGGATCCAGGACGGGCGCGGCGCCGAAAAGAACGAGGGGGCTCAACAGCAGAACATGAACGGATACATCAACGCGACGCGATCGACCGCTTCGAGTTCGGTGTCCAGCCCTTCGAGGTTCTCGTTGAACCGACCGTTGACCGCAACCCGTGCGTACGCGCGGGTCTGCTCGCCCTCGGGGTTTTCGTCCAGGTACCGGGTAGCTCTTCGGGCGGGGTGGCCCAGCCGTGGGCGGTCGCCTCGGCTTCGGTCTCGGCGATGAGCAACTCCGCCACGTCGTACTCCTCGAAGAAGGCCGCGAGAAAGTCCCGTAGCGTGCTCTCGGTAAAGGTAAACTCCAGTCGGGGCTGACCGACCGCAGCCCGTACGTGGCCGGTGGGTCTTACCTCGACCGTCGTCCCGGTCTCGGCGTCGGTGGCTTCGGTCGTACCGTCCGTTTCATCCGTCGTTCGCTCCCGATCGGTGATCGCCGTGATCATGTCCGAACGTGCGCTCGCTCCCCGGGAAAACGAAACTCCGAACAGGTTCGGTTCCGCTGGTCGTAGCGGTCGTAAGTGCGTCCTGGACCGTCGGGCGACCGGCTGTGTCCCTCCTGGCCGGTGAAGGAGGGCTCGTCCGGTTCGAACGTAGTGGGTTCCGAGGAGGGACGCGAGCGCCCGGGAGAAAATCGACCACGGGGGAGCAACGATCGGATCGCGTTCCCACGTTTCCATCGGGTAAGAACGGTCACAGCGCACTACCGGCGAGCCGCCGTCGATTCCACCGGAGGTCGAACGATGTACGATCGAATATTGCTTCCGACGGACGGCAGCGACCGGACGAGCGTGGTCGAACATGCACTGAACGTCCCGGAACTCTCCGGTGGGGCCCTGTATGCCCTCTCGGTCGTGAACGAGCGGGAACTCCCCGGGTCCGACCGGGAGGCGATCCTCGGGTCCTCCGAACAAGCGGGGACCGAAGCGACCGAACGGGTCGCGGAGCTGACGACCGAGCGGGCTATCGAGGTCACCGGGGCCGTACGGCGAGGGACGATCCTCGAGTACGCCGAAGAACACGACATCGATCCGATCACTCGGGAGACGAGGCTCGCGAAAATCGACTGAACCCGAGGCCGGGTCCGAGCCGCGACGCGCCCGCCGGGAGAGGGTCATCGCTCGCCCGCGGAGAACATCGGGGACCCCGAGATGAGCCCCCGATCCCCGGAACCGGAGACCGACCCCGACTGATAATACGTCTCGGGGCGTACGTAGTAAGCGATGTACCAAGTCGTACTCGGGGTCGACACCGACGAGGACCGCGCGCGGGCCCAAGCCGAGGCGATCGTCGACCTCCCCGGCGAACCCGAGGAGATCCATGCGACCGTGTTGCACGCTTTCGGTGACAATCCATCCGGCGCGTCGGTCCACCAGGTCGGAGCCGTGCGCCGCGCACGGGACGTGCTCGAAAACGCCGGTATCGAGGTCTCGCTGGCCGGATCGAGCGGCGATCCCGCGACCGCGATCGTTAACACAGCCGAAGAGATCGACGCGGACGTGATTTGTGTCGCCGGTCGGAAGCGCACTCCTACCGGGAAAGTGCTCTTTGGCAGCGTCACCCAGGGCGTGGTCCTGACTACGGATCGATCGGTACTGGTCTGTAGTGCCGGATCGAACGATCGCTGAGGCGGTGGACGATCGGAGCGATCCGAGCGGTCGGGCACCCTCGAATCGGGCGGCAGTCGATCGCATAGCGACCACTGGCGGGACGATCGTCTCCGGCATCCGGCGTCCCTACGTCGCCCGATTCTCACTGTCCTGGAATCGGCGCTAGTCTCCTATCGGTGGGACTCCAACTGCCGAGTGGAGGCACACAGGATGGCAATAGCGAACGTCGAACGGGAGCAGTTCGGAGCCCCCTGGCCCCGATAGAACGTCTCGTCGCCGGGCTGATAGTGATCGTCGCCGCGGCGGGACACCTCGCGCTGCTGGCCGCCGCCGTGGTGTACTTCTACGCGCTGTTGCTGCCGGTGCTGTAGTCGCGGTCGGACGATCCCCGGTCGGCGGCGTTCCGGAGGCATCGGGCGAACGATCGACCGGAGTACGAACTCACACGCATCATGGACATCGCCGACATCGTTTCGGAAGCCTACGTCGAATTCACCCCCGAGACGCCCCTCTCGAAGCTCGTCGGTACGTTCGAGGACCCAGCCACTAAGGGCGTCGTCGTACGCGGCAATGGGTTCGAAGGGATCCTCACCAGGCGAACCCTCGCCGCGTCGGGCCACCAGCCGAACGAGAAGCTCGGCTCGCTGGCCCGACAGGTCCCCCGCCCTACGCCCGAAGAGGACGTCCGGACGGTCGCACGGCTCATGATCGAGAGCGACGCGCCAGTGCTTCCCGTCTTCGACGAGGAGCAGGACGGAGAGGGCAACGCGCCGATCGGCGTCGTGACCGTCGATGGGGTACTCCGGGCGGTCCGCCCGTTCCTCGAGGCGGCGACCGTTGCCGAAGCTTATACGACCGATCTCCTCTCGCTCGATCCGGCCTCGACCGGTACCTGCTCGGCAGCACCGCCGCGAGGGTGCTCCGGCGCGCCGAACTCCCGGTACTCATGGTCAAACCCGACGGGGAACGCGCCGAGCGCGAGGGCGACGAGGAGTGACTCGGGAGGTGGGGAATTCGCTGCCCGGAGTTCGCTCATCGCTTCCTCGCGAGTGGTCAGCAAGTCGAAAACGAGGCAGTAGAACTCGAAGGGACCTCACTGGTTCTCACGTTCGGCCTCGCCGAGTCCTCCGCGATCGGCTGCGCTTGCCGAGCGACGGCGTGAGACGTCTCGATCGGTTCCGACGCGAGCCGAGGTGATCCATGCGGGACGACGCTTACGGCGGTGCGCTCGTAGGACACTACTCTTAAGCGCTCCGTAGCCGTGTATCCGGAGGAGGCTGGTACTCGATGCACGACAGTATCCTCGTCCCGACCGACGGTAGCGAGGGGGGCACGGGTAGCGACGCGCCACGCCGTGAACCTCGCGGCCGCCTTCGACAGCGAGATCCATCTCCTGAGCGTTGTCAACGCGAGCATCTACAATAGCGACCTCGCGGACCTCGATTTCGAGGCCGGGGAGCATCGCGAGGCGCTCGAAGAGCACGCCACCGAGGCGGTAGGAACCCTCGAAGCGCTCCTCGACGAGAGAGGTCTCACCTACCGAACGGCGATCGAGGAGGGAGTTCCGCACGAGGCGATCCCCGACTACGCCACGGACCACGACATCGACTTGCTCTCGATGGGGACCCATGGCCGAACCGGCTTCGATCGCTTGCTCGTCGGCAGCGTAACCGAGCGCGTGGTGCGGACGAGCGACGTCCCCGTCCTCACGTCCCGGTCCGCCCCGGACGAGCAGTCGAGCTACGACGATATACTGCTCCCGACGGACGGCAGCGAGGCCGCCAGCGCCGCGATCGAGCACGCGATCGCCCTCGCCGAGCGCTACGACGCCACGATCCACGCGCTCTCGGTCGTCGATCTCAGCGCGCTCGCGGGTTCATACGACGGCGGCGCGGCCGTTCCGGGCGTCATCGAGAGCCTGGAGGGAGGTTCCGAGCAGGCGGTCAGCGAGGTCGCCGAGCGATGCGAGCGCCACGGCGTGGACGGTTCGCACGGAGGTCACCCAGGGGACGCCCTATCAGGCGATCGGCGCGTACGTCGAGGAGGGGGGGATCGACCTCGTAACGATGGGGACCCACGGACGGACCGTCCTCGGGCGCTATTTGCTTGGTAGCGTCACCGAACGGGTCGTCCGGACGAGCGAGGTTCCGGTGCTTACCGTCCGCTAAAGAGGGAGGGGAGGGAACGGGGACGGCTGGAGAACCCACAGGAGTTCGGCTGTCCTACCGTTCTACCGGGCGGTGTGGCTCACTCGCCGTCGAGGACGCGCCCGTGACCGTCGATCTCGCCGTTTCGGATGCGGGTGCTGCTGATCGGAGTGCCGTCCTCGGCGACGACGAACGGCGGCGTGTGGATTTCGAGCGGCCGGAGACCGGCGTCGATGCGTTGGCGATTGAGATCATGGGCGCGGCGCTGGGCTTTCGCTTCCGGGGAGACGACCAAGGCGTCGGCGTCCTCGCGGGTGCCGGCAGGGCCACTGGTGTCCTCCAGCGCGACGATCCCGTAGGAAGCGGTGTAAGCCTCGCACGTGCGGTCGAGTTCGGTGGCGAGGGTCTCGCGGCGGTCCCGAAAGGAGCCGAGCAGGTCGACGTGGGTCGAGTCGCTTCGCGTTCGTTCGGCCAGGTCGGTCGAGGTGAGGCCGACGACGACGTGGCCTGCGCCGCTGCCGTCGTGACTCGCCGTTTGAAAGGCTTTGTGCAGGAGCGCGCGATGACCGTTGTGGATCGGTGTGAACGTGCCGCCGAGGATCGCGATGCGTTCGCCGTCGGTCATGGCTCGCGATAGAAGGGACGGACCCGTATAACTGTAGGCGACGCTGGGAGCCCGTCAGTGACCGCCCGAGGCCTGCCACGCTCATGGATGGGCTGGGCGACGGGACGAACGTAGTTCTCAGTTCGTGAGAACTACGCTGGGGGTTCATACGACGTAAGCACCAACCTCCACACGTGAGGTGAGCGAAATGGCATACGATCGGCGAACCCGCTTTCCGAGGAATTCGAGGTATCGCTCGCGGGCCCGTTGGTGGCGTACTGGATCGCGATCCTTCGGGTCCTCACCGGCTGGTGGTTCTTCCATGCCGGGATCACGAAACTCATCGAGGACGGGCTGGCCTACGGCTACGGCCCGACCTACTTGCAGGGGATGACCGGTACCGCGCTCGGGCCGATCCCGGTTTGGATGGGGAACAACCTGGCGTGGCTGATCGAGCCGGGCGTGCCGATCTTCGAGGCGCTGATCGGCCTCGCGCTCGTCTTCGGTGCCCTGACGCGGCTGGCGGCCTTCGGCGGGGCGATCTTCGTGACTCTGTTCTGGGTCGGCAACGCCGAGTTCACGAACGGCCTGGTCAACGGCGAGTTCATGGGCCTGTTGTTGTTCGTGACGGTGATGGTACTCGCCGCTGGCCGGTACTACGGCCCCGACGCCGTGATCGAGCGAACCGAGTTCGTCGAGCAACGCCCACGACTGCGATACCTGCTCGGCCAAGGAGGAAATTAGACAATGACATGAACCCAAACCATGGATACGATCGACACGGCGGCGATGGCTCTCAGCGCACCCTGGTGCTGCTCGGCGTCGTCGTCCTCGGCATCATCGAAGTGTTCGCCGGCCAACCCTACGGGGCAGCGTCGCTGACCAACCGTCCTCGGCCTGGTGGTACTGCTGCTGTGGGGGCTGTACAGGCTGGCAGCGCCCGGCACCACGGACGAGGACGTCGCTAGTGACGAGACACAGCAGGCGGACGTACAGAGCGACTGAAGAGCGAATTAGCGGCCCACGGGGCCGCGACGCTGGTTTTCGAACCGATACACCGACCGTTCGAGCCCCTTCGGATTCCGATAGCACGTCGTTCGTGCCGGGAGCTGGGGGGTTCCGGAGCATCGATAGGGGCGACTCCCGGTCGTCCGGCGGCGAGCCGGAGAGCGGCACGGGGGAGCGACGAGCAGGGACGGAACGATAGCGGGGTCGGGTGGAGTCGGCGTACTGTTCGATCCCGTTCGAGGAGTGCGCCAAGCACGCAACAGACCCCGGCGGGAAGAAGGCGGGTCGGGGGCCGCCCCGAATCCGATCGGGAAGAAGCTCCAGGCGCGTCCAGGCCTCTATCCGCCGACGATGGCCGAACATACCACGCTCGACGGGGCGGCACACGCGGCGGTGTTCGAGGCGGATCACCCCCGGACGATCCGGTTGCGATTGGCCGCCGGCGAGGACGTACCGGCCCACCGACACCTGGAGTCGGACGTCGTACTGTATCTCCTTGTGGGTGCGCTGCGCCTAGCGCGAGACAGAGCGTCCCAACGACCGTGAGCGGGAACTGGACCGTCGGAGCGCGCTCGATCGCCAGTTCGCGGTCGAAGTACGCGAGGACGAGCGAGTAGGCCTTCCCGAAGACGGCGTGTAGCACGAAGCCCAACAGCCCGAGGACGACCGCCGTTCGATGGGAGATCCCGGCGAGAGCACCGGCTTGCCAGGCGACGAGGAAATAGGCACTGGCGAGGCGAAAGCGCCGCGCTCGTCGGGATATCGCGCCCGCGCTCATACCGGTACCCTTCTCCCGCTCGCCCCAGGAACGAAACCCCGAACCTGTTCGGCTCCAGTTGGCGCCCTCCCGGTGATCTTCCGGTGGGCGGGAGCGACCTCAGAACGGCGACCGCGACCGGCCGTCGGAGCCGGACGACGTCTCCGGTGGGTCGCCGTTGGACGTCGTTGCGCTATCCGGCATCGCTCCCGTGTCCCGGTAGTTCCCCTCGATCGTCCGGAGGGTTTCGTTGATCGATTCGCTCTCGTGGTGGCTCCCGTCGATGCGCACGCACACGAGATCGTACTCGTGGCGATCGCTCAGGCCGTTCCACGCCCGGAAGGCACCCTCGGTGAGGGTGAGGCTCTGTGGGCAGAAGGGGGTCGTCGGCGTGAACTCCGCGCGGAGTACACCGTTCGGGCGACGAACCGCTCCTCGTTGACGGTCCGTTCGCGCTCGAAATCCGTCGTGACCATGTTCCGATCTATGCCTTCGGGCCATCCAGTCCTGCTGGCGAAGACGTTCGGGGTTGCCGGCCGGGAATCGACGCGTCGTTGCCCTCCCGTTCGGAGCTACGCGGACGAGTTCCGGTCGGCTGTACCGGCTCTCGATCG
>PXRA01000103.1:0-31780 GCA_003021725.1 Halobacteriales archaeon QH_8_64_26
GTGGCCTTCTCGGCGGGCATCCCCCCGCTGATGAACCCCGTCCGGCGCTCGTCGACGGTCAAAAAGTCCCCGGCGTCGGCTTCCATCTCGACCGTGTTCGCTTCGTCGCGCGCTCCCAGCACCGCCTCCTCGGCGGCGAGGACGACTTCAGCGCTATCACTGGCTAGCTGCAACAGGACGTCCTGTTCGTCGAGGTCGGGTTCCTCGAAGTCCGACAGTCGGCGCGGCGCCGGCAGGTCGACCGACGAGGGCAACGACTGGTCGAACCGTTCGAAGTACGACGGCGAGTAGCCGAGGCTGAACAGCAACCCCTGGTTGCTCCACTGATACGCGCGCTCGAGCGACCGGAGCGCCGTTTCGAGTCGCTCGGCCTCGTCCGCGCTTGGCGTCCCGTCCCCGCCGTAGTTCAAGTATAGGAAGACGTGGTGTCTCGGCAGTTGGAAGTTGCCGTACTCGTCCTCCGGGACGTAGTCGACCCAAGCGTACTGCCGGGTCGGGAGCACGCCACGGTCGCCCAGAGGGACCGGCTCCTGTGCCCGCTCCATGCACGCACTCAACGCTCCGGCACCTCCGATGGCGACCGCAGCACGCATGAACTCCCGCCGCGAGCTGTCCGACGTTCCAAACATGTTTATACAGACAACTAACTATCTTGAATTTATATATCTGTGGGAAGCGTTTCGGACCGGCTTCCTCGGGTGATTACCGACCCGTATCCGATCCGGCGGATCGTGCGACCGCTTTCCGATACCGGAGCGAGCAGGCGAGCGGATACGCGTCTATCGGGTCGTCTGCCGGCTGGATGCCATGGTCTGTCTCTCGCTCGGGTATCGGGACCTATCCCTCGGAAAACGCGATGATCGTGCGATCGAGCACCGTGCGTTCGTCGCGGAGTACACCCGACACTGGAACAGCGGTCTCTCACGCTCGCCGAGCATGCTCGATATCCGTCCCACCCGTTCCGCTGTCGATTGATCGCTACGCCTTCCTTTTCCCTCTATCGAGCGCCGACTTCGATCTCATTGGTCTGGGCGTTCCAAAGGCTCGCGTACAGCCCGCTCGCCTCTAGTAGCTCCTCGTGGGTTCCGCGTTCGGTGACCTGCCCCCCCTCGATGACGAACACGCGATCGGCCTCCCGTACCGTCGAGAGCCGGTGGGCGATCACGAACGTCGTCCGGTCTTCGGTGAGGCGGGCGAGCGAACGCTGGATCGCCGCCTCGGTTTCGGTGTCGACCGCCGAGGTCGCCTCGTCGAGTACGACGATCGCAAACTCCCCGAGCATCGCCCGGGCGAGCGCGAGTCGCTGGCGCTGGCCGCCCGAGAGCTTCACGCCGCGCTCGCCGACCCGTGTGTCGTAGCCCTCGGGAAGCTTCTCGATGAACTCGTGGGCTTCGGCGGCTCTCGCGGCTTCTGCCAACTCTTCGTCGGTCGCCTCGAACGCACCGTACGCGAGGTTCTCCCGTGCGGTGCCGTCGAAGAGATAGGAACCCTGACTGACGTAACCCACCTGTTCCCGAAGCGAGTCTATGGTCACCTCCCGGACGCCCTGGCCGTCGATGCGGATCGCGCCCGAATCGACGTCATAGAGCCGTAACAGGAGTTTACAGAGCGTCGACTTCCCGGCCCCGGTCGGGCCGACCAGCGCCGCAGTCTCGCCGGGCGGCACCGACAGCGTCACGCCGTCGATCACCGGTTCCTCCTCGTAGGCGAAACTCGCGCCGTCGTACTCGACGTGGCCCGACGGGTCTCCGAGGGGTCGGGCGTCCTCGCGATCGGAGATGTGCGCGGGAATCGACACAAGGCCGAAAACCCGCTCGGAGGAAGCCTTCGCGTTCTCGTACTGGTCGACGATGTTGGAGACCTCCGCGAGCGGCGTCACGAACCGCTGGCTCAACAGGAGGAAGGTGACGAAGGTGCCGGTCGTCAGATCGCCGGAGAGTATCAAAGGAGCCTCGTCGGTCGCGAGCCACCAGCCTCCGACGAGAAAGGTCGCGGCGAAGGAGAGCCCGGCGAGTAGTTCCATTCCGGGCCGGTAGACGTAGTTGAGCCGGAGCATCGCCATCGTTTTCCGGAAGTAATCGTATGAGGCAACACTCACCCGCTCGGTCTCGAAGGCTTCGGTTCCCGACGTCTTGACCAGTTCGATCCCGCCGAGGCTGTTTTCGAGTCGCGTGTTGAGGTCGCCGACCGACTCGCGCTGTGCGGCATACCGTGGTTCGACCGCTCGCATGAACCAGCGCGTCAGGACCCACATGAGCGGCACGGCCAGCAAGGTCACTGCCGCGAGTTGGGGGTTCATCCAGATCAGCAGCGCCGCGATACCGCCGACCATCACGATCAGTCGCGCCGAATCGTGCAAGGCGTCGTCGAGGAAGCGTTCGAGATTGGTCGCGTCGTCATCAGAACGCTTCGCGTTCTGATTGGCTCACGAGAGCGAAGCTCTCGTGAACGTTATTGAGGACCGCCATGACCTCGCCGGTCTGCTTGTCGTCGAAGAAGGGCATATCGAGGTTCTGGAGCTTCGCGAAGCTGTCGGTGCGGACGTCGTGCATCACCCGGTGGGCGAAGTTGTTCGCTGCCATGTCATAGATCCAGGTACAGACGGCCGTCAGCAGGAAGGCCCCGACGATGAGCGCGACCGAAAAGCGGAACTGAGCGGCGTTGCCTTCTGGGAGCCAGGCGTTCGGCACGAGCGGGAGCCGGTAGGGAATTCGATCGCTTCCTGCCCCGAAGATCGCATCGAGCGCAGCGTCGAGTACGACCGGTGGGAGCAGGCTCGCGCCGCGGGCGAGGACGTTCGCGGTCATGCCGGTCACGAACCACTTCGAATATGCGAGCCCGTACTCCGAGAAGAGTCGGTAGATCGGGCGCTCGATCAGATTTCGATATCGGTCGAACGCGCTCTCTGCCTCCGTCGCCATTCAGTTCAGATCGGTCGGGCGCGCGAAAGAAAGCGTCGATGAGCCCGCGTTTCGCTTCGTCGACTACCCTTCGGCCTCGCTCGCGAAGCCCCGGAGGATCGTTCGGCCGTCGGTCCCGCCGAGATCCGGTAGCGTCGCGCGTTCGGGGTGGGGCATCAATACTGCCGTGTGCTCGTGCTCGCCGAGCAGGCCCGCGACCCCATCCACCGATCCGTTCGGGTTCGCCGCGTCGGTGACCGCTCCCGCTTCGTTGCAGTACCGAAAGAGGACCCGGTCGTCGTCCAAGTCCGCGAGGGTGTCCTCGGCGATCTCGAAGCGGCCCTCGCCATGGGCGATCGGCAGGGTGAGCACTTCCCCCGGCTCGAACCCCGCCGTCCAGGGGGTCTCGGCGTTCTCGACGCGCAGGTGGACGTGCTCGCAGCGAAAGCGCGCGCTCGCGTTCGTCGTGAAAGCTCCAGGTACCAATCCGGTCTCGGTACCGACCTGTGCGCCATTGCAGATTCCGAGTACCGGAACACCCCGTTCGGCAGCATCGCACACCTCCCGTAGGATCGGCGCTCGGGCGGCCATCGCGCCGGCACGGAGGTAATCGCCATAGGAGAACCCGCCGGGCAGGACCACGCCGTCGGCCTCCGCGGGCAATCCATCGGCATGCCAGACGCGCTCGGCCTCGAAGCCGAGATGGCGGAGCGCGAGAACGGCGTCCCGGTCGCAGTTACTCCCGCCGAACTGGCAAACGGCGATCACCGCGTGGCCCCCGCAGCGGGTTCGGCCGGTTCGACCTCGACGGAGTAGTCGTGGATCGTCGGGTTCGCGAGCAGGCGTCCGGCCATCGCGTCGGCGCGCTCGGCGGCGGCCTCGGGCGAGTCGGCCTCCATGTCTATCTCGAAGCGATCGGCCGAGCGGAGTTCTTCGAGGTCGAAATCGAGGCGTTCGAGGGCGCGTTCGGTGGTCTCGGCTTCGGGATCGAGGACGCCCGGTTTGAGCCGGACGGTCACGGACGCGGTGTAGGCCGCCATCGGCGATAGGTGCGTGATCGACCCGCAAAGCTCTTTCCTCACGGCTCTCGACGAGATCGATCCGTGTCCGAGGGCTGACGTCCGGAACTCAAGCGCGATCGGCGTCGACCGTTATATGGATCTCCACCCCGCCGCTGTCGCCGAGCTTGATGCCGTCGTAGCGCTCGCAGAGCCCCTCGGCGAGGCCGACATCGATACAGACGGTCGCGGTCTCCTCGCGGGTTCGGTGGTCGTACTCGAACCGCGAGGAGACGTACTCGGTCCGGACGTCGAGCAGGTCGGCGACATCCGCGGCGACCGCATCCGCCAACTCGTCCATTTCATCGTCGACGCCCCGAACCATCCCCTCGATCTCGGTGGTCCCGTTCCCGCTCATGCGTACCCGGAGAGGGCCGTCGTGCATGTAGGTCCTTTTCGCGAACGATCGATCCCGCTCGACCCCGGCTCTCACCACCGGGAAGCCTGAGGATCAGCCGACGATCAACGGGCCGATCAACACGCCCATCAGATGTACCCGCCGCGAGCCGAAGTTCGGTGGGATCAACCCGACGACCGTCGCGGCGGCGAAGGCCCCGATCCCGAGCGGGCCCGCAAACGCATAGGAGAGGCCGACCAACAAGGCGAGGATCGCGATCGAAAGCAGTGTGTAATCGGTCTTGCCGACGACATCGAGATACCGATCCCCGACCGAAACGACCAGGAGAAACCCGATCCCCGCGGCGATCGCCACCGCACTCAGCAGTACCGGCAGGTTCAACGGGACTTCGGCCTGTTCGAGCGCCACCAGCACACCGGTCCGGGGCGATCCAAGGGCGACGAGAGCGAAGAGCGCGAAGATCGAATTCGAGGTGTTCACAGCACTGGTCGCGACGAGAAAGCCCCGCGCACCATCATCGCCGCCATCGGGGATCGCCGGCAGGACGGCCGTGGCCGCGATGGCACTCGATACGCCCGGGATGTAGCCCACGATCGCGCCGGCCCCCGTACCCAGAAAGGCCGCGACGCCGACCGATCGTCGTGGGCTGCTCACCTCGCTCGTTCCCTGTGGCGGGATGCCCTCGCCGCCGATCGCGTCCAAGAGTACTGGCGCGCCGAACAGTCCTCCGAACAGCGGCATGAGCAAGCCGCCGGCGTCGAGCGGTGCGCCGAGGGGCGCGTCGTAGGCTCTGAGCAGCGCGTAGCCGAGCAGAGCGCTCGCGCCGAAGGCCAGCCCACCACCGATTCGCTCGCGAAGGCCCCGTTCGGTGAGTATCAGAAGCAGAGCGACCGCCCCCAGGACCAGCGGGAGGTTCGCGTCGATGTGCTCGTAGGCACGGATCATCGCCCGCGTCATCGGGATCGCGAGCGGAACGGCGAAGAGGACGGCGAGAACGCTGCCGAGCGCCGAGAGGCGAAGTGCCTCCCGACCGCTACCCTCCAGTACCAGTCGGTGACCGGGCAGCGCCGCAGCGGCCATCGCGGCGTCGGGTACCCCGAGCGCTAAGGCGGGCACCACGTCGAGGAAGGTATGGGTCACGCCCGCTCCGAGCATCGCCGCCCCGACGAGTGCCGGCGGGCCCGGGATCGATGGCGCGACCGCAGCCATGAGTAGTGCAAAGTTGTTCGCGTGCAAGCCGGGCGTGAGCCCCGAAAGCGTCCCGAGGACAACGCCCCCTGCGACGAACCCGAGCGCCGAGATCGAGAATCCGGGGTCGAACGCGGGGAGCACAGCGGGCGCAACCATCCCGATAACCTGGCTCCGGGATCGGGTTTGAAGCCTCGCCGTGGCTTTACCCGAGGGCGGCGAGGCTGTGGGGGTTAGCGCCGAAAGAAATCGAGAACTCGAATCGATCGGCCGGTCGATCGGGTCGCGGTCAACCGGGTTCCCGGCTAGCCGAACAGCGCGCCGAGGCCCTCGCCGTCGGCGTCCTCGTCGTCGTCGCCGGCGTCCTCGGCTTCTTCGGCCTCTTCGGCCTCTTCGGCCTCCTCGGTTTCCTCGGTGCCCGCTTCGGCCCCGTCGGCCGGCGCGCCAGCGCCGCCGCCACCCGCACCGCCTGCGGGGACCGCTGTGCCCTGCTCGATGGCCTCCTCGATCTCGACGTCCTCGAGGGCGGCCACGAGCGCCTTCGCGCGGGATTCCTCGACGTCGACGCCCGCCGCGTCGAGGACGTCGGTGAGGTTCTGTTCGTTGATCTCTTCGTCCGATTCGTTCAGGATGAGTGCTGCGTAGACGTATTCCATTGGTCTGTAGTGGGTCGTGTGTTCGCGTAGTTCAATCGCTCGATTCAGCCGAACATCGCGCCGAGGCCCTCGCCACCGCCGTCGTCGTCATCGTCGGAATCGTCCGTGTCGGCTTCAGCGTCGGCCTCGGCTCCTTCCTCGCCGTCTTCGGTCTCGGACTCGTTCGCTTCGCTCGCCTCCTCGGCGTTCGGCTGGACGTCCTCGACGCCCCGGAGTTCCTCCGGCAGGGCCTCCTCGTCGTCGATCGCTGCGGCGAGCGCATGGAGGTCGGCACTCGCTTTGGAGAGCAGGTCCGGAGCGAGATCCGGACTCTCGACCGCGCCCGCGAGGCCGACGCTTCTGGCCTCGCCGTGGGCCTTCGCGAGCAGCGCCGGTGCGGTCTCGGCGGTCGGATAGGCCGTGCCGATCGAGAGGCTCCGGGCGCGGGCCGCGCCGGCCCCGAAGTCCGCCCGGTACTGTTCGATGTCAAGGGCTAGCTCCTCGGGCTCGAAGATCGTGCCCTCGGAGTACACCGCCTGCAGGTCGAGGCCGACCTCTTTGGGCTCGATGCCCAGTTCGTTGAGTACGTTCGCGAGTTGTCGGGAGACTGCCTCGCCCTCTTCCAGTACCGTCGAGTCCTCGGTGACTTGGATCGAACCCTCCATGATGCGCGCGCTCGCGCCGACCTGCTGGAGCTCGCCGACGAAGGGACCGGGATCGATCCCGGTATCACCCTCCGGGATGACGATATCGTTGGGCGCGGTCTCGCCGGGGTTGATCGGGGCCGGCGTCTTCGAGGTTTCCAGCTGGCGGTAGAGCCCGAAGGGGTTGTCGTCGGTCGCGATCAGGCCGACCTGGCCGGCGACCTCGTTTCGCAGCAGCGCGATCCCCGATCGCTCGTCGCTACCGGCACCATCGCCGTCCCCGTCGCCACCGGCACCGCTCGACTCGCTCGCAGCGTCGAGTGCTCGCTCCAACAGGGTGTTCCGGGCGACCCGCAGTTGCGCTCGGCCGCGCAAGTCCGCACGCATCGCCTGGAGCTGGCGGCTGGGGATCCCCGCGACCGAGACGACCCCGACCGAATCGTAGGCGTCGATGACCTCACGCAGTGCGTCGATCTCCTCGCGTTTCCAGTCGGGAATCTCGGCGGTTCGGTGCTCGCTCTCGGCGACGCGCTCGCTTTCGGGTTCGCCGTCCGCTTCGGCGGCCATCAGGCCACCTCCCGTGCGGGGCCCATCGTCGTCTTCACGTAGATCGAGTCGATGTTCTGCGGGCCTTTCTCGAGGTTGGCTTCGAGCCGACGGCGGATCACGTCGATGTTATCCGCGATGTCCTCGGCGTCCATGTCCTCGGCACCGACCCGAGCGTGGAAGGTTCGCCGGTCGCGGCTGCGAAGCTGGATCGAGTCGCGCATCCGATCGACCGTCTCGACGACGTCGTCGTCGGGTTGCAGGGGCGTCGGCATCTTCCCGCGGGGTCCCAGCACGGTCCCCAGATCGCGGCCGATCGCCTGCATCATGCTGGTCTCGGCGATGAAGAAGTCGGTCTCGTTGGCCAGATCCCGAGCTTCGTCCTGGTCGTCGGCCAACTCATCCAAGTCGTCGCTCGAAAACACCCGATCGGCGGTGTCCTCGGCGCGGAGTGCGGTCTCCCCTTCGGCGAAGACCACGATCTGGGTGTCGCGGCCGGTCCCTCGGGGGAGGACGATGCTCTGATCGATCCTGTTCGACGGGTCGTCCAAGTCGAGATCCCGCAGGTTGATCGCGAGGTCGACCGTCTCGCGGAAGTTCCGCGGCGGGGCCTCCTCGATCGCGCGGGAAACGGCGTCTGTTATATCCTGTGTTGACATCGGTCACCTCCGTAGTCGAAGCCATCCGGCTACTACGGTACCGAACAGGCCGGTGCCTGCCTACCTGTAGGCAGCCGGAAGACGAACTTAAGGCCGTCGAAGGCCGGTTCGGAGTGGTCCCGAAGCGATGAGAAGCCCCCCAGGTCGCCGGCCGGCACCAGCTATTTGCCCGGTGAGAAGCACTCTACCGTATGCCCCGAGAGGCCCGGGAACGCTACGATGCGGTCGTCTTCGGCGCGGACGGCGTTCTCGTGGCACCGACCGATCCCGACCGGTCCCGGCTGGCGATCGAGAAGGCCTTCCGTACGTTCGGCATCGATCGCCCGCGACGCGAGCACGTCGATGCCCTCCTCGACGTCGCCCCCGAGGAACTCGAAACGATCTGTGAGGTTTATGACCTAGAGGCCGAGAGCTTCTGGCCCGAGTGCGATCGCCGTCTCGCACGCGCCCACCGGCGCGCGCTCCATCGTGGGGAGAAACCGCTGTACAACGACGTCGCGGCGCTGCAATCGCTCGGAGTCGATCGCGACCTTTTAGTCGCGAGCGACCACCAGCGCGAGACGATCGAGTACCTGCTCGATTTCTTCGGTATCGAGGAACTCTTCGAAGTCGCCTCCGGTCGAGAGTCCGGCGTCGAAGGACTCGAAGACAAGAAACCCAGCCCCCATCCCCTCGAACGCGCGCTCATGGACCTCGGCGTCGAGGCTACACGAACGCTTGCGGTCGGCGACAGCAACGCCGATATCGAGGCGGCGAGGGGGGCGAACGTCGATTCGGCCTTTCTCCGCCGCCCACGGTGCGCCGAGTACGTACTCGACTCGCGACCGACCCACGAGATCACGTCGCTCACGGAGCTATCGACGCTTCGTCCGGAGGTCCAGTAGTCGGTGTATGATCCACTGAATCGATCGATTCCCGGACCGCCGCGTCGGACGCTTCGCTCATGGGCCGTCGCTGGATCGATAGAAGGGGTGTATCAGTGCTTACGCGGCAGCTTCCGGTTCTTCTGTGAGTTGGTCGTCGTACTCGCCGTCGTCGACGCGTTCTTTGAACGTGCGGGCGTCCTCGCTCTCGACGGTGACGCCAAGCGACGCACAGGTTCCCGCGACTTCCTTGGCGGCGTTCCTGAGATCGTAGGAGAGCAGGTCCGAACGCTTTTGCTCGGCGATCCGGCGGACCTGGTCGATCGAGAGGTCGGCAACGAAGTTCTGCTGTGGTTCGCCGCTGCCGGTCTCGAAGCCCGCCTCGTCTTTGATCAGCGCCGCGGTGGGGGGCACCCCGATCGAGATCGAAAAGGAGCCGTCGTCGTCGTACTCGACGGTGACGGGCACTTCCATCCCGTCGAAGGCGTCGGTCTCCTCGTTGATCTCTCCGACGACGGCCTGGACGTCGACCGGCGTCGGGCCGAGTTCGGGGCCGAGCGGCGGGCCGGGGGTGGCCTCCCCGCCCGGAATGAGCGCTTCGATGGTTCCAGCCATACAGGGACGAATCGCCAGGACGGAATTAAGCGTTGTTCTTTCGCCCGCACACCGTTTCGCTGGGGCCCTCGCTCGCGCTCACTGTGGCCCCAACGGAGGAGTGAGCCTCAGTCGACGTACCGATACTTCCGTTCGTTCATGCGGCCGCGGCCGTCGTAGACGAACTCCCCGGTGGGAGCGGTGAGTTCCTCGACCTCGACTGCCTTGTCGTGGTTATGGACGTCGTGGATCTCCTCGTACTCCGCGAACGAGAGGTCGTACCGTTCGTCCAGTTGAGTGTCGATGTCGAGTGCCTCGATCTCCTCGTGCCAGCCTTCCTGGACCGTCTCGGCGTGGATCTCGGCCTGAGCACCCGATCCATAGGAGCCAATGAACAGCCCCTCGCCGGTCAACTCCTCGCCGCGCTCGGCGGCGTGTTTCAGCGCGCTCGCGCGAGCGACGTGGACCGAACCGGTATACCAGTTGCCGACCTCACGGGCGATGTCGAGCGTCGGTTCGATGGCGTGGCCGAACCACTCTCGATACTGATCGGTCTCCTTCAGCGCGTCCATGTACTCCCGAACGGCGTCCCGGAAGGCGTCCTCGTCCTCGAAGGCCTCCCGACGGGGTTGGCGGCCGATTTCCGGCGCGAGGGAGTCCTCGATGTCGGTATCGCGGACCATGTGTCGATAGCCGAGCATCGCGGCTTTCCGAACCATCCCCGGGAAGGGTGTGTGAAACGGCGCGAACCGGAAGTCCTCGGGGCGGACGTCGCCCGCGACGCTCTCGTAGTCCTCGACGGCCTCGCGCATCCGTGCGAGATACACCTGCACCGACCGTTTGCCGTCGACGCTCGGGAACTGCTGGTTGGGCTTGAGGAAGTCCGTCTCGTCGGCGCTGCCATAGCCCTGTTCCTTACTCAAGCTTACGACATCGGGATCGGTGTCGATTAGCATCGCGACCGCGCCAGCACCCTGGGTGGCCTCGCCGGGGTCGTCGCGGGCATACAGTGCGGTGTCGGTCGCGATCACGAGCGCTGCCCGGCCGCGATTCCGACCCGCCCGGATCCAGTTGTAGGCATCGTCGATGCTCTGGGTGCCCGAGATACACGCGAACTTCCGCTCGCCCTTATTGGCGTGATGGAGGTTTCCGTCGAAGACCTGTTCGAGACAGCCCGCGATGTAGGTCGAAACGGGTTTGGAGTTATCGAAGGCGCTCTCGGTGGCGACGTCGATCCGGCCGACGTCGTTGAGGTTCAACCCTTGGCGCTCCATCAGCCGGTGGGCGGCGTTCGCGCCCATCGTGACGATATCCTCGTAGACATCCGGCAACGAGCTCGAATAGATGCCAAGTCCTTTGGTATACTTCTCGGGAGCCTCGCCCATCTCGGGGGCGAAAGTCTCCGCGAGGTCGAGCGCTAGCTTCCCGGTTCGGATCTCGATCGCGTCGATGCCGACATCAGCCATAGGGTGTCTCTCGACGGCCTGGTATATGGTTTTGTCGACCTACATATCGTCGATCGTCGAATCAAAAGGGGGGAGGGGAATTAGGAGTCAGCCGAAAGGACGGAGGAGCGCGAGGCTACCGACGGATCGGATGGCGAGACGGAGGTACGAGCGAGGTGACGCTACTGCTGGCCGACGGTGACGGTCTTTCGTATCACGTCGGTAGCGCCGTCGTCGTCGGTGACCCGCAGGGAGACGACATAGGTGCCCGGCTCGTCGAAGGCGTGACTGACCGTGGGTAGCTCGGTCGTCACCCCCTCAGTTCCGCCGTTGAAGTCCCACTCGTAGCGGACGATCTCGCCGTCGGGATCGACCGCGTTCGAGGCGTCGAACATGATCGTTTCGCCCGGTTGCGGGACGGTAAGGGGGTACTGGAAGGCGGCCTCCGGGGGTCGGTTCGCGATCTCGACGGTCGCGGTCGTCGTGGCCGTCGCGCCGTGCTCGTCGGTGACGGTAAGCGTCGCGTTGTAGGTGCCACTTTGCTCGTAGACGTGCTGGGGTCGCGGGCCGAACGTCCGCGAACCGTCGCCGAAAGCCCACTCGTACTCGACGATCCGGCCGTCCGGATCGCTCGACGGTCGGGCGTTGAACTGCACCGTCGTTCCGCTCGTCGCGTTCTGTGGGACATAGGCCCCCACCGCCTCGGGACGCTGGTTGCCGATCGTGAGGTTGAGCCGATCGCCCGACCCGGCGCTGTTTTGTCCGCCGGCGACCGCGAGCGTCGTCGTGCCCGGCCGCAGGACCTCGACGGTCGCCGTCGCACCCCCCGCCTCGCCGGTGCTATCCTCGGCACTGGCGTACCGGACGACGCTCGGATCGCGGTTCGCGAGTGCGACGTCGACCCCGCTCACTGGCTCCTCGCCCCCCGTCGCGTTCGCGACGATCGGGATCGTCAGCCGGCCCGCACTGCGGTCGTAGATACACCGCTCCGGTCCACACTCGACGCCCGGTCGGGCCTCGAAGGCGCTCTCGTTCCACCGCACGACGTGCGGAGCGGGGCTCCCGTCGGCGTTCCGCACGGTAACGTCGAGGACGGTGGTGTTGGCCGCCGTGGGGGCTCCCGTCGGATCGGGCTGGGCGGTTCGGTTGGCGAGAACGGTTAGGTTCGTCGGCCCGCTCCCGTCGATGTTTCGTGGCGCGCGATACCGGACGACCGCCTGCCCGCTCCCGTTGGTGCTCACCTCGATGTCGGTACCGCGCTCGCCCGCTGCCCGTAGCTCGCCGACGCTGACGTTCGCCCCGTCCGTCCCGAAGCGCTGGAGCACCGACCGATCGACGATCGTGGCGTTCACCGACTCGTTCGCCACGGGGTTATTGTACCGATCGCGGACTTCGAGTACCAGCTTTCGGGACTGGTTCTCGGGCACGCGAACCCGCCGATCGGTGATGTTCGTGAGATATCTGGGGAGTGGGTCTCCGACTGCCTCCCCGACGCCGATCTCGGCCATCCGCAGTAGATAGGGGTCGTCGCCAGTGGTCGGTTCGAGCGTGATCGTGAGCGTACCACAGGGTCCGTTGTTCGGCCCCGAGCACTCGAAGGATTCGAGGTGGCCGCCGTTTTCGACGAGTTCGGGTATCAGGACGCGCCGCCAGCTCTCATTGGTCGCTTGTGTCGAAAGTGTGAGTTCGGCGTGCTGGCCGCTGGCGTTCCGCAGCGGGACGGTCGTGTTCGAGACGCTCACCGGCCGCGCTTCGAGCGTGTAATTCCCGGTGCCGGTTCGCGAGAGCGAACCATCGACCGTGAGGACCGTGATCAGCTTCCCGTCGACCAGCGTCTGGTTCGAAAGGGCCTCCCCGCCCCCGATATCGGCGTCCGGGCCGAAGGGATCGGTGCCGTACAGCGCGTATAGCAGCGAGTGGCCGTAGGCGGTGACCGGCGCGTTCTCGAACTCGTTGTAATCCGGGGCGTACGCGACCGCCCGTGTCGCGAAGGTCCGCTGTGAGCCGTTCCAGTAGTCGGCGGTCTCGGGGACGGTCGCCGTCGCGTTAGTAATCGAGACGCTCGCGGTCGGTCCCGGTGCGGTCGTTCGGAGGGTCCCCGCCGCCGGCGCGGGGTTCACCGCGACCAGCCGATCGGGGTACTCTGCCCCGAGCGTGACGTTCGCGGAGTGGGACGTGCCCGTGGTGGCCGTCCGGAGGATCGCTCCCCGAACGTCCTGTAGTTGCTCCCGCACGATGTCGCTGTGGCCCGCCTCGACCTGCCGGTTCTGCTGGGGCACGCTCGTCACCTGATAGACCGAGAGCGCAACGATGGCGACACCCACCAGGACCACCGCACCGACCTGCATGACCTGCCCACGCCTGTCGCCCCCAGTGTCCATGTATATATTTCAGTACATCACGTAGCTAAAGTTATTGTCCGGTTATCCAATACATAAAACGAATCAGTGGGAGCGGCCCGGACACGCCGCTCGGTGTACGCTCCCCAATGCCGGACTACTCGAACCACGAGGAGGCGTCCGAAGCGAGCACCGCCCGTTGCCCACCTAAGCATCCCGTAACCGAATCGCCGTCGACGTCTCGGACTGCTTCGACCGCATCGGCTATCGCAGCAGAATTTCCGCCACCCAGACCCGGTAGTCCGGGACTAACTGTGAACGTTTGGTTAGTGTTATCAGTGTCATCGCCGTCAGTTACCGTCAGGGTTATGCGGTACTCGCCGGGCGGTAGGGGATCAGTAGTGGGCGTCTCACCTTGAGCTGTCTCCGTCCGCCCGCTCGGGTAGGTGAGTTCCCATCGATAATCGAGATCGTCGCCGTCTGGGTCACTGCTCCCCGACGCATCGAATTCGACTTCGTCACCTGTCCGTGGCTCGGACGGATCGATCTCGAAGGCGGCCGTCGGCGGTTGATTAGTCGCCGTCGGCTCCCGATCATCGACGGCTACGCTCTTTCGCTTAGTAGCGCTCGTGTTGTCGTCGTCAGTGGTCTCGAGAACCACGGTATAGGTGCCTGCCTCGTCGTAGATATGACCCGGCGAAACACCTATAGCGGTCGTTCCGTCGCCGAAGTCCCACTCGTAACTCGTGATCGAGCCGTCCCGATCGACACTGGCCGAACCGTCGAATTCAATCGATTCGCCTCGTGTCGGGTCGCCACTGTAGCCGAACTCGGGGACCGGTTCGCGGTTTCGCACACTCATGGTCGCGGTCGTCGAAGCCATCGCGCCGTCCTCGTCGGTGACTCGAAGCGTCACTTCCCGATCACCGTCGTCGACGTACTGCTGGGTTTCGCGCTCGTTTTCGGCTTCGAACTCCCCATCGCCGTCGAGGTCCCACTCATAGGTGAGGTTTTTACTGTTATCGTCGGGATCGTCGCTGCCAGAGGCGTCGAACACCACTGTTTCGTTCGTCAGTGGGGCTCGCGGACCGAAATCGATCCTCGCCGTCGGCGCTCGATTCGAGACATTGATCTCCTGGTTCACTGTCGTGCTCGCGCCGTACTCATCGGTGACGGTGAGAGTCACGTCGTAGATTCCAGGGTTCTCGTAGCTGTGCCGTAGTGTCGGGCCGAACCCGCTGGCTTCGTCGCCGAAATTCCACTCGTACTCTAAGTTTCTGTTTGGCCCGTCGGAATCGGACGCCTCAGCACTGAAACTCACCAGATCGTCAGTATCTGGCTCCGGTGGAAAGTACTCGAAGGAAGCAGTCGGATCCTGGTTTCGTACTGTTAGCGAGATGTTACTTGTGCTTTCGCCGCTCGAAACAGTGAGGTTCGTCGTTCCCGGTCTGCGGACATCGATTTTCACAGCGGCAGTTCCGTTAGGCTCTGTCCGGTCAGTGTTCGCCTCAGCGGTCGCAACTGATCGATTGTCGGTTCTGACGCTAAATGGTACGTCCGGGGTCGCCGGTGATGTAGGTATAGAGAGATCGATGATTCCAGTACTACCGTCGTAAGTACACCTCGTCGACTCACACGTAACGCCTGGTTGGTTAGCGATTGCAGTCTGATTCGGTCCGAAATCGATGCTGTATGACTCTGGGCTCTCATCAGCGTTCGTGACGTTGAACTCGAACCGGACGGTGTTCGGTGAATCGCGGTCGAGCGACGCAGTAGAATCGATCTCGGTTGTCCGGCTCGCCCCGACTTGCACAAGGCTCGACCTGCCATCGATGTTCGGCGGCGCGCGATAGGTCATGCTGGCGCGCCCCTGCTCGTCGGTCGTGACCGTGGCGCTCTTCGGCTGTTCGTTGTCGGACGCTGGGGACTCGAGTCGGCTCCCGTCGGGGGCTTCCATGATCGTAAGGTTCGCTGTCTCTCCCTGAATCGGATTGTTGTATTGATCCCGGACCTCAAGGTGGAGTTCTCGGGAACCGTTCTCAGCAACCGGTCCTGTAGAACCGGGAACAGTGGTGAGATAGGCCGCAGACGTCGAGGGCGCGCCACTGCCGACGCCGATCTTCGCCATCCGGAGTCGGTAAGTCTCGTCCCCTTCGAGCCTGATCGTCGTCTCGTTATGTGATGTTCCCTCGGTGTAGGATATCCCTGTAACGAACTCCGCGTCCGCGAGGAGGTCGTTCCAGCGCGATTCCGATAGCGTCGTCGGGAGCGTGAGCGTGAGGTTCTCTCCAGCGGCACTTCTGATCGGAACGACCGTGTCCGAGACGCTTATCGGGCGGTATCGACCGAGGCGGCGTCGCTGCCGGTCTCCGAGAGCGATCCATCGAGCGTCACGAGGGTGATATCCCAGCCATCGATGAGTGTCTGATTCGACAACAGCAGGTCGGTTCGGTCGGCTCCGTCGGCCCCCCGAACCGGTTCGCCAATAGGGTGTGTTCGTAGACCGTGGTCGGGGCCTCGCGATACTCGTTGTAGTTCGGCTCGTAGGTCAGTGTGATCGAGTTGTACTACTTCTTGCTTCCGTCCCCGAAGTCACCCGTCTCGTTCGCGGTACCGCCCTCTCCTACCGGAGCCGCGTTCGCAATCGTCAGGCTACCGAGATCGACCGTTTCGAGCGTTCCCGAGGGAGGAGCGGGGTTCACCGCGACGATCCGGTCGCGATACCGGGTTCCCAGCGCGACCGTCGCCGAGCGCCCCTGGCCGGTTGCCACGGTTTCTGAGATCGCGTTGCGGACCTCCCGGAGCTGTGTTTGGGCCTGTTGGTTATGAGTGAACTCGGTGTCGGCGTTCTGGCCGGGAACGCTCGTTACCTGATAGACCGAAAGCGAGACGACGAGCGTTCCTAACAGGAGGATCGCGCCGATTTGGACGGTTTGGGCGCGCTCGTCATCGGCGAGACTCACGGCGGTTTCTGGGCCGGTTTCCGGTTATAAACTTATGCAAGCGTCGATCAGTAATGCGAAACCGGTCGGGGATGTGAGTATCGCCCCGAACGCCGAGTGCGATTCACCGACGGCGAGTTGCCGATCGGCCGACCGTCGTTCGATTGTCGTCCGACTCGATGATTACTCCTTGGCGTCCTCGTCCTCTTCTTCGATGACCTCGGGGTCGCGGGTGGCACTCTGGAGGCTATCGAGCCCGTTTACCCATTCGGCGACGAGGCCGTACTCCAGATCGGCCGCGACGGACATGTCCATCTCCTCGCCGTCGAGCAGCAAGGTACCCGCCTGCGCGCAGTAGCCGAGCGCGGCCTCGACGTCCTCTTCGGCCTCGGCGTCACGGGCGGCCGTGACGTACTCCTCGACGCTCGCGCCCTCGGCGGGCCCTTCCGCGACGTACTCGTCGGCCGCATAGAACACACAGACGAGCGAGGTCTGCACGCCGTCGAGAAGCATTGCCTTCTCCTCGTCCTCGACTGCGGCGTCGCCGAGGACGATCTCCTGGATCGATCCGAGTTCCTCGCGGGCCTCCTGTTCGCCCAACTCGCCGTCCTCGTGGGCACTGACGACGCGGACGATGGCGATCGCGGCGTCGTCCTGCAGGTTGAGCAGCAAGCGTGCGGAGTCTTCGTCCTCCGGATCCAGGTCCTCGTCCTGAACCCGTTCGATCCAGTTCTGCCAACGTTCCTCGGTGTAGAACTCGCCGGGAGCGGGACTCATAATTCGACGGTGCGTGTCGCCGTTGATAGACCTTTTCGTTGCCCTACTCGGGGGAACTAATCGAATCCATCGAGTGCTGCCCGCGTATCGATGCCGTATATCCGTTCCGGTGTCTCGACGTGGGCCGCCCGCATCGCTTCCTCCGCTCCCTCCTCGCGCAGCCAACGCACTCTCCTAGGGACGGTCTTCGGGCCGAGTACCGCGCCGGGTCGATCGGGGTCGTCGAGGAAATCGGTCTCCATCAGAAAGGGCTCGTCGCTCGCTACCGCCGCCCGCAGCTCCTCTTTACGCGAGACGACGCTCGGCGTCGCCCCTTCGACCGGGCCGGAGGCGTAGTGTTTGACCACCTTCTCGGGGCTGACCCCACGATCCTTGGCCCACTCGCCGACCTCAGCCAGGTCATCCGTGTCCTCGGTGTGGAGCTGGAGGACACAGCCGAGATCGCCGGCAAGCGAGAGGCCGTGGCGGAGTACCGCGTTCGAGGCGTCCCACACCGCATCGGAGACCGGGTAGTGCGGGCGACCGGACTTGAGCGCGAGCGCCCGCTCGTCATCTACGTACTCCGCGGCGACTTCCAAGCCCGCCTGCATCAACTCGCGGGCGTCCGCCGGCGAGTAGCCCCGGTCGTCGACCAGTCGGGAGACCAGTCCGGGATGAACGCCAAGCACCGTCCAGGCTCGCCCCGGGAGTACGCTGTTCGCGGTACGGGTAGCGTCGAGGGTCAGGTCGAAGCCCTCTCGAAAGTCACCCTTCTGTTCGACTTCGACGCCGAGCGTCCAGGAGGGCTTGTTCAGAACGAGCAAGTGGGTGCCCCCGGTCTCGGCGAACTCGGAAACCGCCTCACTAGGATCGCCGTTTACCGGATCGAGATGGAGATGGTCGTCCAAGATCGGCTGCTCGCGGTTCATACTGATTCGAGGCCGAGACGACCGAAAAGCCCCTCGTTCCGCGCTGCACACTACTGAAGGCGCTTACTCCCCGAGAGTCGCCGCGTCGTGGGCAGCGTTCCGAAGCGCGTCCGAACGGCCGTGTGTGCCGGGCGCGATCGCGAGCGTCCGCGTCGCCCGCGTGGCCGCGAATTCGAGCACCGGCTTGAAGTCCGTATCGCGGGAGGCGATCGCGAGGACGTCAACCCCGTCAGCGACGAAGGCGGTCGCGTCCACGGCTAATTTCACGTCGACGTCGCCGCTCGTCACCACCACTTCGAACCCGCGGGCCTCTCCCGCCTGGATCAATCCGGGACTCGCGTGCTCGTCGAGATAGAGTCGGGTGCAGACGAGTCGGCCGGCCTCGGCGGCTCGTTCGCGGACCTCGTTCAGATCGATGTCGAACTCGCGGCGGAGGACGTTCGGCCCGTCGACGAACAGCGAGACCGTCGGCTCCGTACCGGCCGAACCAGCCCACCCCGCCATAGCACCCCTGAATTGGCCGTCGCCCAAGTGACCCCGGAGACGATCGAACATGGGTCGTCTATCGCATCACCTCTCAAAGCCGTAGCGGTGCTCGTCGGCGTTCCCCGACGGTCGACCGAATCGATCCGGCTCGATGGGTTTCGATCGAGCACTATCGAACGCGTGTCGAGTCGTTTTAATCGCGGGGTGGCCCTACTTCGGATATAGCAGCCGGACAGGTAGGGATCGCGGCGGAGTTGATCGAACTCCTCGCGGTCTTCATCGTCGCAGCGGGTGTCGGGGTCTTCGTTGCGAAGGTCGGCCGGTTTCCCTACACGATCACCCTGTTGCTCGCTGGCCTGGGCATCTCGGTACTGGGGTGAGCACTCGGCATCGATCTACAGGACCGTTTCGCGGTCGGGCTCACACACGATCTCATCCTGCTCGTGCTTCTCCCGCCGCTGCTCTTCGAGGGCGCTGCGACCACCGACTTCGAGTCCCTGCGCGAGAACTTACTCACTATCCTCGCGCTCGCGGTCCCCGGACTCGCTCTTTCGGTGATCCTGCTGGGAGCCATCGACCAGTACGTACTCGGCTTGCCCCTCATCCTCGCGTTGCTCTTCGGCGCTATGATCCTCCCAACTGACCCTGTGAGCGTGCTCGCCCTCTTCGAGGAGGTCGGCGCGCCCGAACGCCTCTCGACGCTCGTCGAAGGCGAGAGCCTCATCAACGACGGCGTCGGCGTCGTCGTGTTTTCGACGCTGCTGACACTGGTGACCGGCACCTCCGGCACCGTCACGGCCGCCGATCTACTCGAAGTCGAGCGCCTCACCTCGGTCATCCTCGAGATCGCCGTTACGAGCCTCGGGGGGCTGCTCGTCGGGATCGCGGCGGGCTATGCGGTCTATCGAGTAATGGTCGATCTCGACGAGCACATGACCGAGACGGTCCTCACGATCATCGCCGCCTACGGTTCGTTCCTGCTCGCCGAACACTACCTGCACGTCTCGGGCGTGATCGCGACGGTCGTCGCGGGGCTGTTCATCGGAAATCGGGGGACCGAATACGCGATGAGCCCCCGGACGAAGATCTCGATCTTCAACACGCTCAGTACCGGCGCGTTTATCGTCAACACGTTCATCTTCCTCGCGATCGGTATCAACACGCCGGTCGCCGCGCTGGCCGCCAACGCGCCGGTCATCGTCGCCGCGATAGCACTCGTCCTCGCCATCCGAATCGCGATCGTCTACCCGATCGCCGCGGTCGTCAATCGCCGAAAGCGCCGCGAGGTGTCGCTCTCCTACCAGCACGTCATGGTCTGGGGGCGCTGCACGGCTCGATCCCGATCGCCCTCGTGTTGGGACTACCGCCGGGCTTCCCCCAGGCGAGAAAGTTGCGGGCGATGGTCTTCGGTGTCGCAGCCTTCAGCCTCGTCGTCCAGGGGCTGACGATGCCCGGCCTCATGGATCGGCTGGGGATCGCCACCCGGTCGGACGCGAAGGACCTCTATCAGATCCTCGTCGGCCGTGCCCGAGCGGTCGACGCCGCGCTCGAGGCCGCCGACCGGCTCGACAGTGCCGGGAACCTCCCCCGAGACGTCTACACGGACTTCACCGCCGAATACGAACGCGAGAAAGAGGACCTGAACGACGCCATCTCACGGTTGCTGCGTGAGAACCCCGAACTCCGCCGCGAGGAGTTACTCGTCGGCGAGCGCCGCGTGCTCCAACAGGAGCAAAGCGCGCTCATGGACGCGGTTCGGCGAGGCGTCCTCAGCGACGACGTCGGCGATCGACTCATGGAGGAAGTAGACGTCAAACTCGATCTCGTCGACGACGGCGAGAGTACCGTTGAACGGCGCGAGGAGGGCTACGAGGAGTTCTGGCGCTCGCGAGCCGCCGAGTTCGGAATCGATTTCGATATCGACACCGCCGACGTGGACGCCGAGGCCAGCGACGACGATTGACACCCATCTTTTTGCTGAGGTCCTCGCTCGCTCCCTTCGGTCGCTCGTTCGCTGCGGGCTCAGCAAGAACCTGTTCTCGTGAGCGACCGAAAGGAGTGAACGAGAGCAGGGAGTGGGAGGTGAGCGAGAGCGAGCGCGAGCGAGCGAACGGGAACGACCGTGGAGTAAAAACCGCTCGCTTCCTCCGGTCGTCTGTTCGCGGGCCGTAGGCCCGCTCACATGGTCCGAGGGACCGGAGGTCCTCGCTACCCGCGGCGGATCAACCTGGTCTACCGCCGACGAAGGGTTCGTTCGCGCAGAGTTGCTCCGCTCGCCGATCCACCTAGCCGTCGGGTCCGGGCAGCGGATGAAGCACTCCGTACCAGAATCGATACCCGAGCCGCCCAGTCGTCGCACCCATCGAAGCGCTACGTATCGCGACTGACGACCGGCGAGTCCCTAAGAGAGCGAGAGTGAAGATCGCCGTCACGAGCAGGCCGCGACGCCAGCGTTTCGTTCGTATAGCACCGAGGTCGCAGTCGTATGCCCAATTGTATCCGATTCGGTAGACGGCTCCTACAACCAGCCACCGTGGAGCGAGCGGGATCGACTCGCCGTTCTCTCTTAGGGCGCGCCATTGACGCACCTGGCTGACCAATGAGTACATCTGACCGAGGAAGACGATACGTGTCCGTGTTCGTCGGTCGATCATAGGAGGAGGTTTCCGCTCTCATCCACAATAGCGTTCGGTCCCTGGCCATCAGCACGACGGGGTTCTCTCGATCACGTAGTCCCACAGCGGATCCGAGCCGATCGATCAGTAGTCGATGTCGGCAGTATAGTAATCGACGACGAGAACCGCGAGCGCGCCGACAGCCCCGACCCCGAGGACCGCGAGGGTACGGCCTGGCGTCCAGGCCGAGACGTTCGTAAAGACTTTCTCGAGGGGAAGACGAAGCGCGCCGACCATCAGCGCCACGAGGAAGGTGAGCGTCGCCGCCCGGTAGCGATCGAGCGCGAACCGGACGGCATGAGAGATCGAGAACAGTCCGATCACCGCGCCGATCCCGAAAACGCCGACCACTAAACCAGGGTCGATCACGGCCGCGAGCGAGCCACCGCCCAGTAGTCCGAACAGGGCATCGACGAACGAAGAGAGCGTCTCGGTGAGAAAGACGTACTGCCCCAATAGGAGGAGGATGAAGGCCCCGGAGATGCCAGGCAGGATCATCGCACAGATCGCGACCGCGCCCGCGAGCGCGAGCACTGGAAGCGTGTGGGGAAGGCTGCCGGTCAATCCGCCCACGAGGGCGAATGCGAAAACGAATCCCGCGAGCGCCGCGCCGATCCGACCGGGAGTGGAGAGATCGACCTCCTCGCGAAGCACGACCGCGCTCGCGGCGATCAGCCCGAAGAAGAAGGCGAACAAAAGAGCTGGAACGGCCGATTCCGCAGCGTGGACGAGCTGCGCGACCGTCACGAGCGCCGTTGCGATCCCAGCCCCGAGGACGAGCAAGAAGGGGATATCCATCTCGACGAGTCGGGCGCGAAAGCGCTTGCGGCCCGCAGCGGTTTTGATCCTCGGAACGAGGGTTACGATCAGTGGATCGACGTTAGCGACGGCGGTAATGAGCCGCTCGTAGATACCGGTAATGAGCGCGATGGTACCCCCAGAGACTCCGGGCACGGCGTCCGCAGCGCCCATGAACACGCCCTTGAGGAAGATCGCGAACCACTCGCGGGCGCGCTCGCCGGTCGAGAGGGCCGCCCGCTTGCCGTGCTCTTCGGCCGTCATCGTCCACCGACCGCTACTCGTTCGGAATCACTGACACCAGCGAGTCGTGCTCGAGGAGCGGTCGGTGCGACCGGAACCGCGAGAGACTCTCGATCCGGCGCGCTCGACGCGGTGGCGGTGGCAGTGGCAGGACCGGAGCCGATCGCTCCCTGACTCCCGTTCGAGGCGTTCGTTCCCGCACTGGCGTTTGCACTTCCGCTCGCGTTCGTGCCGGCGGCCGGTGCGCTCGAGTTCGATCCCGATCCGGCCGCGTCCGAGGCGTTCCGGGGCTGTTCTTCGAGCGTGACCTGAATCGAGGCGTTTCGCTCGCCGATAACCGCTTCTTCCGGCACTGGGGCCGTCGCGCGCTGTACCGTCCTGTCGGCCGCGGTCGCGTTCGCTCCGCTCGCGTTCGGGCCGGCCGTGGCGTTCGGCCCGCTGGCGGTGAACGTGTAGGGTCCGGTCGCCCGGACGCTCACGTTCGTATAGCCCTCCTCGGTACCCCAGCGCTCGTAGTTCGTCGTCGAGTACGGCACCGTCATCGTGAACTCACCCTGGGAGTCGGTGCGGGCGCGTTGGGTGTAGGTGAACGTCTCCTCGGCGTTGGGCATCCGCAGCTCGACGCTCGCGGTCACGGTCGCATCCGGCGGGCCAGTGCCCTCGATCTGGGCTCCGGGTACCCGCTCGAAGGTTTTGACCCAGGGCGTGCCGGTCTGACTCGCAGTGTCCTCGCTGGCGTGGACCAGTCGGTAGTGCTCTAAGGCGGGAACGTACTCGCTCGGGATACCCTGCACGCCGCCGATCTGGGCGGACCGCTCGCGCTCGACGAACGCCCGTGCTGCGGACATGTTTTCGAACTGCCGGACCACCTGTCCGGAGCCGTTCTCGCCCTGGGGGACTAACGCGTATCTGACCTCGCCGAGCCCGGAGGAGGAAGCGGTCTGCTCTCGGGAGTAATCGATCGCGATCGGCCGGGGTGAGGCGCTGCTACCGTGGAACTTGTAGAGGCGAACCCGGAGGGACTCGTAGTAGCGCTGGCGCTTGATCGTCGCGATCTGGCGCCTGCCCTGCCCGTCGTACAGCCGGGTGAGGACGTCGGCTTCGGCCAGCGAACCGTTGTCGTCGTAGAACACGATCGGCGCGGTGAACTTCCCCGAACTCGGATCCGCGAGCTTCCAGTCGATCATCACGTAGCGGGTGTTCTGCCCGCCCTGGTCGGTCGGCAGGAGGCTGTTAGCCCGCGTCTCGTTGGTCGCGAGCAGGAAGTTCGCGGCGTTGGTCGCGCCCTGCTGGAAGGGGTTCGCGACGGGGATGCGGTGGCCGATCGAGGCGATGTAGTGGCCGTAATCCCACCACGACATCACCCCATAGGCTCCGGGCGGGTAATCGAAGTCCCCGGTACGCTCGAAGCTGCCATAATAGGCCATGTCGTTGGTAGCGCCGCCGTACGTTCCCTCCTGGGGAGTGTTCTCTCGCAGCCACTCGAGACTGCCCTCCCACTCGGCGACCTCACCGGGAGTCGCGCTGCTATCGGCGTACTCGCCGGCGGTCGGCGACTGTCCGCGCACGACGAGAGGGGCGGTCACCAGTAGCAACGCGGCGACGACCGCGAGCACCTGGTAGGTTTGGAGGTTCCCGAGGCGACTCCGCGCCCGTTCGCCACGGTCCGCGCTTCCTCCGGAGCCGCTGTCGACGAGGTGGACCACCCAGCCGATCAGGAAGGCATTGAGCACCGCGACCGAAAGCGTGAGGTAGTAGTTGAACCGGACCTGGGTGAGCGTCGCTGCCAGGAGAAATACCGTCCAGGTGATCACGAGCAGGTACTCCGCGCGGCGATCGTCGCTACTACGGACGATCCGCCAGCCCATGAGGAGGATCGCTGCCGCCGCGGTGATGTACGCCAGCCCATAGTAAAACGAGAAGTACGAACCGACCTGATCGAGCGGAATCGGCTGGGCTTCCCCGACGGTCTGGGCGGTCGCGCTCGTCCCGAAGCCCGCGACCCGGAGGAACTGCGAGCGGATCAACGCGGCGAGATCGGGCGCGAGCACGGCGAGCAGGCCAGCCAGGACTACCAACCCGCCGCCGATCGCGACCGGGTAGCCGCTTCGAGGGAGGTCCCTTCCATCCCAGAGACGCGCGAGCCAGGCGATGAAGACACAGCCCGCCGCGACCGCGAAGGCCAACAGCGGCTGGAGCAACGAGAAGTTCGTCGGGCTGAAAGTAAAGAGGTTGAGCGGGACGATCGCGAGCACGCCCGTGACCGAGAGCGCCACCGCACCGACGAACGCGAGGTGCTCGGGGCTATTGCCCGCCAGGTACTCGGCGGTGAGTGCAATCGTGAAATAGGCTCCCAGGATGCCGACGAGGAAGATCGCCGGCGGCCACACCCAGATATACAGCGCGATCGCGACGCCGGCGAGGGTTGCCCAGCCGGCCGGTCGGCGGAGGCCGTCGAGGTCCCGGTCTACGAGCTGTTCGTAGACCGGCTTCTCCCGGTTGGCGATGCTGAGGGCGATAAGCACGGCGAGAACCGCAAGCGCCTGGAGGAAGGCCTCCGCGATGTGGTGATCGGAGAAACCGACGAGGCTACGCCGCAGGAAGGAACCGGGCGAGAGCGCGAGGATCGCGACGCCGATCACCCCCCCCAGCCGGCCGCCGAGGCGCTTACCGATGAAATACACCGGGATCGCGGTCAGTACTCCGAACGCGGCGGGTGCAAAGAGGAGGGTGAGCGAGATCGTTCCCTCCGAGGGACTGCCCAGGCCGATCAGCAGCGCAACGGTCGCGATGATCTGATCGAACAGCGTGCCGAACTGTCCGACGGTCGTCCCGGTCGGGAAGTTCGTCCAGGGATCGAAGGGCATCGTCGCCGGCCAGTTCCGAACGGTATAGGAGACCTGCCGGTAGTGATACCAGGCGTCGTTCCCCGAGAAGAGTACCCGACCGTCGACCACGAACGCCTGCCAGTTGCGCACGCGGATCCAGGCCATGAAGGCGAGCAACGCTGCGAGCACCGGAACGTGGTACCACGCCTCGATCCGATCGAGGACGGCCTCGGACGCCGGGAGCCGCTCGGAGCCCTGCTCCCTACGCTGACTCATTGAGGAAAGGAAGTCCCAAATCGCAGATAAGGCTTGTCATCCGACCGGCAGGTCCGTCCATCGGACCCGCCGGCTGCGAACGGAAACGGCTTTATCCGAAAGCTCGTTTCGAGCACTAATGCGGATCTCGGTCGTCTGTTGTACGTACGATCCGGCGCTGTACGATGCCTTTCGCGAGGCGGCCGATAGCGTCCTCGCCCAGACCCACGAGGATCGCGAGCTCGTGATCGTGATCGATGGGGATCGCGACCTCGCCGATCGGGTCGAGAGCGACTACGACGACCGCGAGGACGTGCTACTCCACTGCAACGATCGGAACATCGGCCTGCTCGCGAGTCGGAACAGGGGAGCCGAACTCGCGAGCGGCGAGGTAGTCGCTTTCATCGACGACGACGCGGTCGCCGATCCCGAGTGGCTCGCCGAACTCGACGCGACCTACGCGGCCCACGACGCGCTCGCCGCCGGCGGGAGGATGACGCCCGAGTGGGTCGCGGGCGAGCCGCGCTTCCTGCCCGCCGAGTTCCATTTTCTAGTGGGCGTCACCCACCGGGGATTCGCCGAGGGCTCGCGTGAGGTCAGGAACACCTTCGGCTCGAACATCTCGGTTCGGCGCGACGTTTTCGAGAACCTGGGCGGGTTCGACACGGCGATCGGCGGCCGGAAGGGCGATTCCCACCTCCAAGGCGGGGAGACCGAACTCGGCGCGCGGCTCCGGGCGGAGTACGGCTGCGGAGTACAGTACAACCCCGACGCGCTCGTTGCCCACAAGGTCTTTGCCTACCGGACCGACCCGACCTGGCTCGCGAAGCGGGCGTTCTGGCAGGGCTACTCGAAGCGGGCGATGGCGGTGTTGCTCCCCGAACCCGGCGGGGAGGAGAGCGCCTTCCTGAGTCGTTTGCTCACCGAGTTCGTCCCCGGTCGGCTCCGCCGGCTCGCAGCGAATCCCAGCCGTAGACGAGCTGAACAGCTCTTCGTACTGGTGTTGCTAACGGCCTGTGTCGGGTTCGGGTACGTCTACGGCGCGTTGCGATACGCCCGGTTCTCGGGACGAACGATGAGCGAGGGATGATCGCGAAGCCCGGGCGGACGAGCGAACGATGAGTGCTCCATGCGTCTGTTGGCTCACGCCCGACAAACCCGCTAATATCAGCGTTGGACGCCGGCAGGTCGCCACCCATCTCGAAAAACGGGGCTTCGAGGTCGTCCTCCGAGGGACGACGACAGCGACCCTTACGGAGGTGTTCGCCGACTGGGGAGGCTTCGACGCGGTGATCGGAACGACCAGGGCGGGCGCGATCGCGGGCGCGCTCGTCTCGACAGTCGAGCGATGCCCGCTGATCGTCGATCACGTCGATCCGATCGCGCAATTCGAGGAAACCGCCTCTCTGCCGGTCGCGACGGTCGTTCGCTGGCTCGAAAACGCCTGCTTCGCGCTCGCAGCGGGCGTTCTCTATACCTACCCCGAGGAGCGCGCCCGCGTGTCGCGCTTCGCGAGAAGAGCGAAAGAAACCGACCTCGGGGTGGAGTTCGACCGCTTCGCCGACCCCGCCTCTGGGGCGATCCGGGCAGCACAGAGCCACCTCGCGGGACTCGCTATCGACCCCGAGGACCGGATCGCGATCTACCTCGGCGGGCTCGAACCGATATATCGTATCGAGGAGTTGCTCGAAAGCGCGCGGTATCTAGAGGACTGGACGCTGCTGGTGGTCGGGGATGGCTCGCTCACTGGTCGCGTCGAACGACCCTCAAGGTACTGGAGTACGGCGCGGCGGGCCTGCCGGTCGTGCAACTGGCCGGCCGGGCCGAGAGGCGTTTCGGGGATCTGGTCGAGTTCTGTTCTACCGATCCGGCCGACATCGCTCGGGCGATCGAAAGCGCGGGAGAGCGTTCGGACGATACCGACGGGGCGGAGCACTCACTCCGGGCGTTCGCGGGTCGCTTCGACTGGGCGCGGGTAGCTACGGACTACGAGGGGATGCTCGAGGACGTGCTGTAGTCCGTAGCCGTCGTCGGTTCACAACGGATAGGTAGGGTGACTCGTAACCGCGAGTATGGCCGGCGAGAAGGGGAGTTCGGACGCGAGTGCCTCGGTCCGCGCGCTAGCGAAGGGTGGGAGCGTGCTCTTTGCGGGGATCGTGATCGAGTTGGGCATCTCCTTTCTCGCAACAGTGATCATCGCTCGCGTGCTCGGCCGGGTCGGCTTCGGCGCGGTCTCGCTGGGCCGGGTGACGATGACGCTGCTCTCGACGGTCCTACTTTTGGGTCTCGATACGGGCATCGGGCGGTATCTCCCCCGGCAGGAAGGGGACGAACGGCGTCGAGGGGTGCTGGTCTCCGCCCTCCGGATCGCCCTCCCGCTCTCGATCGTCGCTGGCGGCGCACTGCTGCTCGGAGCGCCGGTGCTCGCGCGGGTACTCTTCGAGGATCCCTCCGTCGCCCCCGTGCTCCGGGTGTTCGGCCTCGCGGTGCCCTTCGCCGCGCTCATGAAACTCGCCGTCGGCGGCGTCCGGGGCTCGAAGAGAGCCCTCCCCAAGGTACTGGTTCGAAACGTCAGCCAGCCGGTCGTCCGGTTTCTAGGGGTCGCGGTCGCGATCTGGGCCGGCTTCGGGGTGATCGGCGTCGCGTGGGCCTACGCGCTGGCCTACGTCGTGGCCGCAGGGGTTGGGCTCTATTTCCTCGCCCGGTTGACGCCACTGTTCGAACGCTTACCGACCCCGGGGATGCACCGGGAGCTACTGGCCTTTTCGGCGCCGCTCGCGCTCTCGATGGCGATGACGATCCTGCTATCGGATCTGGATACGTTCATGCTCGGCGCGCTGGGAGCGACCGCCGCCGTCGGCGTCTACAACGTCGTCTACCCGCTGGCCGAACTGCTAGTGGTGGCGTTGAGTTCCTTCGCGTTCGTGTTCATGCCGGTGCTCTCCGAACTCGACGCCGATGGGGCCGACGCGGAGATGCGCCGGATCTATCAGGTGATCACCAAGTGGGTGTTCGTCGCGACCCTGCCTGTTTTCCTGTTGTTCGTCTTCTTCCCGGCGACCGTGATCGGCCTCACGTTCGGGCCGGCGTATCTCGGGGGGTCGCTCGCGCTATCGGTACTCGCGGTCGGCTTCTTCCTCCATGCGACCGCCGGCCTGAACGTCAACGCGCTCACCGCGACTGGACGCACACAGGTCGTGCTCTACGACAACGTCTCGATCGTGGCGCTCAACGCCGTGCTCAACCTAGTTCTCATCCCTCGCTACTCGTTTCTCGGTGCCGCGGTGGCGACGACGATATCCTATGTCCTGTTGAACCTGCTGTACTCGATCCAGCTCTACCGATCGACCGGTATCCAACCGCTCAGCGCGGCGCTGGTTCGTCCGGGAGTGGTCACCCTGCTCCCGGCCGGCGCGCTGTACTGGCTCGCAGTCGTCGTCTTTGCCCGGGAAACGATCGCCGTCCTCGGGCTCTTCGGTGGGTTTCTCGTTTGCTATGCTATCGCGGTGCTTCGCTTCGGGGGGATCGAAGACGAGGAAGTCATGTTGGTACTGAGCATCGAGGAGCGCCTCGGCGTCGATCTCGGCCCCCTCAAGACGGTCGCCAGCCGAGTGATCGGCTGAGGAACGCGACCGATCGACGGGCAGGAACGTTTACCCGTGCCGACCGTCGGCGAAAGGACCGCGACCGCAGAGCCCCCGGAGAGTGGAAGGTTTTTGCGGGCCCAACTACGAGACCGGGTAATGGCCGGTCGTGAGGACGTCTGCGTGCTCGTCCCGACCTACGACGAGGCGGCGACGATCGGCGCGGTCGTTGATGGCTTCCGCGAGGCGGGCTTCGAGGAGGTCCTGGTCGTCGACGGCCACTCGACCGACGGCACCCGCGAGGTCGCCCGCGCCAACGGCGCTCGGGTCGTCGAACAGTCCGGCCGGGGGCGCGGTCGCGGAAAGGGCCAAGCAGTGAGGGAGGGAATCTCCCTCGCCGAGAAGCCCTACGTTCTGATGGCCGACGGCGACGGCACCTACCGGCCGGAGGACGCCGACGCCCTGCTCGAACCCCTTCTCTCGGGCGTCGCCGAGCACGTGATCGGCGACCGGTATGCCGACATGGACGCCGGCGCGATGACCCGTTTCAACGGCCTGGGCAACGGGCTGATCAATCGTGCCTTCAGCTACATCCACGGCCGGGATTTGGAGGACGTGTTGAGCGGCTACCGGGCGTTTACCCGCGAGTCCGCACAGCGATGTAACCTCTCGGCGAGCGGCTTCGGGATCGAAACCGAACTCTCCGTCGAGTGCGTGAAACACGGCGTGACGACCGCGGTCGTCCCGATCAGCTACCGGGCACGTCCCGATGGTTCGGAGACGAACCTCAGACCCATCCGCGACGGCGGAAAGATCTTAGTGACTCTCTACCGACTCGCGAAGACGCACAACCCCCTCTTTTATTTCGGGAGCGTCGGCTCGCTGAGCACGATCTTCGGTGCGGTCGTCGGCGCGTACGTCGGCATCGAGTACTTCACGGTCGGGATCTCCCACGAGGCGCTCGCCGTCGTGTCGGCCTTTGGCATCCTCTTCGGTGTCCAGTTGCTGATGTTCGGCGTTCTCTCGGACATGATCGTGACGCTCAATCGCGAACAGACGCGACGCATAGAGGAGATTACCGGCTACTCGCGGGAAGGAGCCACCAGCAGGTCGCCGCGTTCAGGGCCCGAGAGGAGTGATGAGACAGTCGCGGACGAGCGAACGTCGACGCTGATGGGCGATCGGGAAAAGGAGGAGAGAAGCGATGCGGAAGCGAACGTCGAGGCGGCTTCGGACGGCGGCACACCGAACGAATGAAACGATCGACCGACTGAGACGGGATCGGAACGACGGACTGAACCACCCCGGCTCTCACCCGAAATCAGGTCATTCGCCTCTCTTCGAGCGGAACACCCAAGCGAGTTAAAACGGCAACAGCGAACGGAGCTGGCCAAACACGCCGCTCGAACGGGACTGGCGTTCCGCCTCGAAGACCGGGTAGAGTTCGTTGAGCAACTGGCGTTCGGATTCGAAGTGGTCCGTTCCAGTACGGTCGATCGCCTCGGCGAGGGAAATCGTGCTTCCGGCGGCGTCGTACGGGACGTCGGTGTTCGAGACGGTGTCGATTATCGTCTCGCTGTCGGCCGGAAAGGAGAACTCGGCCCGATCGAGGCGGGCGTCGAGCGTGGCGATGCCGAACTCGATGCTGTCCGGTTCGTCGTCCGTGTCCGGTGGGGGACGTGCGGCCATTGGGGAACAGCAGAACCCCGACCGCCGAAAAGACTGCGTTCTCGCACTCGACGGACGCCGGACCGTCGGCGATCGTGGTGGTCGGAGGCGGAAGGTCTATTCAACCGGCCGGCCTTGCGTTTCTGTGACCGAGTATACGACAGTGTCGATTCCGAAGGATCTCGCCGATCGCGTCGAGGAGACGATCGAGGGGACGAGCTTCCAGAGCACGAGCGACCTGGTTCGTTTCCTGCTGCGCAGCATCGTCATTCAACACCAGCGTCGGGGCGAGTTGACCGAGGCGGAGTTCGAGGAGATCGCGAGCCAGTTGCGCGATCTGGGTTACCTCCAGTAACACTTTACTGCTTCTTCGGTAGCGACCGACGGCCCTCGACCGGTTCGACCCCGGATAGCGAGGCACCTCTCGAAGGTGTGGTTGCCGTCGAGTCCCCGCCAGCGACCACAGGGACCAGCTCACGAGCGGGAAGCGAGCCGGTAGACGACTGCCGAAACGCGCCCTGACCCAAAGTTCACTCAGTGAGGGGCGCGTCTGACATAGATTAAAAGGAGGGGGCTTGCTATGCCAGGCTGACCGGTAAGTAGCCCGATGTACCCGTTACTAAAGCGGGTGGATAACACCGGAGACGTAATTTATTGCACTGTCTTTGTAGAAAATTTTATGTCCTGATAGGACACAGAATCGGTTGCAATGTCCGAAAGCACCCTCAGGGACTACCTGGCGGAGAACCCGCGAATGACCGGCGTGCTGTTCACGATGCTGCTGTTGCTCACGCAGACGGCTAACGCATCCGCTGCGTGGGCGTCTTGCACCTCAGGTCCATAGAGCAAACCAGTAAGAACCGTCTCCACCGATACTATCATTTTAACTCTGACTGTTACCACAACAGATATTCTATAGTTTTTCGGTATCGATATTATCGCTCCAGGTAAATTCACCATCTATACGCATAGGAACAGTGTCCAAGTCTATCAGTTTGTTAAGATCCGATCGTGACATCTCGAACTGTTTAAGTGAGCCTGAACTCAGGAAGTGCTCACTGTTTCCAAGTATATGCGGTCTTATCATTGTTCCAATACCTCGAGCATTGGTAGGATAGGTTTGGAAGTCGACTCCGAGGTCGCTTTTACTGGAGTCGATCTCAAAGATCGCTGGCGTCCCGCTCTCTGCCTGCGTGACGTCCATGTTTCCGTATCCAACGACGAGGTACTGGTTGCCGATAATGCTCTGGCCGCTCGCGATGTTCAACGCGGCACGCATCGGAAAGCCACGGTTCAGCAGGCGGGCCATCGCCCGGCCGATCCGCAGCGCCCCGCTATCGAGGATGTCCTCCAAGGTCACGACACCGGCGATCGCGCCGCGGTCGAT
>PXRA01000103.1:31819-40325 GCA_003021725.1 Halobacteriales archaeon QH_8_64_26
CCGATGTAGTGCAGGAAGTCGGTTTCGGATTCGAGCACGTATCGGAGCTGTTCGACCGACAGGTCGCGATACATCCGCACGTCGAAGGGCAGCTCCTCACGATTGCCATAGACCTCCGCGGCGTTGTCGTGCTCATCGAGCATCTCCTCGTCGTTACAGATCACGGTGATCGCGATGTCGCCGTCGGTCGCCTCCCGGGCGAGCTTGTTCCGGAAAGCCGTCGCGGTGGCCTTGCTCGCGCCTAGGGGAACGTCCTCGCCCACCCAAGCCTGTTCGAGCGAGTCGCTCTCTTCGAGGTCGACGATCGAGGGGGTCTCGGGGAGGGCCTCGGAGGAACTTCGCTGGGCCGGACCCGAAGTCGGAGTGGGACCCGGGGTATCGACGCCAGGAGTCGAACCCGTGTTCGTGTCCTCGGTCGCGCCCGACGCGCTCCGGGTGAACGCACCGGCACGCATGGATTCGGAAGCACCGCTGCGCACGAACTCCTCGACAGCTTTGGCCTGCGTGCCCGAACTCGACTCCGTGCTTCCGGCACTACCTGGAGTCTTCACGACTGCGAGGTCGTTCACGACGAAGGGAAGCATCTCGACGTGCCCGATTTCGGGGGCAACGTAGGTCGTGAGCTTCCACTGGGGGACGTGCTCTTCGAGCAGCGCGAATGGCACCCCTAAGTAGGCTTCGAGCTGCTGGGCGAGTGGCGTGCCGTACAGCTCGGCGAAATCGAGGTCGAGAACCGACGCGACCGCCCGGCGCTCGTGGAGATCGACCTTATACAGTCCCTCGGTGCGAGCGAGACAATCGAGGAAGAAGACCTGTTTGAGCACGCGCTCGACCTCTGTCTCGAAGCCATCGGGACCATCCAGGGCGTACTCGAACCCGCTGTCGGTGCGGAGCTGCGGGACGCCGCCGGGAACGACTTCGGCACCGAGGTAGTACGCGAGCGGGGCAACGACGAAGATCGAAGGGAGATCCGGGGGCACCTCGATCCGAACCCCCGTATCGGGGTGCTCCAACTCGGGTGGGATCTCCAGTTCCTCTCCGACCTCGATCGTCGGGGGGTGCCCGCGGAGCGTCGGGTAGGAACGTTCACAGGTCGTCGTCTTGAGCGCTGACCCCAAGGAGGAAACGGCACTCATCACGTCGAGGGGATCGTCGGTGGTCGTGATCGTCGCCGCGGGATGTTCGTGATGGGAGCGCGAGCCGATCAGTACCGTGGTACCGGGACCGAACGAAAGCGTCATTTCCGCGGTATCGGCGCTCACTTCGAGGGCGCTCTCGACGCGGAGGTAGAGCTTGATCGGCGTACAGAGCTCAACGCTGTACTCGCCCACCGAAAGGGAAACATCGGCGTAGTGTTCGGCTTCCGCGACCATCTCGCCGTCGCCGTCCCTGACGTAGGCGGCGACGACCTGCGGGAGCCGTAGTCGCTCGGTCTCGATCGCGATCGCATCGTCGACCGGGAACACGAATCGATCGGTCGAGACCCGACAGGGCTCGACGGGATTCGACGTACGGAGTTCGTACTGGCGGCGCTCGATCGGGTCGCTGACACTCACTCCCTGTTCATCGGCCAGCGCATCGAACGACTGGTTCATCGTTCACCGACCTCCGGTCGGCGCGAGAGCCCTTCCCGGGTCATATCGAAGGTCTCTAACAGGGGTCCGATCAAAAAGCTATCGTCTGGCGGAAGTTAGTGGTATTCATACTTGTTGTGAAATAAATACGCCTTTACTGAGTTTCGTACCTGGTGGGGTGCAGAAGGCCCGTGTTCGACCGCCGCTCGGCTGCGCTACGAACTGCCGAGAAACGATCAAGGGAGAAACCACGAAGTGTCGTCGAATCGATCGGAGCGGGCGGTCCAGCAGGGAACTGATGCTCACCAGGGGAGGAAAGACCGGGCGGTCCGCGCGTAGAGTTGAGGTGCGCGCCGACGCGACCCGCGGAGAGCGTCGGCCAGCGCGTCGCTCGCATCGGTGGTGATCCCCGACCCATGGCCGAGAAGCACGCGATCGGGCGCGAGACCGCGGAGGCGTCGGGGCGGGAACGCACGCAGCATCGGGTGGACGCCGAGGCGCTCGGCCTCGGTCCTGTAGTACGCGGCCGTGCCCAGCGCCTCCGGAACGAGAAGCGTCCCCTCGGGGTTCGAGAGCGCCGCTTCCTTCCAGAAGGGGGTATCGAGGAGGCGCTGGAGACGGTAGCCCGTATCGGCGAGTTCCGTTCGAACCGGTTCGACCGGCGCGTCGAGATCGCTCGCGAGACCTTTCATCCAGACGGGGAGGTGAACCGAGACGTCGTGTCGGCGAGCGAGGCGGGCGGCGTCGCGCTCGTGGCGATCCAGCAGGACGACGACGCCACACACCTCACCGAACTCGGCCAACAGATCATCGAGCCCCTCGGTATCGACCGGATCGACGAGCCAGAGATCCCCGTCGTCGACCAGAGCGTGGCTCGCGCGTTGCATCCGTTCGTCGGGGTAAGCGATCCAGCCGACCCCGCCGTCGAACCGGTCGATCTCCCGGAAGTCGGTCGCCGGTCCGGAGCCTTTCATCGGCATACCCGCTTTTCGACCGGCTAGGATTAAAACACCCCGAAGCCGGTCACCGATCGGCTGGCTGACGGACCGACGAGCGAAACCGAGGAGCCATCTTCCGGATCCCGTCCAGTCGGAAGGGAGCGCGGTCGAGGGTGCCTCACAGTCGGTCGGTGTCGATCCCGATACCGGGCGGAGTCACGATCAGAAAGGATCGGAAGTGCATGAGCCCACCGCCCAGTTCCTTGACGTCGCGGGCGAAATCCGCGGCCAGTTCGTTCAGATCCCCCTCGATCGAGAGCACGAGCACCGACCCGCTCTCTACCGTCTCGATCCACTCGATGGGCGGGGTCGTTCCGTCGAGAACGCCCAGCACGACCCGCCCCTCCGCATCGGCGTCGCCCTCCTCGTCCATCCGCTGCTCGACCGCCCCCAGGTCGAGATCGAACCCGCTCATACGCCCTCCTCGCCGTGACCGATCAAAAAGGCTCGCCCACACGAGCCGGTCACGCTACCGGCCGGGTGTTCAGCGGGGAGCGACCACCGGGCCGAAGACGGCGGAAGCACACACGCCTCGGAGCGACACGCGACACGGCGATCGGACGCGCCGATGGCCTGTGGGTGCTGCCACCGACACCGGCCGATCGACGGCGTGGAACAAAACGGTCGGTCGTCCAGCCACGGGGCGCGTGCCAGTCCTCGGAGGTTTCGTTCGTCGGTAGAAATGCAAATATTACGTAGTATCAACGGAGAGTCGGTGGAAGAACGCTAGTACGATATCGAGACATATAGTGTCACAGTGGTTCCTTCGGGCCATTGACGGCGGTGGGTTTCCGGTAAATCGGCCGGTAGCAATCGGCGAATCGACGGACGAGTATCGGCCGGAGGGACAGCTTTATATGGGTCCTGCGTCCCAGGACAGGTGATGTCAAACCGAAACCGATCGGAGGCCTCGTCGGATACCCCGGCGGGTCGAGTTCTTCGAGGGCACGTTAGCCACTACTTCTGAGATCGAGACGGCGCGGGTCTTCGACACCACGCTTCGAGACGGCGAACAGTCACCACGGACGTCCTTTTCGCCCGCGGACAAACGCGAGATAGCAGCGCTACTCGACGAAATGGGAACCCACGTCATCGAGGCTGGGTTCCCGGTCAACTCCGAGACCGAGTTCGAGACCGTCCGGGATATCGCCGCGAGCACCGAGGCGACGACCTGTGGATTGGCCCGGATCGTCGAAGGCGACATCGAGGCCGCCCTCGACGCGGGCGTCGATCTCATCCACCTGTTCGTGAGTACTAGCGATGTCCAGATCGAGGACTCGATGCACTCCTCCCGGGAGGACGTTCTCGAGCGCTCGGTCGCCTCGATTTCCCGCGTCCGGGAAGCCGGCGTCCCGGTGATGTTCTCGCCGATGGACGCCACCCGCACCCGCAAGGACTTCCTCGCTGAGGTCCTACAAGCGGTGTCTGCGGCGGGTATCGATTGGCTCAATATCCCCGATACCTGTGGCGTAGCCACGCCCACGCGGATGGGCGAGTTGGTTCGGTTCGTCGACGAACACGTCGACGCCCGGATCGATGTCCACTGCCACGACGACTTCGGGCTCGCGAGTGCGAACGCGCTCGCGGGCTTCGAGGCGGGAGCGGCCCAAGCGCAGGTGTCGGTCAACGGGATCGGCGAGCGTGCGGGCAACGCCGCCTACGACGAGATCGCCATGGCCGCCGAGTCACTCTACGGAATCGACACCGGAATCGACACGACGCGCCTGACCGAACTCTCACGGCTCGTCGAGGAGCGCTCGGACATACCCGTCCCGGCGAACAAGCCGGTGGTCGGTCGCAACGCCTTCTCGCATGAGTCCGGTATCCACGCGGCGGGCGTGATCGAGAACTCCGATACCTTCGAGCCGGGCGTGATGACCCCCGAGATGGTCGGTGCCGAACGTGAGTTAGTGCTCGGCAAACACACCGGCACGCACTCGGTGCGCGAACGGCTGACCGAGGCGGGCTTCCGGCCCTCTGAGAAGGACGTGAAAACGATCACCCGCCAGGTCAAGGACTTCGGTGCGGAGAAAGAGCGGATCACCACCGAGGTCCTGTTCGACTTCGCCCGCGAGGCCGGCGTGCCCCGCAAGGGTGACGACGACGGGGAGGACAGAAGCGGAGAGAACGACCGATCGGAGGTCGAGGCCTGAATGCACCCCTCAGGTGCCCCCGACCGGCAGCCGCGCGCGGCGGTTTCGCGGTTGCCGGCCTCGCGGTCAGGCGAAAGCCGCTCGACACAGAACACTTATTACTGGTGGCGTTCGGATCTATCCGGTAATGAGACGACACTCGCCGACCGGCACGCCGACGCCGAGCGGTGTCGTCCTCGCGTCGATTATTGTAGGGGCATAAGCCCCTACACACCACCTTCTCCCCGCCGACTCCCGTATCGACTTTCGACCGATCAGGGACAGCGTTCCCAGCCGCTACGACGACCGATGACACCGAACCCAGAGACACCGACCGCACGCGAACGACGACGGTATCGCCCGCCAGCCACCGCACCGGCCCCCACCCACGCTCGCCGGGGGTGGTGCCAGTGAGCGAGCGACCGAACACGACGACCAGTACTGCTGGCGACGCCGAAGATGATCCGGCGGCCGACCCCGAAGCCGGGACCGCCACCGAGACCGACGGCGGAACGACCGCGGAGGCCGGCACCGGGACGACGACCGAGGCCGAGGTCGAAGCCGAGGCTGAGGCCGCGGACGCCACACCGACTACCGGAGCCGAACCGGCAGCCGACCCTTCCACCGAGACCGACCCGAACGAGGAAGCAGAACCGAGCGAACCGGGTGAACGGCCACCGATCGAGACGGGTTCGGAGTCGATCGCCCGCGCGCTCGAGGGCGCAGGAGTCGAGCACGTCTTCGGCGTCCAGGGCGGGGCGATCATGCCCGTCTACGACGGGTTGTACGATTCAGCGCTCACCCACGTCACGATGGCCCACGAGCAAGGCGCGGCCCACGCGGCGGACGCCTACGGCCAGGTCACCGGTACTCCAGGGGTCTGTATGGCGACCTCGGGACCGGGCGCAACCAATCTCGTGACCGGGATCGCCGACGCCGATATGGATTCCGATCCACTGTTGGCGCTCACCGGGCAAGTGCCGACTGAGTTCGTCGGCAACGACGCCTTCCAGGAGACCGATACGGTCGGCGTGACTCGGCCGATCACCAAGACGAACTACTTCGCGAACGACAGCGATACCGTCGGCGATACGGTCGGCGAGGCGTTCGCGCTCGCCGAGTCCGGCCGCCAGGGTCCGACCCTGGTGGATCTACCCAAAGACGTCTCGGTGGGCGAGACCGACCGCGAACCCGCCGAGCCGGAACTCCCCCAGTACTACGAGGTGCCCGAGGAGGCCGACACCACGGCAGTCGAAGCGGCCGCCCGCGCGCTCGCACGCGCCGAGCGGCCCCTGATCCTCTCCGGTGGCGGCGTCACGAAAGGCGAGGCATCGCCGGAACTGCGGGCGTTTGCCACCGAACAGGAAATCCCGGTCGTGACGACGATGCCCGGTATCGGCACCTTCCCCGAGGACCACGATCTCTGTCTGTCCTGGGCAGGCATGCACGGCACCGGCTATGCGAACATGGCGATCTCCCACACTGACTGTCTGCTCGCGGTCGGGACCCGTTTCGACGACCGGCTCACTGGGGGCATCGAGACCTTCGCGCCCGACGCCGAGGTGATCCACGTCGACGTCGATCCCGCCGAGATCTCGAAGAACGTCCACGCCGACCATCCTTTGGTGGGCGACGCCGGGGCCGTCCTCGATCAGTTGGCCGGCGCGATGGACGCGGCGTTCGACGCCGAGGGCAGTTCCCCCGAGGCCTACACGGCCTGGCGCGAGCAGTGCCAGGAGTGGAGAGGGGAGTACCCGATGGACTACCCGACACCCGACGACACGCCGCTCAAGCCACAGTTCGTCGTCGAGGCGATGTGTGAGGCCTGCCCCGAGGACACGATCGTCACCTCCGGGGTCGGCCAACACCAGATGTGGGCGAGCCAGTACTGGACCTTTCGCCACCCCAGGACGTGGATTTCGAGCCACGGCCTGGGGACGATGGGCTATGGGTTGCCCTCGGCCATCGGCGCGAAGGTCGCCGCCCCCGACAGGGAGGTCGTCTGTTTCGACGGCGATGGTTCCTTCCTGATGACCAGCCAGGGGCTCTCGGTCGCAGTGCGTGAGAACCTCGATCTCACCGTCGTCGTCCTCAATAACGAGGCGATCGGGATGGTCCGGCAGTGGCAGGACGCCTTCTTCGAGCGCCGGCGGATGGCCTCGGAGTACCCCTGGCTCCCCGACTTCGCGAAGCTCGCGGAAGCCTTCGGCGCGAAGGGCCTCACCCTCAGGGAGTACGACGACGTCGCCGATACCCTACAGGAGGCCCGCGAGTACGACGGGCCCGCCGTGGTCGACGCCCACATCGACCCGGCGGAGAACGTCTACCCGATGGTCGCGAGCGGCGGCGACAACGCCCGCTTTGCCCTCTCGGAGGACCAGCTATGAGTTCCGATCACGCCGAGGACAGCGACGCGGGCACGGGAGCGAACGGACGACACGAACAGGGCCTCGACGGACCGCGACCTGAAGACCGCGAGCGGCCCCAGGGCCGGCGCAGTTCACAGGGGATCAGGATCGACCCCCAAGCCGAAGCCGAGCACGCCCCGCGCCGGACGGCCATCTCCGCGCTGGTGGCGAACGACCCGGGGGTGCTCGCGACGGTCACGGGACTCGTGAGCCGCCGGCAGTTCAACATCGAATCCCTCACCGTGGGGCCGACGACGAACCCCGAGACCTCTCGGATCACCCTCGTTATCGAGGAACCCGACCCGGGAATCCGCCAGGTCGAAACGCAACTGGAGAAGCTCGTCCCCGTGATCTCGGTCCGGGAGTTGGGCTCGGATGCGATCCAGCGGGAGCTGGTGATCTGTAAAGTGCATGGCGAGGAACCCGAAAAAGTCCAGGCGATCACCGAGATGTACGATGGCCGGACGCTCGATGCCGGGCCGCGGACGATCACCGTCGAGATCGTCGGCGACGAGGGGAAGATCGACGACGCGATCGACGCCTACCGGCAGTTCGGCATCCGGGAACTCGCACGCACCGGCGGGACCGCACTGGCCCGCGGCGAGGAGTGGACGACCGACGCCGAAGAGGAACGCTACGAACGACTCGTGAACGGAACCAGGACCGGGGCCGAGACCGGGACTAAAACCGGAACACGGACCCGAACGAACGGCGCAGCCGACGATTGACACTACTAACCATATGACCCCAGACACTACCACCGACGACACTACCGACACGGCGGACGGCGCGGAACGAGCGACGATCTACTACGACGAGGACGCGGACACCTCCCATATCGCCGAGAAGACCGTCGCGGTCTTAGGCTATGGGAGCCAGGGCCACGCCCACGCCCGGAACTTAGCCGACAGCGAGGTCAACGTGATCGTGGGGCTGCGGGAGGATTCCTCCTCGCGGAGTGCCGCCGAGGACGACGGGCTGAAGGTACGAACGCCCGCGGAGGCGGCTGCCGAGGCCGACATCGTCTCGATGCTCGTTCCCGACACCGTTCAGCCCGCGGTCTATGAGGCGATCCGCGACGGCCTCGAACCCGGGAACACCCTTCAGTTCGCCCACGGCTTCAACATCCACTACGGGCAGATCCGTCCTCCCGAGGACGTGGACGTGACGATGATCGCGCCCAAATCGCCGGGACATCTCGTCCGGCGAAACTACGAGAACCGCGAGGGGACTCCGGGACTGCTCGCGGTCTACCGGGACGCCACCGGCGATGCCAAGCAGGAAGCGCTGGCCTACGCCCAGGCGATCGGCTGTGCGCGGGCGGGCGTCGTCGAGACGACCTTTCAGGAGGAGACCGAGACCGACCTCTTCGGCGAGCAAGCCGTGCTCTGTGG
>PXRA01000104.1:0-550 GCA_003021725.1 Halobacteriales archaeon QH_8_64_26
CGGGGAGGTCGAAGCCCGCGAGGACGGCGTCCTTCGAGTGCTCGCTATCGGCGAGGGTGAGACCGTCCCACCGGGAGCGCCGATCGGCATCGTCGCCGACCCCGAGGAAAACGTCGCCGACCTCGAAACTCAGTTCGATTCCCGAACCGGGGACGATGAGGGAAGCGAGGAGCGGGACGAAACGCCTGCCGACGCCGAACCGGGAGCCAGGGACGGTACCGAGGGAACATCCCCGCCGTCCGCGGGGTCCTCTGGGTCGGAAGTGAGAGCCTCGCCGCGGGCAAAGCGGCGCGCCGAAGAAGTCGACGTCGATCTCACAGCCGTCGATGGCACCGGCCCGCAGGGAGCTATCACTGCCGAGGACGTCGATCGCGTTGTGGAGGCGACAGCCAGCGAGACGGACACCGAGACCGAGACGGGCACCGACAGTGACACGGCAGCCGAGCAGGTACGAGCCTCACCGCGGGCGAAAGACCGAGCGACGGACCTTGGCGTGGATCTCACGGCCGTCGAGGGAACCGGTCCCCAGGGTGCGATCACCGAAGCGGAC